>CAYVSA010000001.1:0-86169 GCA_964454175.1 uncultured Pseudomonadota bacterium
GGTCAAACCTCACTTTCTTACCTTTTATGTGTTTATACCGACTGCTATATTAATCACATTCTAACACTCACAAACGACTACCGCTTTACTGGCAAGGCCTGGGATGCGGAACCTGGGTTCTTTTACTTCAACGCCCGGTGGCCTGCCTCGCCGAAGTCATGTAAGCCATGACGAAGACGGGTATGATCCTGATATCGGTCGATTCATCTCAGAAGATCCTTTATGGGGGAAAATACTTGATCCGCAGTCGCTGAACAGGTTTGCTTATGGGAGAAATAATCCGTTTAGGTTTATTGACCCGACGGGGATGTTTAACATCGATGAGGAGGTTAAAGAGGGTAACTTTGGACTTGAAGGACCTGGATTTGAGGGAGGATCATGGACGGATGATTTTGGTTTGGATACATCCTCTAATGGAGATAGTTTATTTGGAGAAAATGAAGGTCCTATAAGCTCCGGAAATCAGGTTTCACCATACGGAGCATTAAATCCTGGTTTGAAAGATTTTACAGTAGATATTGGTACCTTATATCGAGTAGAGATGTCCGGAGTCGGAGGCGGCTTTGGTGGGTATTTTGAGGGTGGAGTGTTTACCTTTTATGATGATTTAGCAAAGAAGGGCCACAGCTTTTATTACGTCGCTTTTGGTGGCGGATATGTTCGCGGAGTAAGTGGTCAACCAGAAGTAGGAATCGCAATTGGCTCTAGTAACCCAGATCATTGGACTGGTAGTGGACATGCATTGAATTTTGAAGTGATCTCTCTTGGGCTCTATGGGGCAGGTGGGCAAATTTCATGGTCAGGTGATAACATCATGTACACTACGGGTCCGCATTTAGGTACTCCAGGCGGTTCTGGTGTATATACATCAACTTATACTTGGTACAACGGCGAGGTTCCATACAAATAAAAGTGATATAAAATTTTTCGCTAGGTTTGGTAGGAGAACAGTATGTATATATTTCAAATTATTTTAGGCATTCTAATTATAATAGTCGGGCTTTATCATATTTTTAAATATGAAAGTGTTTTAAAATTAATACATACAAGCTATAAAAACACACTGTTTTTTAAAGACGAAGAGCAACTAAAAGCTAGAAAAATATTTATGGTAATTTTTGGAGTCATATGGATTTTGTTGGGATTCTATTTGATTATGTTTGGATTAATAGGATAATTGGGAATTTGGGAGTCAGGCCTCACTTTCTAGTCAGGCTTTCCCCCTTCGCTTTTCAAGCTTTGGAGAGGGAACGCAGGAAACTCACTTCTTCCATGCAGACTACCTCGGATCAGTCAGGCTTGTTATAGACGTTACTGGTGCTGTAGTCTGGTCTGAGAGGTATAAACCCTTTGGATCAGAAGCTGAACAGTCGGGAAGTGTATTAAACGACTACAAACATGGTGTCAGAGCCTTCTGGGATCCACCCTCTGGGGCTTCTTGTCCTGTATTCCTGGCTTTCAACTTTCAACTTTGAACCTTCAACTCTCTTTGGCCCCTTCATCCCTGCCAAACAAAGTCTTTTTTCTCTGGCTCCCTCCTCACATCAGATGATACGGATCCACCCTGACGTGCACGCGCACGTTCTTGAGCGGTTTTTCCCTGGTTTTTTTCAGGGCTTTTGACAGCAGCCCGCGGTTTTCGGCAAGAAGGAGCAGGTGCCAGCGGTGGCGGTTGAGGATTCGCGGCAGGGGCGCCGGAGAGGGGCCAAGGACCCTCAGCCCCGAGAGCCCCGAAAGCCACCCTGATATTGTCGAGCAGGCCTTCTGGACGGCCTCCTGCTTGAGCCCATCTACGATGATACGGCCCATCCGGCCGAAGGGTGGATAACCGAGCTGCCGGCGCATTTCCGATTCTTTTTCGTAAAAGGCCCGGTAGTCACTTTTAAGGGCGAGAGACACGGCATAGTGGTCCGGAAAATATGACTGGACAATGACTGTCCCTCTTTTTTTGCCTCTGCCCGCCCTTCCCGCCACCTGCGTGATCAGCTGATAAGTCCGTTCTGCGGACCTGAAATCAGGAAAGTCAAGCGCCTGCTCGGCGTTGAGGATCCCCACCAGGGTAACGTTTGCAAAGTCGTGGCCCTTGGCGATTATCTGCGTCCCCACCAGGACCTGGATCTTGTTGCCGTCCATCCTGCGATAGATGTCCGCCAGCATGCCGCGCTTTACGACGGTGTCCCGGTCGAGCCTTTCTATTACCGCGTCGGGAAGGGCCGAAGATATCGCCGCCTCAAGGCGTTGGGTACCGGTCCCCACGGGAGTGAGCCTGCCGCTGCTGCACTGGGGGCATTTTTCGGGTACTTTTTCCAGGTGGCCGCAGTAGTGGCACAGCATGCCCCTTGCCCTGTGGTAGGTGAGGGTGACTTCGCAGTTGGGGCACGGCATGGCAAAATTGCAGTCGCTGCACAGCAGGAAAGGAGAAAAACCTCTGCGGTTCAGAAAAAGCATTGCCTGAGACCCGCCTTGAACCGTCTCGGTAAGGGCCGACATGAGCCTGTCGGACACAAAGGGGTGATCTGATTTTTTTACGTCCGGGTCGGACATATTCACGACCACAACCTTCGGGTCCTGCGAGGTGCTGACCCTCTCGGGGAGGGTCAGTAGTGCATATTTCCCGGTCTCGGTGTTTCTGAAGGACTCCAGGGAAGGGGTCGCGGTGCCCAGGATAACCGGAACATTTTCCAGCTGGCCCCTTTTTACAGCAACGTCCCTGGCATTGTAGCTGGGAGCCTCCTCCTGCCGGAAGGAGCCATCGTGCTCTTCATCAACAATGATCAGCCCCAACTTCGGTACAGGCGTGAATACGGCTGAGCGGACACCCACGACCAGACTGGCCTTCCCGCCCTGAACAGCTTCCCACGCCTTTCTTTTTCCCGAGGGCGTCAGGCCGCTGTGGATAACAGCGACTCCGCCCGGCACCTGGCTTTCGAGGCGCGATGTGAGGAGGGGAGTGAGGGATATTTCCGGGACCAGAAGCAGCACGGCTCCTCCGGATGAGAGTACTATTTTCGCTGCGCGAAGATAGACCTCTGTTTTTCCCGACCCGGTCACTCCCATCAGGAGCGTAGTGGAAAATTTACCCCTGTTGATACTGTCGCCGATGCCTTTCAGGGCAGCTTCCTGTTCGGAGGTCAGGGTGACGACAGCCTCTTCTTCCCTGGCATATTCAGGTGCCGGTGTGTCTGCCGGAGCCTTGGAAATATCAGGCCGGGAGGCCACCTCTTCTATCAATCCTGCTCCGAGGGCCTGCTCAACCTCCTCGGATGAAAAGGACTTTTCAAGATGCACTGACGTTCTTGGCCCTCTTTTCAGGGAATCGAGTAGACCGAGTTCCCGGTCGGAACCTTCAGGGTCCAGGGCTGATCTGCCTTTTTCAGTGAGCCTGAACTTGATGCCTGCCGAACCTGCTGACGGCGGCATGGTCATCCTCGCTATCATTCCCGGTGGTGACTGGTAGTAGGAAGATGTCCATCTGACAAGCTCAATGAGGTTTTCGCTTAAGGGTTCTGATCCGGCAACAGAGAGGATAGGACGTGTCTTCACAGGCGATTCAGGCACGATGTCAACAACAAGGCCGGTAAAACTTTTGCGTCCGAAGGGTACGGTAACGGTGCAGCCGGGCGCGACCCTGCTCTTGAGATTTTCAGGTATGGAATAGTGGAAGATCTCTTCGACGGGCCGGGGTACCGCAACCCGGGCGAAGCCCTCTTTCATGGTTGGTCGGGTTCTGCGGTGTCCAGGGACAGCCGTTCCACCATGACCAGCTCTGTGTTGCCAAACACCTCAGTCCTGGCGGGGTAGGGCAGGCGTCTGCCGATATCGGCGATCTCAAGGTAGCGGGACTCGGTCCAGGCTCCAGTCCTGGACCTTATGCCAGCCTTAAGGGGCATGAGATCGGATTTGCGCAGCCACAGACGGATCCGCGCCCCCTCTATGTAGTAGCAGATGATGGAATCGATCCGGTCGAGCCGCACCGCTGGGTTTTCGCCCAACAGGTCTGCGCGCAGGGAGCCGAATAGCTGCTCGGCCTCAACGGTCAGGAGGTGAAAGGGAACATAACCTCCATGGTAAAAGACATCCACCTCCGTTGAGAACTCGGCCGTTTCGGCCCCTTCCTCGATCCTCAGGGGAAGGACCGTTGACGCTTCGCCTATCTGCTTGCCTCTGTCTGTTTCAAGTACCAAGTTTACTTCCACCGGGGTTGCGTTCGCCCAGAGACGGGCCATTCTCTCCAGGAGAAGGTCGGCTGGAGGTGTGTAGGCAAAGGAGATGGAAGGCAGGAGCAGCAGCAGCGCAGCGGCAAGTCTCATTCCCCTTCCTCCTCTTCCTCTGTGCCCGCCATACGCTCGAGGTACCTGGAGGCTATCTTTTCGGGGTTCGCGAGAGATAAGACGCGTGCAAACTCCAGGATGAAGCCCCTCAGATAAACCGATGCGGGCAGCTGGTCAAATTTTTCCAACTCGATGTTCTCCAGGTGGGTGGAACGGATCTTTGTCCGCGAAGAAACCTCCTTGAGCGTAAGACCCAGCCCCTCTCTCGTGTTTCTCAGGTAGTTGCCTATAGAATCGTCCGCGCTGGACATTGTAAATGCCAGGCCCGGAGTTGAGGGTATCTCCTGTGTCTTTTGCCTGGAATATTCCCTGGTTATCCGCATGTAGGCCTTCTCGATCTTTTCGAGCATCTCCTCTCTCTCCTTGTCTGAAAGAAGTGAGTATGTGGAGAGGGAACCTTCAGAATAGATCGCCTTCATGCGGTGGTATGAACGGGCTATTTCCTTTTCATCAGCCCCCGGCTTGACTCCCAGGATAGTGTAATCACTCGCGCTTGAAGAGCTACTCATCCGGAGAACCGCCTTGTCCCAGCAATCTCTTGGAAATTCTTTTTACTGATTTCGTGAAGGGGGCGGCTGGGAACATGCTCACTACTGATTTCCTCATCCTGATGGCCTTCTTCACGTGGTCGTCGTCTTCGATCTCCCCCAGGAAATTAATCGTGATGCCGAAGTAATCTCTGCACGCAGTGCAAATGTCCTTCCCCAGATCACTGTCATCCCACCTGCGGATCATGTTGACTATGATGTTAGGGCGAAAATTTTCAGCTGCCAGCTGCAGGGCTTCCCCTGCTTCCTTGTTGATGGAGTAGACGTTTTCGATAAGGGCTCTGGGAGACTGGATCCCGCGGGCAACCTTTTCCACCATGACCTTGTCGATAGCGTCGGTAACCCCCGATCTGTTCGTAGCACGTTTCAGCTTACGATAGAAGGCTGCTTTAATGAAATGGTAGACGTTTTCCACGGATGTGGGCTCGGGAAGGACGACCAGAATTCCTTCCGTTGCCACCAGGAAGAAGTCCAGGATGTTAAAGCTCGTTCCGGAACCCAGATCCAGAATAACGTAGTCAGCGTCGAGGGCGGAGATGTGTCTGAGCAGTTTTTCCTTTTGAGTGTACTTGGGATTTGCCATCTCCATGAGAGCACGGGCGCCGCTGATGAGCCTCAGGTTCGGTATGGGTGTGTCGGCGATGATGTCGTTGAGACTGGAGACTTCTCTCCGCAGGAATGATGACAGGGTGTATTTCGGGTTGCGCATGCCGATCACTGTGTGGAGGTTTGCCCCACCCAGGTCGGCATCGATAGCGATGCATCGCTTGCCCTGCTGTGCAAGGCTGATCGCCAGGTTGGATGTGATGACGGATTTGCCGACACCACCCTTTCCTCCACCGACGGCCCAGATAGCAGGTGTCGATGCGGGGATCTTCTTTTTCTTCGTAACTTTCATTTATTCCTGTCTGTGGTGGAGATAGTATACGAGCCCGGTCAGGAGTTTTGGGAAAAAGAAGGTCGACTTCTGGGGCATTCTCTGCCTGTCCCGGGTTACGGCAACGAGATCTTCCATTCCTGTCGGGTTCATGAGGACCAGGACATTTCCTCCGGAGCGCACCTTCTCCATGGCCTCGACCGAATCCTTGAAGTACTCGAGGTGCTCCTGGTGGCTGATCTGTTCAGGTGTCAACTTCAGGCAGCGCATCATCAGGAGCCGCTCGGCCAGTGTTACATCCAGTTCCCTCACTGAGACAGGCAAGTCGGGTATCTCGCCTTCGAGGCTGGCTTCGGGTTTGAGGAACGCCCTGAAAAAACTGTCCGAGGCCGGGTTGTATAGCGTAAAACCTCTCCTGCCTGCCCCCGACGGCGGGAGCCCGGCCCTAAGGGGAGCTTCTTCTTCGGGCGCAACGGAACTCACCTCGAAGAAATCTTCAAGGCACACAAGCAGCTTCTCAAATGCGAAATCGGAGAATCCGTACAAGAGCCGGTGGGTGGGCAGGATGGCAAGCCCGGGGTCCTCCATCCCAACCAGGGCCATCATGACGAAGTTGCTGTCATCGTCTGGGTCGTCAGAGGAGGTCTCCAGTGAATAGTTCAGGGCTGTCTCGTATCTGTGGTGACCGTCGGCTATGTAGTAGTCCCGGTTGGAAAGCAGCTCAGTGATCCTTTCCACAGCAGACTGATCCGCGATGACCCACATCTTCCTTCCGATGCCGTCGGCGTCCTCGAAGTCGGCCGAGGGCTCTGATTCGAACGTGTCAGCCAGAGCCTCTCTCACAACGGAGGCATCTCCATCAAAAAGGGCAAAGATCTGGCTGAGGTTACCACCGAAGGAGTGCATGAGCTTTAACCTGTCCTCCTTGGGGCCCAGGTGGGTTCTTTCGTGAGGGTGTATCCTGCCGGAATCCAGCGGCTCGAGCCTGACGCGGCCGATTATCCCCCAGCGTCGACGGGGAGACTTCTCACCTGGAAGTAAAAAGGAATCCTCGATGAGGTAGTAGCATGGCGTCTCGTCCCGCATGAGAACACCATCGTTTTCCCACGACATCATCATCCGGGCGCCCTCTTCGTAATCTCCCTGTTTTCCGGGTTCTGAGCCCAGTATCAGCTTAACGCAGTTGAAATCGTCCCGGGAGAGGAGGTCCGCATGCTGTCCGGGATCGATGACATCGTAGGGGGGCGAAACTACCATTGAAATATCGCTGATCTTTTCTGTGTTGAACCTTACTCCTCTAAACGGTCTGATTTCCGGCACTTGTCCACCTCCAGTCTCCTTCAGAGAATATCATTCTCTTAATCGACGGGCAAGAAGGGTGTGGAGTGAATAGTTGAAAGTTGAAAATTTGATGTTGAAAGTTTAATGTAGCCGGAAAACAGAAATTGCCCATGGATCCGGATCAAGATCATTACGGAGGTAAATAATGAGATATTCCCTGCCGGAAAAGATCAAGGAGAACCCTGAGATAAGCATACCAATCGAGGGCATCAGGGGATGGAAAGTCGGGGGCGCCGAAGGGTTGGTGGTCTTTTTCGAGATCCAGCCGGGTACTGTCCTGCCAGACCACTCACACTGCTTCCAGTGGGGGTTTGTTATTGATGGTGCCATTGAGCTGACGATCGGCAACGAGACGAGGGTCTACGAAGGGGGCCAGCAGTATACCGTGCCCGAGGGCATACCCCACTCCGGCCGAATACCCGCTGGAGCGCTTGCCATGGATTACTTCGCTGACCCAGAAAGATATTGACCGGGGACTGTTCCCAACGGGTGCCCGAAGCTCATCGCCCCGATCTGATGCACGTCATCGCCCACAGAAAGGGCACCACCATGAGGGCGTCTATCACGGCAAAGGGCTTCCACATGCTTGGTACTCCTGTTGTGGCCCAGTACCAGAAAACGAGTCCGCTGTAGGAGACTTTGAGGCCCACGCCGTATGGTATGAAGCCCCTGTGGCGTTCCGGGTCTGAAGCGATCTGGACGAACATTAACGTGAAGAGTATCAGGAGAAGTGCCGGGAACTTGACGTATCCAACATGGTTGGGAGGCGTTACCTCGAACCACCTGAATACGGCCATGGGGCGGATGAAAAATAATACTCCAATAACCCCCTCATAAAGGGCCGCGACACCGAACACCAGTGATATTGCCTTTTTATGCCTCATTTTCCCTTTCCTCGGCCCCTTAGTTCCTGCGGTTCTTAAGGAGCTGTTTTTTGAAGTGCTTTTGCCTCTGGGTTGTGAATTTATCGCTGTAAAGCCTCGCCCCCAGTTCTCTGAATCCCTCCCGCAGTTCGGACTCCTCCATGTCGGACGGCCTGAAATTAAGGTCGAACAGGGTGCACTTTTCCCAACCTTCGGGTTCTAACATCCTGCCTTCTGCGACCAGCCTGTCGTAAAGCGGGGTTCCGGGAAAAGCAGTCTGTATCGTTATCTGGACTTCGTGGAGCCCGGAGCCCCTGACGAAATCATATACCTGGTCGAAAATCTCAGGGCCATGGCCGTCAAGACCTATGATGAAGCAACCGTTGACGCTTATACCGTGGGACTGTATCCTGTCTATGGCCTCACGGTATTCTTTCAGTCGCCCGCGCTTCCAGTCACTTTTCGTCTCCACCCCTGACAGGCTATCTTCAGTTGGACTTTCCAGCCCAATGAGGACCTGTGCACACCCGGCTTTGCGCGCGAGGGTAAGCATTGCCGGGTCGTCAGCCATGGAGATGTCCGTCTCTGTGAACCAGCGTATTTTTCTTTTCGCTATCTCCGGCAGAAGTTCCTTCCAGAAGCGCCGATCGATGAAGGTGTTGTCATCTGCCAGTTCGATGAAGGGGTGTTCCCAGACTCCGAGAATGGCGTCAATTTCCGCTAGGATCTTCTCGGCTGGTTTCTGCTTGTACCTGTCGGAGAGGAGGGTGGAACTGGCACAGAACTCACACTTGTGAGGACAGCCGCGGCTAGTCTGGATGGTCAGGCGGTTGTACCTGTCGATGTCAAGAAGCTCAAATGCCGGAAGGGGCGCCTCGGCCAGGTCAAAACTTCCTGTACGCGAACCGTAAGCAGGTTTTATACTGCCCTTTTCCAGGTCTTCCAGGAGTTTTAGCCAGCTCAGTTCTCCCTCTCCCACGACGATCGAGTCACAGTGTTTCCCTGCCTCATCGGGAAGGGCGGAAACGTGCAGGCCGCCCATAACCACCCTGGCACCGTCTCTCCGGCAGTAGTCGGCAAGATTATAGGCTTCATGTATCTGGGCTGTGTAGCTTGAGATAGCTACAAGATCATAACCTGCAGCAGGTGCAGCTGACGTATTCCCATCCCTGAAGTCCTCTATTTCGATGTAGTCCACCTCGAAGTGCGGCGGAGTCATGCCGGCAAGGGTCAGCAGGCCGAGGCTGGGAAGGGAAGCTATGATCTTGCTTCGCTCCACGAAGCCAGGGAGGGTCAGACCCATATTCAGCAGTTCCTCGTCGCAAACCCTGATGCCGCTCATAGCCACCAGCGCGATTTTCATCTAAACAGCTCCAGGAATATAAATGCTCCTGCCCCGATGATGAGAGAACCGGCCGGGATGAAGAAAAGATGCCTGAAAGCTTTTTTGCAGGCCGAAAGGTAGCACACGGCCGGCATGGATACAGCTCCCGTCAGGAACAGGATGGAAGGAATATGGCTGGGATTGGTAATGTTCAGGTATGAAATACTGAAGGAATATCCAAGATTGATGAATCCTATTCCCAGAAAGGATATGTGGCCAAGACGCACCATGCGCCGGGGCCAGCTGCTGTAACCGCCCCGCCACTGCTCAGAGTGGAAAAACAGGCCTTCAAGCGCTCCGGCCAGAAAACCCATCAAGATACCGATCCAGGCTGCGTAAAAATTTATTAACACTTGACCCCCCGATGGCCAGTCCAGCGTCTTTGACTTTGCACGCCAAAAACCTGTAAAAGTCTATCACGGATGTTTGAAAAATAGAATCTGGGCCTTTTTGCCAAACAACAGCACTCCGGCACATACACCGGAAGACAACCTGCCCGGATCTGGAGATTATGAAAATATTCCACAAGGCACCGCATGAGAGAGGCTTTACCCTCATCGAGGTAATGGTAGCAATGACCATTCTGGCTATAATCGCCGGTATTGCCTTCACTGTCGTATTCGGAGCGAGCAAGAGGTCCAGGGTCCTTGCCAGGGAGATAGAGCTTCGCAGGGTGGCAGCTGCGGTCATGGAACTTGTCGTCGAAGACATCAACGGTGCCTTTATCCGAGAGGGGGTGCTCCCGTTTTTCGTTGGTACTGATGACTTTAACCAGGACGACCCCTCAGACAGGGTAGCCTTCATTACTACTTCCTCGCTGCCGGTTGATCCCATGTCTTTTTCAGGGGACCTGGCCGAGGTGGAGTACTCCATTTTTGTTGACGGCGACGGAAAGAGAGCGCTCTTCAGGCGGGAGCAGTCTCCTCCCCAGACGCCTGACGAGGAAGGCGGGCCTAGCCAGGAAGTGACAGCCCTGATCCGGTCCCTGAACATACGCTACTGGGACGGTTCCGGCTGGTTAGATGAGTGGGACAGCCTTGACAGTACGAGCAAGAGTGCCTACGGACGGCTTCCCAGTCGTGTTGAGGTCGAGATGACCTTTATGGCCGGCGGATCCGAGGTTACTTTCAAGACGGGGGTGGCACCGCCAATGGCGGCTGTTGAGTAAGATCAGCTCAATGTCCCAATCTCTTCTTGTTACCATAGGTGCCTTCCGCTAAACTTCAAACATGCCATCTTCCGACCTTCCGTTATTCCACTTCGCTCAGAGCTACAAAGACTCAAATCAGTTCTATCTGACACAGTTCCTGTGCCCCGACCCCTTTGCTGTTCTTGAGCTGCCAGGGGGAAGGGCAGTCGCGGCTGTCTCAGCCATGGAGCACGGCAGGGCTGAAAGGGAGTCAACCTGCGAGGCCGTCGAGGTTCTCACCCGCAGGAAGGGAGGGCCTCCGGAGTCGGCCCTGACGGCTTTTCTGAAAAAGCACCGGGCAGATCGCATCCGTGTCCTGCCTTCTTTCCCGGTTGGCCTGGCAAGGTTCCTTGAGTCTGAGGGTTTTTCCCTCGAAATTGATGGTACTTCCGTATCCGGCCGACGCCGGAGAAAGTCCGCCAGGGAGATAGAGCTGATCCAGAACGCCCAGAGATCCACTGAAAGAGCAATGGAAACGGCAAGGCTGGTCCTTGCCGGATGCACCGTGAAAAAGAGCACCCTCGAGCACGATGGTCAAGTCCTGACAGCACAGCGGCTGAGGAGTATCGTAGAAGTCTTTTTGCTGGATGAAGGTTTTGAATCCATGGATACTATTACTGCGCCGGGGAAGTGCGGTGCCGATCCTCACGAAAAAGGGATCGGGCCCATACGCGCCGGGGTGCCTATAGTAATAGACCTTTTTCCCAGGGACAAGGTCAGCAGGTATCATTCCGACATGTCCCGGACTTTCGTCGTTGGCAAGGCTTCCGGTGCGGCAAGGGAGATGCATGCGGCAGTAGCAGAAGCACAGGATGCCGCAATTGACCGTCTGAAACCTGGAGTTTCACTCGCCAGTGTACACGATGCGGTATGTGACGTTTTCAGGGCCAGGGGATATCCTGTTCCGGGGAAGCCTGGCAAGGTTTTGAAAAGAGGCTTTCTCCACAGCACCGGTCACGGGCTCGGGCTCGATGTGCACGAAGCTCCGTCGGTATCTTCTGAAGGGGATGAGTTAAAGGCGGGGGACGTCATTACGATCGAACCCGGGCTTTACGACCGCAGGGTAGGCGGCATCCGGATAGAGGATGTGATCGCAGTCATGCCGGACGGCAGCGTGAGAAACCTGACCCGATTTGACAGGGAGCTGGAGATACTTTGACTCTCCCCGTTTCCCTGGTCCGATGTAAAAGTTACGACCCCGATGAAGTCAGATCAGCGGTCCGCGAGTCCCTCGAACCCCTGGGCGGCATGGCGTCCTTTGTCAGATCCGGCCAGAATGTGCTCCTTAAGCCAAACCTTCTCACACCCCAGCAATCCGACAAGGCTGTAACAACCCACCCTGAGTTCATACGCGCAGTTGCCATGGAGGCTCAGGAGGCTGGGGGACACCTGTTCCTGGGAGACAGCCCAGCGTTCGGCACGATGGGGGCAGTTTTGTCAAGGAGTGGGGTAGGACGCATTGTAAAAGAACTTGGAATTACCGTCGTCCCCTTCAAGAACCCTGTCACCCTTGCTGTGCCTGACGGCATTTATTTTAAAACCCTGGAGATAGCAGAAGAGTCCCAGAAGTTCGATGTTCTGATAAATCTCCCCAAGTTGAAGACCCACACGCTGATGCTCCTGACCCTGGCGGTCAAGAACCTCTTCGGCACGGTGGTGGGCGTTTCGAAAACAGGCTGGCACCTCAGGGCGAAAGACGACTGGCGCTTTGCCGACCTGCTTCTTGACGTCGCGAGGCTGGCAGGACCGGACTTGAACATCCTGGACGGGATACTGGGCATGGAGGGCAACGGACCCAACTCCGGCGATCCTGCGTGGACCAGTATAGTGGCCGCCTCCCCGTCAGCAATAGCCCTTGACCAGGTCGTTGCCTCTGCCCTGGGGGCTGGTCCGGAAAAATTCATGGTCCTGGCTCGCGCTCAGAAGCAGGGCCTTGAGGGCTCTATGCCGGAGCAGGTCAAGGTCATCGGGCTTCCGGCCGGGGAGGCAGTTGCGGCTGACTTCAGACTTCCCGATACCGCCAGGAGTGTGGATTTTATGATCCCGTCCTTTATCCGGGGAAGGATGAGGCAGTCCCTGTCATCCTATCCCATGCTGGATCCCGGCAGATGCACATCCTGCGGCGCCTGCAGGGACACCTGTCCGGTGAGCGCTATCAGTCTGCACGATGGCGGGGGTGGCGATGTGGATCGGAGCCTGTGCATAAGCTGTTTCTGCTGTCAGGAGATCTGCCCGGAATGGGCCATCGATCCTGTGGACGGCAAGATGTTGAAGATAATGAAGAAGATGGGGATCGCGTAATTTGACAGTTGAAAGTAAAAAATGGCTGACGTTTAACTTTTTAACCTTCAACCTCCGGCACGACTTAATTCCTAATGCTAGAATTTCCAATTTCCAAGGCTGAAGCTGGCGGCTTCAGCCCCCAATATGGCTCATTGTCCTGGAACAGGGCGGCGCGAAACCAGCGCCGTTGATGTGATGCCCTTCCGGTTTGGTTACAAGGGCGGTCTTGATGGCACTTAGCACCGCCTGGTCGCTGCAGCCCTCTCTCATCAGGGAAAGAAGATCGGTTTCGGCGTCCGAAAAAAGGCAGGTCCTCAAAAAACCGTCTGAAGTGAGCCTCACCCGGTTACACTGCACGCAGAACTCAGATGATATGGGAGTTATGAATCCCAGAGTTCCCAGATGTCCGGGTACCTGGTACCTCTGGGCAGGTCCGGCCCCCCGGCCCTTCCCCAGGGAGATCAGGTCGTATTCCGTTTTGATCCTGGCTGCAGCCTCTTTAGCGGTAAATACCCTGTCCGCAGACCAGAACCCGTTTGCCCCCAGGGGCATGAACTCAATGAAACGAACTTCGTACTCCTCGTCGCGAGTCATGGCAACAAAGTCCATGAGTTCATCGTCGTTAAAGCCCCTCATCAGCACCACGTTGATCTTCACAGGGGTAAGGCCGGCCTCAGAGGCTGTTCGAATGCCCTCAAGGACCCGTGAGAGTCTTATGGCGGTTCCTGGGTCGTTCCTGTGGGTAATCCACCCGAATCTGTCATCTTTGAGGGTGTCCAGGCTAACATTTACCCTGGATAGGCCAGCTGCCTTGAGGGATAAAGCTCTCTGGGCGAGGAGGGTGCCGTTTGTGGTGAGGCTGAGATCTGATATCCCCGGTAATTTTGCCAGTGACCCAACGAGGCGCTCCAGGTGTTTTCTCACTAGAGGCTCACCGCCGGTAATGCGGACGCTGGAAACCCCTCGTTCACCCAGGACCGCTACTATTCGTTCGATCTCCTCGTAGGTCATTATCTGCCCGTGGGCCAGATCTACGAAGTTATCCGGCGGGATGCAGTAAAGGCATCTCAGGTTGCACCGGTCTGTCACCGATACCCTGACGTACTTTATTGGTCTGTTAAAACTGTCTAGCAATCGTTCACTGGTCATAGAATACAAAAAGGCTCGCTTCTGGCGAGCCCGGCCGCATAAGGACCTCTCCTTTCCAAAAACGGGAGGCCCATCCGTTTCCAGATGAACCCGTCGGCCGCTGACCGTAGGCTTGTCCGTTAGGCGCGCGGCTCGGAGAGCATGCATGAACTTAACAGAAATACCCTACAGCATCAATATCTTGCTTTTCAGGATGAGTATCTCGAAGGCGATAGAGGCCTTTCGCATTATCCGGACAAGAAACTCCAGGTCATCTTCTCCGGGTTCGTTTTTCCAGGAGAAACCTACGATCGCAGCCACCGTGCGTTTCCTGAGAACGAGGGGGCAGACTGTTATCTCCGCAGGCGGGGAGGAGGACAGGTTGGCCAGCCACGGGTTGGTGCTGTACAGGTCCTTGCCACTCCCCCTGAAAACACTCCTTGATTCCTGAATAAGGCTCAGGATGTTATGGGGCTCCAGATCGATCTTCCATGAACCGAAATCTCCTCCAGGCTTCACCTTGCCTCCGGACATCCAGCCCTGCGCCTGATTCCCCTTTAAAAGAAACATGAACACGTCGTCAAGGACCTGCAGGCTGCCGCTCACTACCGTGTGAGCCACATCGTTCCTGTTAGATATCTCCATGAATGACCTGGTGATATCCTCCAGCATCGCGGCATCTTCTTCAAGGATATCGTGAGCTTCAAGATCGTGGATCTCTTCAGGTTCATCCCCGGTTTTTTTCACGCGTTTTGGCGTGTGTGATGGAACCGCGATATAACGGGCTTCACTTTTTATGTTGTAGTACCTGTCCAGTGCCTGTGTGATCCGCAGTTCGCTCGCCACCGCCGATTTGATCACACAGTCGGTCCTGAAAGAGACCTCGTCGACTACGTCCAGCCTGGTCGGGTCTCGCATGGCCAGGACGATACGTTTTCCTTCTTTTTTTAGAGGAATTATCCGGTGCTGTTCGATAAGATCCCTGGGGACGCAATCCAGTATGTTCTGGGTGATGTTTTCAAAGTGGTGTGCTTCTGCAAAGGGGACGTTGTGCTGCGAGGCAAGCTCTTTGAGGAGGGTTTCCTCATCCACGGCACCCATCTCCAGGAGATTTGTTCCAAGCCTCCCCCCAAAGATCACCTGTCTTTGAAGTGCCTCTTCCAGAATGTCCATGGTGATGATGCCATGGTCCAGAAGCAGACTACCCAGGTTCTTCTTCATCAGGTGTGTCCTCACCTTCATCGACAAGAGGTTTGCGGCCGAAAACTTTGGCCACCTGCACGCTCACCTCGAAAAGGATGAGCAGCGGACCTGCCATCATCATTTGCGTTGCGATATCCGGCGGCGTCAAGGCCGCGGACAAAACAAATACGATGACGATGGCATAGCGCCTGTTTTTTGCCAGTGATTCATATGATAATAGACCGATCCTGGAAAAGAAATAGGATATAAGGGGCAGCTCAAACACCAGCCCGAAGGCAATAAGCAGCTTTGTGGCAAAGGTGAAATACTCCCTGACCGATGGAAAGGGGCGTATCCCCTCGTTGGCAAATCCCATGAAGAATTTGAAACCGAAAGGAAATACAACGAAGTAACCGAACATGGATCCTGTTACGAAAAAGATCGTGGAGAAAATTACGAAGGGAATAACGACAGTTTTTTCTTTCTTGTACAGGCCCGGTGCTACAAAAGCCCAGAACTGGTAGAATATCACCGGCAGTGCGAGGAATATCCCGGCCAGCAGCGACACCTTCAGGTAGGTAAAAAACGCCTCGGCAACACCGGTAAAGATCATCCACGAGTTCTTCTCCGGCAGACTGGCCAGCAGGGGGATCGCTATTAACTCGAAGATACGGTCCTTGAAGGCGTAGCAGCCGAGAAACCCGACCCCGACCGCAATGACGCAGATAATGAGGCGCCGCCGCAGCTCTTCCAGATGGGAGGAGAAGGGAAGCCGTTGTTCAGACATCCCTGTCTTCGTCATCCGCTATGCCGCCCTCGATCTCTTCGGGTGAGTATGTGAGCTCAGGTTCTGTGTCAGGGTCGCTGGGAACGTCCCCGGCTGGCTTCAGGTCCGTCTGTTCGGTGGTAGTGTCGGAACCCTCCTGGTCCTGCTCGCCATCCGGGATGAGATGAGGGTATTTTTCGGCCAGATCCTTGCGGTGCTCCTTTTCAAGGTCTACCCTGACTGAATCCTGAAAGTCGTCCGTGGCCTTTTTAAACTCGGCAAGTCCTTTACCGAGATGCCTGGCAAGCTCGGGAAGGCGTTTGGGACCGATCACAATGAGAGCGACCACCAGGATAACCAGTATTTCGGGCATACCTATGCCGAACATTCTATCTCTCCGTTGGGAAAAATCTCCTAAACCTCTTTGATGTAAAGGATTTATATGTTATTTAGAAAACCCTGTCAACGAAAGGTGCCAGGGATCGGTTGATGGCTGGGCGGGACATCCTGCGAGCCGGAAGCGTTGGCGATAACTTGTGAGGAAGCTTGAGATGCATGACGAAAAAACAAAGGCGAGGATCAGGGAACTCCTGAAGGAACGAAATGCTGTAATGCTGGCGCACAATTATCAGCGGGATGATATCCAGGAGATTGCAGACCATACAGGTGATTCTCTCGGGCTTTCACAGCTGGCCGCCAAGTCAGATGCCGAGGTGATAGTCTTTTGCGGCGTCCACTTCATGGCCGAGTCAGCCGCAATACTTGCTCCAGACCGAACGGTGCTCTTGCCGCGCCACGAAGCAGGGTGCCCCATGGCCGACATGATCGACCCGGAAGGCGTCCGATCCATGCGCCAGCGTTATCCCGGGGGAACTGTCATTGCCTACGTGAACACATCTGCTGCTGTGAAGGCTGAAAGTGACATATGCTGCACCTCGGCCAATGCTGTAAGGGTGGCCGAATCCCTTCCCGTGGAAGGTGCCCCCCTGATCATGGTCCCTGACATGAACCTGGCACAGTACATCGCATCTCAGGTTGATAGAGAGGTGGTCTGGTGGGAGGGTTACTGCCCCATTCACAATGCCTACGGTGCGGAGGATGTGCTCAAAGTAAAAGAACGTCACCCTGACGCGGTGTTTGCGGCCCATCCGGAGTGCAGGCCAGAGGTTCTTGAGCTGGCGGACCACATAACGAGTACTTCGGGAATGTACAGGTTTGCCAGGGAAACTTCTGCAGAGGAGATCATTGTTGGCACAGAAAAGGGCGTCCTGTACCGTATGAGACTGGAAAGCCCGGGAAAAACCTTTATTCCCCTTTCCGAGAACATGATCTGCCCCAACATGAAGCTGACAACCCTGAAAGATGTAATGGATGCTCTGGAAACCATGGCTCCGGTCGTCACGGTCCAGGAAGACATACGGCTCAAAGCCGTCATGGCCCTTGAAAGGATGCTGGCAGTGCCGAGGGACTGAATTGCAGTGAGGGTCCCATGGCCCAGGTCCCACGCCCCACGAAAAAAATCTATCAGAAAAAAATCAGAAAAATGCCTGCCGTAGAAAAACCTCCGGCAGGCATTTTATTGGAGTATTGAAAATTAAATTTTGGATATTGGACATTTGATATTTCTGCCCTGGTGTTCTATTTAGCCCTGTACACTCCGCTCTTGCCGCCATCCTTGAAAGTCAGCCTGACGTTCTGAATCCGCATGCCCTTGTCAACCGACTTCAGCATGTCGTAGATCGTGAGAGCAGAGACAGCTACTGCGGTGAGGGCCTCCATCTCCACGCCGGTCCTCCCTGTAGTGGATGCGGCTGCTTCTATCCTGATGCCGGGAAGAGATTCGTCCGGTTCAAGCTCAACCCTGAGTGAGTTCAACGGTATGGGGTGGGTAAGGGGTATCAGGTCAGATGTTTTTTTCCCGCCAGAAATTCCCGCGATACGGGCAGCAGCAAAGACATCTCCCTTCGGTACCTGACCGTCAAGGACCGACCTGAGAGTCTCGGGCAGGGTCACAACCTCACCACGGGCAATTGCAGTACGTCTTGTCTCGTCCTTGCCGCCGACATCCACCATTCGGGCCTGTCCAGAACCGTCCAGATGGGTGAGTTTGCGGCTCAATTTACTCTTCCTCAGAGAGAAACTCTGTTATGATGAGAAGGTCTTCATCGGCGACCTGATCGAATCGAATGCCGAGCCCGAAGTGACCGTTTTCGAGCTCTCTCTGGTGAATTATTGCCCCGCGTGCCTTGATTATATTATCCTGAATTCCAAGGGTAAGCTCGACTTCTCTGGCGGTGGAGGGGAGAGGGTTGGGGATCTCCAGCATGATGCCTCCCTCTGAGAGGTCGAGGGTCCGGCCGGCTGTTTCGAGGTCAACGTGCCCTTCCGGAGCGTAGTGTGAAAACGATACCAGGTTGACGGTCTCGAGACGCTTTAGCCTTGGTTTGAGCTCCTTTTTGGTCACTAACGAACCTCCTTGGTGAGCCAACCGTTAGCATATTTCCTTAACTATTGCAATTGGTTTGCCGGTTATCTTTGACATTTCATCTGACCTTATTCTATATTCAGATGATTTACCGGCAAAGTTGCGTAATACAGGAAACTTTCTTCGATGCGGTGACCCGTTATATGGATGAGTTCAAGATAGTTACGAGAAAAAGGGAAGAGCTCATCGACATCACCGCCAGTGTTGCCGACATCCTCTCCTCCGCCGGCGTATCTTCTGGAATTTGTGTCCTGTACTGTCCCCACACTACTGCGGCCATTACGATAAACGAAGGAGCGGATCCGGATGTTGCGTCGGATATTATCATCGGCCTGGCCCGGCTGGTTCCGTCCACCTGGCCATTTGCACATCTGGAGGGCAACTCTGACGCACACTTGAAAGCGAGCCTGGTGGGCCCCTCCCAGACAGTGATGATCAGAGAAAACGAACCTGTCCTTGGTACATGGCAGAGGATTTTTTTCTGTGAGTTCGACGGTCCCCGCACCAGGTCCGTCCTGGTTAAAATAGTAGAGGGCTGAGAGTGCAGGGGACGAAGGATGAAGGTTTGAGCATCGAAGGCTATCGCGAGTGCCACCTGTGTTCAGTCCAGAACAAGACAAAAGCACGAAGGTGCAGGATGTGCACAGGACTTCTGAGCATGCGCGACCTTCTCTACCTGGAGATAGAGCGGGCACGGCGAAAGAAGATAGCCCCCTGGCTGTCCGCCATTGTGCCAGGCCTCGGGCACTGGTTCACCGGCAGAAGGTATATCGGGACTTTCTATTTCGCACTGTCACCCCTGGCCCTGGGCCTTGTTCTGTCTACCTACCGCGGCTGGAACTGGGGCTACACCATTCTCTCCCTAGGTTTCTTCCTGATATGGGTCATGGCTATTGTGGACGCTGGCAGGGGCCCTGGTGAATTTCACGCGCCGTGCCAGCTGGCGTGTCCTGGAAAGGTTCCGTGTTCCCACTACGTTCACCTTGCTGCCGAGGGAAAAGACCTTCAATCTCTGGAAATAGTAGAGCTTGTGTGTCCTTTCCCCGGGACTATCGGAAGGATATGCCACCATCCATGCGAAAGGGACTGCAACAGGGGCAAGGATGGAGAGCCCATAGCCATCTGTGTTATCAAGCGATTTGTAGATGATCAGGTCAAAAGGCCCTACAACATCTACCGTCGGGAGATCCAGGATCATCCCGCCGCAATCGACAAGAGCATTGCTGTCGTCGGTTCCGGCCCCGCAGGTCTAACAGCTGCACTATTCCTCAGGATACTGGGTTTTTCAGTCACCATCTTTGAGGAACGGGATACTGCGGGAGGGACACCGGACATATACTCTCCTCATTTCCGGCTTCCGCGTGATGTTTACAAAAGAGAGGTCGACAGGATCCTCGACCTGGATGTAGAGACAAAATTCGGACAGTCACTGGGTAGAGATTTTTCCCTGGCGGACCTTAAAGCCCAGGGTTTTGCCGGTGCTTTTCTCGCGATCGGGTCCATGAGACCCGTCCAGCTCCCCCACACGGGAAAAGCAGAAGAAGGGTTCCTGGACGGCAGGGACCTTCTGGTCAGAGCTGCAGCGGGTGATGTCCATCCTCTTTCCGGAAATGTGATCGTAATTGGCGGGGGGAACGTCTCGATGGATGTTGCCAGGACCGCTCTGAGGATCGGCGCTGAGAAAGTAACTGTGGTCTGTCTGGAAAAAAGGCCTGAACAGCGGGAAAAGATGTTCAGGCACATAGGGGCAGAGTGGACGGAGATAAAATACGAGGATCATGGCGAGTTCATGCCGGCTAACCTCTGGGATATTCAGGATGCGGTGGACGAAGGAGTTGAGATCATGGACAGTTCGGCTACCATCTCCTTCGATACCGATAGCGGCAGCCTGTCGAGGGCTTTTTGTCAGAAAGTGTCACATATTGAAAGTTCCGAGCATGGACGGCTGGTTCCGGTTTTCAAAGAGGGAACGGGTTTCTGGCTCGACGCGCAATGGGTGATCACCGCCGTGGGATCTGTTCCCGACTACTCTTTCCATGGGGGAAAGCCCGACATGAACCCCCTGCTTGCGGAAGTGCCGTTAGCCGAGGTTTCGGCCTTGTCAGATGAATCATTCATCGTTCTTGCGGGTGGGGACAACGTACACGGGCCAGCTTCGATCATTGAAGCTATCGCTGCCGGCAGAGAGGCTGCCAAGCACTTTTACAGTAGTGTCGTTGGCAAAACACCTGTCAGCATAAGGTACACGAGCCGTCGGATCAAGCCTCCATGGGCCAACTACCTGGACAGCTACGATATGAGGCGCCGCAGGCAGGAAGTCTCTCTGGCGCCCGGAGCAAGAGTGACTGATTTTGCCGAGGTACACAAAGGTTTCCCCAAAAGGGTGGCAATGGAGGAAGCCGACCGCTGCATGCGCTGCGACTGGACACTCACAAGGCAGTCCAAGGTGGATAAATATCTTGCTAAACTGAAAAAAGAGGAATAGCGGGATTTTGTTCGCTGATGTGGGTAAACCTGGTCCAGGACCCAAAATCTAATGGCTAATGTTCTAATATCCAATGTTCTAATTTCTATCTAATAGATTTCTTCCTCGATCTTCTCGCTGGAAATAACGGTGTAGCAGGACTGTCCCTTTGCAGGGGTCGCGGGTATCTCTTCGACCCTGATGATAACTTTTTCCCGGGGGTATCGTATAGCTATCTCGTCTCCAACCCTGACGCTCTTACCCGGGGGCGCCAGCCTGCCGTTAAGTGTTACCCAGCCATTTCCGCATAGCTTGGAGGCGAGGGACCGTCTTTTGACGAGACGGGCGCGTTTCAAAAACAGGTCCACCCTGAGCTTTTCCAGCCCGAACCTATCCCTCATCCGTAAAGATCTCTATGTAGGTCTTCTCCTTCAGGTCTTTTATCCATAGGCCACGCTGGGTGCCTTCCTTTTCAGACCTGATCTGGTCGATGATCTTTTCCCTGACCTTTTCAAGTGGCTGGCGAAGTGAACTTCGTCCCGTGAGGTAAAGCAGGTGAACTCCGAGGTCTGATCGAATCGGTCCCGCTATTTCTCCCTCCCGCAGTTCAAGGGCAGCCTTTTCAAGGGCAGGCAAAAGCTCTCCCCTGGCAAAAGTACCCAGGTTCCCTCCCAGTGAGGCTGTTCCCTGGTCCTCGGAGTATTCACTGGCCGCTGCGGCGAAGGAAAGACCGTTGTGGATCTTTTCCAGAAGATCGTCAGCTTGAATCAATGCAGCCTCTTCATCCTGAGGCGGGGCATCGGTAGGCAGCCTGAACAGTATGTGGCTCAAGGACAGCATTGGCCTGGGAGGGTAATCCCTGTCGTACGCCACCCTGATCTCATCTTCTGAGATCTGTACTCTTGTCGCCAGGGCAGCGGATACGGCTCTGCCAATGACCACCTGCTCACGGACTCGCTGCCTGTACGTTTTAAAATCCTGACCTCTGGCAATGAGCGCGCTTTCCAGTTCCTCTCTCGTGGTTTTGTTTTTTTCCATAACGGACACAACGATCTTGTCAAGCTCCTTGTCCGTAACTCGGACCTCGTTCTGCCCTGCCCACTGCAGGACCAGGCTTCGCTCTATGAGCAGGTCAAGTGCCTGCAGGTAGGAAAGTTTGCCAGACTCTTCCAGAACCATAAGGACTTCCCTGTTAGTGATGGGCTCATGACCCACCGCCGCTACAACAAAGTCAGAGGCGGAGGCGGGGATAGCTGATATCATAAGCACTGATGATATTAATATTGTCAGAAGATATCTTTTCAAGCTTCTATCTCATGTCTGGTTTTTGTTTCCATAATAATGACTCTGGACATTGGACTTTTGGGCTTGTCTGCTTACTCTTTATTTTCAAGATTCTCCAGATAGAGAGTGATCTGGGCCTGGTCTTTCAGGTGCCCGAGCCATTCATTGAAAAACGATTCCTGTCTTGCCTGAAAGATCTTCTGCCTTATCTGCTCGCTCACCTCGTCCAGGGTCTGGGTCCGTGGCCTTATGCGGTGCTCTACCTTGAATATGTGAAACCCGTAGGGTGATTTCACGACGCGACTGACTGAGCCAACACGATATCGGAACACTACTTTATCGAATTCCTCCGGCATCTGTCCCTTGGCAAACTTCCCAAGGTCCCCGCCCTGCTCCGAATCGGGACTCAGAGAAAAACGTTTTGCCATATCAGCGAAATCCGCGCCTTTTAGTATCTTCGACCTTATAGAGCGCGCTTCTTCCTCAGTAGCCACAACTATCTGCCTGGCTCGCACCATAAGGGGCTGCTGAAACTCTTTTTTATTTGCCTTATAGTACTCTTCCACGTCCTGGTCGCTCACGTGTATGATGCTGTCGATCTCCTGCTCTATCAGTTTGTCGATAAGCAGCTTTTCGACCCTGTCCTTCTTCCATTCCTCCAGCTGCACGCCGATCCTTTCCAGGGCCTCACTGAGGGTGTCCTTGGGATAATCCTCCTTCAGGAGGTTGATCTCGTGGTTAAGTTCCTCATCCGAAACAGTCAGCATGCGCAGATCCGCCTCCTGCTTGAGCAGCTCGGTCTCGATTATTTTGTTCAAGAAGCTAACCTTGAGTTCTCTTATTGCCTCCGGGCTGCTTCCCGGCAGGTGGATCCGTTTGGTGAAGCGATCATATTTCGCCTGGAAGATCTCCCGGGTAATGGGTTTACCGTTCACTTCCGCGACAATACCTTCTGTCGGGATCGGCTTTTTTTCTCCAGTGGGTTGCTCCAGGCCGTTGACCCAGATAAAAACGGCGACGGCGATTGCGAATATGATTACTGCAGCTAATTTTTTCATGGCAGGATATTTAAGTAACAGATGATTGGAGGGAGCGCAAGATTTCCTTTAGGAATACGACTCTGTCATCAGGAGAGCCCAGATTGGATACGTCGATCCGTAAGGTCGTCGGAGGAATAAAACTGACCCTTCTATCATTAGACAGCATGTTTACCAGCGCGTCAGGAGACACCCTGGCCTCAGGATGAAGCACGATAATGTAATATGGTTCGGCCATGTCGATGTGCTCCACAAGAAGCTGTCTTGCAAGCACTGTTACTTCAGCCTGCTTGAAAAGGGCTCTCACCTCAGGGGTAAACCGGCCGAATCGGTCCAGGACCTCTTCCCTCATGGCATCGAGTTCCTCGTCGGAAGAGGATCTGGCAAGTCGTTTGTAGAGAGTCAGCCGCTCTCCCGCGTCGGGAAGATATTCCTGAGTGAGTAAGGCTGGGAGACCGAGATTCACGGAAGGCTCCACAGCGGGCATGGGCTCATCGCCTGAGGCTTCACGAACGGCCTGCTCCAGGAGCTGCGAAAACAGGTCAAGCCCCACGGATGCGATCTGGCCTGACTGCTCCTCCCCAAGGAGGTTCCCGGCCCCCCTTATTTCCATGTCATAGGAGGCCAGCTTGAAGCCTGAACCCAGTTCCGCCAGATCTTTAAGAACCGAGAGCCTTTCCCGGGCTTTTTTTGTCAGGCTTCCTTCCTGGGGTATCATGAGATAGCAGTAGGCTCGCAGGCTGGACCGCCCCACCCTTCCCCTGAGCTGGTAAAGCTGAGCCAGGCCGAACCGGTCAGCTCTGTTCACAATGAGGGTGTTCACGTTTGGAATATCAAGACCTGATTCGATGATCGCTGTGGTCACGAGAACATCGAATTCGCCCTTTAAAAACAGTACCATTATTTCTTCCAGTTCCTTTTCGGCCATCTGGCCATGGGCCACCGCGACCCTGGCCTCGGGTACAGTTTTTTTGACCAGATCAGAAAAAGCGTGGATGCTCAGGACCCTGTTGTGCACCACGTATACTTGTCCTTCGCGACCCATTTCTCTGAGGATGGCGTCCCGCATCAGTTCCTCGTCGAAATACCTGATCTCAGTATGGACGGCTTTTCTGTCCACAGGAGGTGTGTGGATTAAGGAAAGGTCCCGAAGTCCTGAAAAAGCCTGATAAAGAGTCCTGGGTATAGGTGTTGCCGAGAGGGTCAGGACATCTACCGTCTTCTTGATCTTTTTAAGCCTTTCCTTGTGGCGGACCCCGAATCTGTGTTCTTCGTCGATGACGAGCAGGCCGAGCTCACTGAACCTGACGTCCTCAGACAGGAGCCTGTGTGTTCCGATCACGATATCCACAGTACCCGCGGCGAGTCCCTCCAGTGTTTTTTTCGTTTCGTTTCCCGAAACGAACCTGCTCATCACGGCTACCCTCACGGGAAAGCGTTCCAGCCTCTCGGTAAAGTTCTGAAAATGCTGCTGAGCAAGTACGGTAGTGGGCACCAGGACAGCGGCCTGTTTGCCTCCCAGCACGGCCATGAATGAAGCCCGCAGGGCTACCTCGGTTTTGCCGTATCCGACATCTCCACAGACGAGCCTGTCCATGGGCCTTGGCGACATCATATCTGTGAGGACTTCCGAAATACATTTTTCCTGGTCTGGTGTTTCAGTCCAGGGAAAGGACGCTTCAAACTCCCTGAAGATGGAATCCGGAGGGTCGAATTTATGCCCCGGCCTGCTTTTTCTGGCTGCGGACAGGCTGATGAGTTCGGTGGCCATGTTTTTCAGAGTTCTTCGTGCGCGTTCTTTGACTTTTCCCCAAGCTCCGGAGCCGAGCTTGCTGAGGGGCGGCGGTTTTTCTGCGGCGCTTCGATAGCGCTGTACCCTGTTCATGTCCTGCACAGGAACATACAGGGTGTCGCCTCCGGAAAAGGCCAGGTGAAGGTATTCACCGAACTGTGCGGCCACGTCCATCTGTTTGAGCCCGTCGAAGCGGCAGATCCCGTGCTCAATGTGAACGACCGTATCACCGGAAGTCAGCGATCCGACCGGAAGGTCCCATTCAGGAGAAGCTGATCTGCCGATCCTCGCCTTTTTGGGTTGCCCGAAAATATCTGAATCGCTGAGGATGGCGAGCTTGTCATCCTGAAGGACAAAACCGCCGGACAGTTGACCGGGTACAATGCCGAACCCTGTTTTTGGAGGCGCAGCCGAAAAACTCTCATATCCGGGCGCGTCAATGCCCTGGTCCGTGAGCAGCATGGTGATGCGCTGGGCAGAGGACTTTGATCTTGCGGCGATCAGGGCCCCAAAACCGTGTTTTTTTCTGATCATGCGCATAAAATCAAGAACACCCTCAAGCCGTCCGGGACGGGAACCAGGAGCCAGTGGAGGACTGCACCGAACGTGGGTGGATCCCCTGGTGCCGGCGAGGCCGGCAAGAATATGCCGCCTGGAGACCAGGTGTGAATAGATCTGGTCTGGGTCTTTGTAGACCTTGCCGAGGTCCGGAAGGCCTTCCCCTGCTCTTTCGGCGGCAAAAGTGTAGAAATTTTTCATGGCAGAGATGATCTCACCAGGTTCAACCAGCAGCAGCGTGGAATTTTCATTCAAATAGTCCGCTGGAGAACTGTGTTTTCCATAGATCGCTGGTAAAAAAAGGTTGATCCCCGGAAAGCCTGATCCGTTATCCCATCCCTCAAGGAAACGCTCCCTTTCTCTGGATGTTACTTGTACGGCAGACAGGGCCGCAGAAAGTCTTGCCCTCCCTTCAGCCCTCACGTCTGCATTACGGACGATTTCGGAGACTGGAAGAATCTGGAATTCGATGAGCGTCCCGGTGCTCCTTTGGAGGTCGGGGTCAAAAGCCCTCAGGGAATGGACCTTGTCCTCCCAGAGTTCGATCCGGCACGGGAGCTCGTGGGCAGGGGAAAAAATATCCAGGATGCCGCCCCTGACTGCAACCTCCCCTGCCTGTGTTGTCACAGGTACCCTTCTGTATCCCCAGGCAAGGAGAGTCCTCAGAAGTTCGTCCCTGTCCAGCACACTGGCCGCACGAACAGTTACGATGGCTGATGTCAGAGTCTCTGGGGGAGGGGCTGGCTGCAGTAGTGCCAAAGCGGGGATCACGACTGGTCCTGTACCGCGAGAAATGGCCAGAAACGCGCGCATTCTTGCAGAAGCCGTTTCCATGTCCGGCAGCATTCGCTCCATGGGATTGTTCTCAGTTGCGGGGAGGATCACTACCTCGTGCCCGGACAGGAAAAAGGAAATATCCCCTGCGAGGGCCGCTGCTGAGGCGGCATCGGGGGCAACTGCGACGAGCTTGTCAGGTTCGGGTAGTTTTGATACCAGGTAGGCCGCGGCTGATGGGGGCAGGCCTGAAAGACTCACATGCCCAGCTCTGTCCAGGTCCGTTGCGACCTGTACTGAGAGGGTCATTTTAACTGCTGGATCCTGTGATCCTGTCGATGATGCTGGAGGTGGATTCTCCCAGCCGGAAGGGAAGGGCGAGCACTTGGCCTCCGTTTCCCTTAACGAAATCTCCCCCGACGATCTCATCCACTGGCCAGTCTCCGCCCTTGACCAGAATGTGGGGTTTGACTGCCTGGATCAGAGCAATCGGTGTTTGTTCCGCAAAGGGCACGACGGCGTCTACCCACCTTAACGAGAGAAGGATCTCGACCCTGGCGGCCTGGTTGAGAACAGGCCTTCCGGGGCCTTTCAGTTCCCTTACAGAATCATCAGAATTCAAGCCAACCACGAGAATATCACCCAGTGCTTTTGCCTGTTTCAGATAGCTGGTGTGGCCGGGATGGATCAGGTCAAAGCATCCGTTAGTAAAGACCACGGTCAAATCGTTGGCACGCCAGTGCGCTGCCCTTTCCTTTATGGATTCATGTGTATATTCGGATGGTTCAACCATCAGGGCATCTGTTCCTTGACCAGAGCCAGCAGTAGGGGGAGGAGGATCTCATGATGGCCCGTGAGGGCAAAACTGCGCCCGCCGTAGGCAGTGGGCCGACCCAGTACGTTCACGCGGGGTCTGTAATGCTGGATGAAATCCATATTCACGGTAGTAAGGCCCTTGACCGGATGTCCGAGGTTCCGTGCAAGCGAGAGGGCCTTGAGGAACACCTCAGGCATAATGACAGCCGACCCGAGATTTATGTATACACCATTATCCAGGGCAGCGACCTGACTTGCGAAAAGTAAAAAATCGGTCATGGATGCCGCGCCGGTGGCTGCTCCGTCACAACTTGGATGCATGTGGATTATGTCCGTGCCGATGGCTACGTGGACCGTAGCTGGTACAGGGGTTCTGGCAGCCGCAGCAAAAACACTGAGCCCGGAATGCTTCAGCCCGCCCCCTTCTATCATGCTTCCGACCGCATGCCCGATCCCTGTTCCTTCAGCAGCGGCCTGCGAAATAGCACTGTTGAGCGACACTGCTGTCTGCTCTGCCATCCCGAACTGACCGGACTCAAGACCTGCGCCCACATCCTCGGAAGTTTTTCCTGAGGCTGCAAGCTCATAGTCGTGAATGATCGCTGCACCGTTGGTGGCAATCCCGGTGAGTATGCCGGTTTCGATTGCATCTGCCAGGAGCGGGCCGAGTCCGACCTTGATCGGGTGGGCTCCCATGCCGAGAAGGACTCCGCAGCCATTTTTCCTGGCGACTGCTATTGCCTCGGCCGTTTCTTTCAGGTCACTGGATGCAAGGATATCCGGCAAGCTGTCAGTAAATTGGGATAATGTTGAGCCGCCCACGAGGGGTTTGCCCAGATCCTCAGCGCTGACTTTGCTTTGCCGTGAGTGAAGGGAGCAGGTTTTTACCTCACCCGGGATTATGCCTCTTGTCGGGGTGTTGGGATACTTTTTATCAATCATTTTTTCCTGCAAAGACAAGTATCTCAAGGAGTTCGGCCATGATGTGGAGGACCAGGTGATGGATTTCCTGCACTCTGGGCGTGCTGATCTCGCCGGGTGCCAGATAATAGTCGCACAAATCGGCCATAGGGCCTTCCTCGGGACCGCTCATGCCCACTGTCATCAGGGACTGCCTGTTTGCCGCTTCCAGAGCTCTCAGGATGTTGGGCGAGGTCCCGCTTGTGGATATGGCGATCAGTGCGTCTCCCTCTTTTCCCACTGCTTCGATCTGCTTGCTGAAGATCAGGTCGTAGGAGTAATCGTTTGAGATGGAGGTTATGACCGAGGTGTCTGTCGCAAGAGAGATGCAGGGAAGGGGCCGCCGCTCCATGAGAAACCTGTTTACAAGTTCCCCTGCGAAATGCTGTGCGTCAGCCGCGCTGCCGCCGTTGCCCGCAACAAGGATCTTTCCTCCGCTACCTACTGCTCTTGCCAGGCTTCTGGCAGCCTGCAGGATCTGCTCCGAGGCCCGGTGGCAGTATACTTCCTGGGCCCGGGCGCTCTCGGCGCCCCTCTGTACAATTATTTCTTCCAGTTTTTTCATGGCATGCCGTTTTTATATTATAAAGGGTCCACCCGCGGTAAACTACTCGTTTGCAAGCTGGAATGCCAGACCCTCCAGGTCGATGGCAAAATCAACATTTCTCAGTATCGTTCCTGGCGGTACCTTGAGGGTAGCCGGAGTAAAGTTAAGTATGCCTTTTATGCCTGCATCAACAAGTTGATGGGCAACCTGGAAGGCGTTTTCCGGGTTTACCGCGATTATTCCTATCCTGATGCCCAACTCTTCCACAACGCGCCTCATCTTGTCCATGGAAAAGAGGGGGATATCCTTGAATGAACCCATCTCAACGAGTATGGGATCCTGCTCGAATATCGCCGCAATTTCAAATCCTCTCTTGGCCAGGGAATCGGTTCCGAGGAGTGCGAATCCCAGGTTTCCTGCTCCCACCAGAGCACAGCTCCAGGATCTGTCTATGCCGAGGGCCCTCTTGATATCCTCCTGAAGGTTCTCCACGTAGTACCCTACACCCCTGACCCCGAACTCGCCGAAATATGCAAAATCCTTCCTGATCTGAGCCGGGTTGGTCCCGCATTTTCGGGCAATGTCAGAGGAGGAAATGATCCTCTGTCCCGACTTCTGAACCTCCTCAAGGCACCTGTCGTAAAGGGAGAGGCGCCTTATAGTCGCTTCCGGGATCTTAACCCTGCTGACTTTTCTAAATACCATTTCTCACCTGCCTTGTAAGTTGCATAGCATTATCCAGGTCACTGCTGACTTTTTCCAGCACTTTCATAGTATAGCTGTAATTGTGGACCGGCACTCCGGCTTCGACAAAGGAGAGGTCGTTCCTGCTTTCAGACAGAAGCCTGCTGGCTTCATCCTTTCGATCTGATTGCGCCATGGAGGAGATGCCGGTATCGGCACTGCGAATCCTGGCCCGCACCGCGGCTATGGTTCTTGCCAGTTCATCACTCCAGGAAAGGAGCAGGTCCCCGCGACCAGTCTCATGGCAAAGTTCGCACCTTTTGCCGTCGGCCCTCATGCCGGGTTTGGCGGAATCGGTGCCGGACCCCTCCCTGGCGGCAGGTCCGTGACATGCCACGCATTCTACTCCAGCGAGATACATTGGGGATGGTTCGGGCTCTACACCGGATATCCCTTCTCCGCCGTATAGCGACATGATGGCCCTGTGCCCGCCGCCATGACAGAGGACGCAGCCGTTTTCAAGAACGACTCTCTGCTCCGGAAGCTGATGGCGTATAACGCTGTGGCATTCGCTGCACTCTACCTTGTGATCGGTTACGTGGCGTCTGTGAATGGTCTCGACGGATTCAGATGCTGTGACTTTGCCTGTCCTGCTGTGGCAGTCGGCGCAGTTCTCGTACAGGACATCGCCGCTTCCCTGGACAATGTCCAGGTGGCAGTAGCGGCAGTCTACTGATCTTTCCATAAAATCGGTGTGATCCAGCTTTCCGCCGGCATATTCCACAGGGTTTTCCGGCGGAGTGTGGCAAAGGGTACACGTGGCGGTGGGGGGATTGTTCTCGAACCCTTTGAAATGGCAAATAAAGCAGGCGCTTTCAGCAACGGTCATGTGATCTCCCATGGCGATATGGGAGTGACACGTGGTACAGCGCAGTATCTTGCCACGGCTTAATTTCTGCATGTGGGGTTTGTGATCGAAAATAACGCCTTCCTTGTAAACGACCTGACCCTCCAGCAGCCTGCCGGAATGGCATTCTGTCTGCAGGCAGTTAGCGTCCAGGACCTCTGCCCTGGTTCTTTCGCCATATGTGCGGGTGAAATAGCTGCCGAGCTGCATAAAAGCGCGGAACCTGGGCATCAGGTGGCCGTCCTCATCAGGCCGGGTGTGGCACTGGACGCAGGGTACATTGTTGTGAGTCGATCCCTTCCAGTCTTGGTAATAGTGCTTCATGACGTGGCAGGTGTTGCCGCAAAATACCGCGGTTTCAGTCACCTTCAGAGTTGCCCACGTTGAGAAGAACAGCAGCGCCAGGACAATGAGAAGAACTTCATAGAAGCGAAGCTTCCCGAGAAATTTAACTCCCCTCTCTTTCATGACTGCCCTCTGACCGGGTCTTTACAGGCTGGAATCTCGCTGTATAACAGGCCCGGTAAAGTCGAGATTGTGAATAACCCGACAGTTTGAGAAGATTAGCACAGGTCACCTTTGGTGTCAATTAACATGCGGGTTTCACTAACATCGTGCCAGCAATATTAACCCCATACAGGCAAAGTTTAAGATACATCTGGGTACAAGTCCTCATCGGATCTCCATGAGGGCAGAGTAGATGATAAAGAGGACCATGGTCAGCCCGAGACCATAGGCCGCAAAACCTGCGATCCGTGACCAGATAACGGTGGTTCGGGTTGGCGGATCTGTTGTCAGATCTTCCAGTTTGCCCGCTTCAACAAGCCTTCTGTACTCTGCGGGTCTTTCGTGGACCAGTTCTTCCTCGGTTATCCTGCCCGTGAAGATGACATTGTCCAGGGGGAACTTCTCGGGGCGAAGGTGGGTATTGAAAAAATGTACCGTGAATATGAAGCCTGCCGCCAGCAGTGCCTCATCGGAATGCAATATAATAGAGACGTTAAAAGCCCAGCCAGGAAGGAACTTTGAGAAGAACTCCGGGAACCATAGAGTCAGCCCTGAAAAACCGATTATCCCGACACCCCAGAAGACAGCGAGGTAGTCAAATTTCTCCCAGTATGTGAACCTGTCAAAATCAGGCCTGCTGCCCTTGCCGAGGAACCACCTGAAATGCCCGATGATATCTTCAAGATCTTTTTTCCAGGGCATCATGGAATTAGGCCCTGTCAGGAAGGCAAAGAAGGGCTCCTCCCGAAGGCAGACAATATAATAGGCTGCCCATGCGAGGTGCAGCGTGAAGTAAACGAATGTAATGAAGCCGCAGACGCGGTGGATATAACCTGCAGTCTGGATGCCGCCCAGAAAAAGCGCAAAGGTCCTGGCCCAGGCAGCCTCACTGTACTTTAAGGGCATGCCGGTCAGGACCAGACCCATGAAACTGATGATTATCAGGGCGTGCAGAAATCGGTGGTAGTATTGGAACCGGAGGTAGTAAATGGGGTTTTTCTCCCCGTTCCGGAGGTCGTTTGCATAATTTATCATTTCGTCCTCCCGCCTGTATTTCAGTTCAAATTATCTTTTTTCCTCTCTTCGATGTGCCCCCTCACCAGCCACAGTGCTGTGTGGATACCGAAGAATATGAATACCCCGGAGAGCAGGAGCACCATTGCCAGGTAGAGGTAATAGAGTCCGGGATAATTTTCCTTGTCGTGGTAATCGGCATGCGGAAGGTATTTGACGAAGTTGGCGTTGGCCCCAGGGTGGCAAACCCCGCAGGTTTTGACCAGGTTGCCGGGATGGACCATTGATTCATTGTCATCCCTTGGCAGGATGTTGTGAGCTCCGTGGCAGTCTGGACATTGGGCGGCTTTCGAATACCCCATGCCCGTCACCTGCCCGTGGTAGGTGTTCTTGAAGGTGTCACTCTCCTTTTCGTGACAGCCTGAGCACCGCCTGGTCACTGTAAGCATAAAATCCTTGTCCATGGCACGGTCTACCTTGTGAGCACCGTGACAGGAGATACAGGTTGGTGCCTCCTGGCTGCCCTCGGTGAACGCACTGCCATGGACACTGGAATTGTAAACGTTCACTATGCCGGCGTGGCACGAACTGCAGGTGGTATTGATCCTGTTTCTGTGGGTCATTGCCCTCTCATCGTCTGCGGAATAGATGTTGTGGCTGCCGTGGCAGTCATTGCATACGGCCGAAAAGATCATGCCGCTCCTGAAAAGAACGATGCCGTGCATGCCCTCCTCGAAATCGGAGCACACGTCAGATCTGAGAGCAGGATGTCTTTCGAGGATCTCAGGGCTGTCGTGACAGGTGCAGCATGTTGCCGGCAAGTTCAGCTCATAGGCTCTGGATTGGACGTTGCTGGTTGGCAAAATGTCGTGCTTGCCGTGGCAGCTGGAGCAGACCGGCAGGTCCGTCCGGGTCCGCGCATTCCCTGGCGAGTGGTCGCTTACCCTGAATTTGGCGACCATGTCGTCATGGCAGCGGCCGCAGTCTACAGCTTCCACTTCCTCATCGTGTTCATCTTCAGCGTCTTCCAGTTGAACATGACAGTCTGTACAGTCCAGGTCCCCGTGTATCGATCGGGAGAAGACATCCTCATCTATAAACAGAGAAAGCTCCTCCCCATCTACTTCTTTTGTGAGTGTGTCATCAGAATGACAGTCGAAGCAATCTGAGGTGGTCAGGGCCTGGGCCGGAGCGTAAAGAAGAAGTATGGCCACCGACAGAATAAACGCATATCTCATTTTGCCCCCCTTCAGAACTTGATCGCGCTGGGCGCCGGATCGCTTGATAAAGTGTTAACTTTCACAAGTTCAAGCGAAACAAAAGGGGAGGGTGTTGTGCTCCTCCCCTTGGGGTCTACAGTTTAAACAGGAGCATCAGGGAAATAACCAGAGAGTAGATAACCAGTGACTCGATGAGAGCCAGACCGATGATCATGGTCGTCATAATCTTTCCTGAAGCACCGGGGTTCCTGGCAATACCCTCCATGGCTCCCCTGATAGCGATGCCCTGACCAATACCGCCGCCTAAAGCAGCGATGCTGACACAAAGAGCAGAGCCAAGCGCTAAGGCGAAGCCAATATTTCCGGGTTGAACGTCAACTCCAGCTGCCTGCGCTCCTTCCTCAGCTGCAAGGGCGAGCGGCGCCAAAGCTAGCACAACGATGGCCGCCAGAAGTGATATGGCGATCTTCTTCTTCATGGATGCACTCCTCCTTTCCAAGATTCTATTCATATATATCAATCAGCATAAAAAGGCCAGCTTAATGAGCCTCCTCCAGTGCTCCAGTGATGTAAATGATAGAGAGAAGAGTAAATACGAAAGCCTGGATAAGGGCAACGAATATGCCTAGACCCATAAAAATTACGGGTATGAAAAGAGGCACAAGGCTGACAAAGATAGCAAGGAGCAGATGGTCTCCGAACATGTTGCCGAAAAGGCGGAATGAAAGGCTCACGATCCTTGCAAAATGTCCGATGAGCTCAACGATTATCATGAGAGGGGCCAGCCACAGGACCGGGCCCATAAAGTGCTTAATGTAGCTTGCCCCGTGGGTTTTAATTCCCACATAGTGGGTGGATAAAAAGATCACCAGAGCACAGGCAATGTTGGTATTCAGGTTGCTGGTGGGCGGTTCGAAGCCCGGGATGGTTCCCAGTAGATTTGAAAAGAGGATGAAAAAGGCTGTTGTCCCGATGAGGGGCAGGAAACGTCTTGCGTTTTCACCCATGAGTTGTTCCATGAAATCAAGGAGCAGCTTGACCCCCAGTTCCAGGAGGTTCGGTATGCTGAAGGTGCGGCCCTCAGGCATTACCCTGCCGCTTTTAAGTGAGCGATTAATTAGAATTGCTGCTCCTATGAGCAACAGGGAGACCAGGGCTGCGTGCATCACGGGCGCGGCATCAAGGCCCTCGATCTTCTCCAGGGCGTGTGCAATGGGTGTGTGTTCCAGATATATGAAAGATTCAGCTACCATCAGTGCTCCCGTTTTTCTTTTTGTTCCCCGGGAAGATCAGAAAGTCAGCAATCAGGCCTGCCGGCAGGACCAGAAGTCCGATTACCAGACCCAGGTATGAACCAATTTTCCAGTGCATGAATCCAGCTATAATACCTGCAGTAAGGGCAAGTTTGGTTAGGTAGATCAACCCGTAAACCGCTCTTGCCAGAACCCCACCGGTAAAAAATGAGCCTACGACCTTCTCTGTGCCAAGAAGGTTCAAGATGATCAGGAAACCGCCCGCCATGACACCCTTGGTATATGGCGGTTTTCCCAGTATGAGAAAAAACAGTGCGGCTCCAAGCGTCAGTACCACGACCCAGAACTTGAGCCGCCTGAGCCTTCCACCGTCAGGGTGGGAATTCAATCTTTCGCTTCTTCCTCTTCTTCGAACACTGAGCCGCGAACGGCTTTTATGAGAGCCCGCCCCGCGGCAACGAAACCTAAGATCATGAAGAGCAGAGTCAGCCAGGGATCAGTGCCCAGCTTACGGTCCAGAAACATTCCAATAAGGAGGCCTATAACGACTGCCGCCCCCATTTCCAGACCCAGGCTGCTGTACTTTAAAAGATCGTAGAACGCCCGACCCTTGGCCATTCGCTCTTCTCCTGCCGGGTCCGGATAATAAACCCTCCCGGGAACACCGCCGAAAAGATACAGAGTGACCAAGTGATTGTCAAGCAATATGGGGTTACTGACGACCATTTGCAGAGCTTAAACACTCTGGAATCAGCGTGTTTTCAAACGATATAAATTAACGGTCCAGATCACTGATTATAGCATGACCTTTTCAATAGCCTTTTCATGCGCTTCTGCAGTTCTCGCAATATCCTCTTCAGTATGCGCCAGGGACACGAAGGCCGCCTCGAACTGTGACGGGGCAAGATAAACACCCTCAGAGATCATCGCCATGAAATAGGATCCAAATATCCGGGTATCAGATGCCTTTGCGCCCGCGAAATCTGTAACGGGTCCCGGGTTGAAAAACGTTGTGAACATGGATCCAACCCTGTTGAAGGCGAGCTTGGCCCCGAGCTTTTTGTTGACGGCGGCCAAGGCCATGGCCAGATCAGATGCCATTTTCTCCAGGGATTCGTAAGTGCCGGGCCGTTCGAGAATCTCCAGGGTGGCTACTCCTGCTGCCATGGCAAGAGGGTTCCCGGAAAGGGTGCCGGCCTGGTAAATGGGCCCTTCCGGTGCCATTTGCGACATGAACCTGGCTTTGCCGCCATAGGCTCCAACGGGAAGGCCTCCCCCAATGATCTTGCCCAGAGTGGTGAGGTCCGGATCGATGCCGTAAAGCTCCTGGACGCCCCCAAGGGCGACCCTGAACCCGGTCATTACCTCGTCGAAGATGAGCAGGGCCCCCTCGCGGCTGGTTATCTCCCGAAGACCTTCCAGAAAACCTTTTCCGGGAACCATCACGCCCATGTTGCCGGGTACGGGTTCAACGATCACCGCAGCTATCTGTTCGGGGTTCTGTTCGAAAAGAGCCTCTACCGATCCCAGGTCGTTGTACTCTGCTATGAGTGTGTTCTTTGCGTAATCTTCGGGTACGCCCGGGCTGTCGGGTACGCCGAGGGTGAGGGCGCCGGAGCCGGCCCTGACCAGGAGGCCGTCTGCGTGGCCGTGGTAGCATCCGTTGAACTTGATTATTCTGTCCCTGCCTGTTGCCCCCCTTGCAAGCCTTATAGCGCTCATAGTGGCCTCGGTGCCGGAGTTGACCATCCTGACCATCTCCATGGAAGGAACCGCGGCTATGACTTTACCGGCAAGGGTCAGCTCCATCTCGGTCGGGGCGCCGTAGCTCGTTCCCCTCCCTGCGGCTTCAATCACTGCGGAGATGACCTCCCCATTGGCATGTCCCACTATCATTGGTCCCCAGGACCCCACGTAGTCGATATAGGTGTTGCCGTCAACATCCTCGATCTTTGATCCATGCGCCCTGGCAATGAACAGAGGATTGCCCCCTACAGAGCGAAAAGCCCTGACAGGACTGTTCACTCCACCGGGAATGAGTTTGATGGATTTAGAAAAAAGGTCTGATGATCTGGTCATGAAGCGGCTCCTTTAATAAAAAAACCCTTTAAAATTAATGGTTTTCCATCTAGCATAGAGCAGTTTGACTGTCAAGTACCAAGTGTTATTTGCTCCCGGGTACGCAATATTGGTGAAGAAATTCTCTTTTCATTGACATGTCAGGTGATTTTCGTGTATAGACTTGCATCTGAATAAGTACTGCCTGCATACATTATACTGAATACATTAGAGTTTTTGAGTAGCCTGGCTGTACAGTCCGGTTGAACTGGGGGGGCGGCATCCATGGTTGACGCGGCCTCCACGAGGGATTGGCTCGAGCGATGCAAGAAGATCTAATTCTTGGTTACCTGCCCATATTCATTTTCCTGATAATTGTCGCGGGCATGGGGTCCATGATGATCATGGTCTCGGCGATAATTGGAAGGAAAAACCCCTCAAAAGAAAAGCTATCCACCTACGAATGCGGAATGACTCCGACTAAGGACGCTCGCAGAAGACTGGACATCCGCTTTTACCTGATCGCCATGCTATTTATCCTTTTCGATATCGAGGTAGTCTTCCTATATCCATGGGCTATCCTCTTTGACCGATTTGACCCCATCGTCTTCGGGTTCATCGAGATGGTAATGTTTATCATCGTCCTGCTCTTCGGGTACATCTATGTGTGGAGGAAGGGTGCGCTTAACTGGTCATGAAGAAGAATCGCAGCAGTTTTTCCAGAGGTCCGTTACCCACAGAAGATAATATCCTCCTGACTACAGTCAGCGCGGTGATGAACTGGGCTCAGCGCTCGTCCGTCTGGCCGCTTCAGTTCGGCCTGGCTTGCTGTGCCATCGAGATGATAGCCGTGGGATGCGCAAGATACGATATTGCAAGGTTCGGCGCAGAGGTTTTCAGGGCCTCCCCCAGGCAGGCCGACCTGATGATAGTTGCCGGCACTGTAACCAACAAGATGGCGCCCGTTGTAAAAAAGCTCTACGATCAGATGTCCGAGCCCAAGTGGGTGCTGGCCATGGGAAGCTGCGCTACCTGCGGTGGTATCTTTCAGACCTACAGCGTGGTACCCGGTGTTAACCGTATCATACCGGTAGACGTTTACGTTCCTGGGTGCCCCCCAAGGCCCGAGGCCCTGCTCCACGGCCTTATGACCCTTCAGAACAAGATCGACAGCCAGGTCCATTTCCGCGCTGCGCCGCTGGATCTCAAGCCGGGTTTCAGGGGCCCCGGAATAAAGGATGACTGAGAGATGACTGTAGGTTGGAATAGACAGAATTTCTCAGGGGACAGCCCCGGAGAACACCCCGCTGTAAAGGCCATCGAAGAGAATTTCCCCGCGGCATTCATTGAGTCCGGATCCTTCAGGGGTGAAGTGTGGGCGGTAGTAAAACCTGAAAAATGCAGAGCTGTCCTGCACTTCCTGGCAGAGGAGCCATCGCTCTCCTTTAATTACCTGTCCGACCTGACGGCCGTACACGAACCCCGCAAAGACGAACAATTCGAAATAGTATACCAGGTGTATTCCCTGTCAAGGCACTCCCGCTTCAGGGTCAAAACAAGGCTCGAAGAGGGCATGGAGGCCGACAGCGTTGTCTCCATCTGGCAGGGCGCTAACTGGCTCGAGAGGGAAGTTTACGATAATTTCGGTGTAGTTTTTTCCGGTCATCCCGACCTGAGGAGGATCATGAATCCTGAAGGTTTCGACGGCCACCCTCTGAGGAAAGATTTTCCCGTCGGCGGACGGGTGAAATGGTGAGGTAGGATCTTGGCAAGACAGGAGATAATGACCATTAATATGGGTCCCCACCACCCCTCGACCCACGGGGTGCTCAGGGTGATCCTTGAGCTGGACGGTGAGACGGTGATAAATGCCGTGCCGGATATCGGCTATCTCCACCGGGGCATAGAAAAACTCGCCGAGCACAAGAAATACATCCAGGTCCTGCCGCTCACCGACAGGCTGGATTACCTCGCTTCTGGTACGAACAACCTCGCCTATATCCTGGCAGTGGAAAAGCTGCTGGGTCTCGAAGCCCCCAGACGGGCCAGGTACATCAGAACCATATTCGCCGAGCTGACGAGGATCGGGAGCCATCTTCTCTGGCTGGGTACTCACGCCGCCGACATCGGAGCCATGACTGTGCTCCTTTACGGCATGAGAGAGCGGGAGGACGTCCTGGACATCATCGAGGAAACAGCGGGTACACGCCTCATGATGACGTACTTCAGGCCAGGCGGAGTCGTGAGGGATCTCCCTCCCGGCTTTGACAAGAAGATAAAGAGCTTCCTGAAAACATTCCCCGCAAGGATCGACGAATATGAAAGGCTTCTGACGAAGAACAGGATATGGCTCCAGAGGACTGTGGGCATCGGTACGATAAGCCGGGATGAAGCCGTATCCCTGGGGCTTTCGGGTCCGGCTCTGCGCGGTTCGGGAGTGGACTGGGATATCAGGCGTGACGAGCCTTACGAGGCCTATGATGAGATCGAGTTCGACGTCCCCGTTTATGAGGGCGGCGATGTCTATTCCAGGTATCTGGCCAGAATAGGTGAACTCAGGCAGAGCGTGCGAATGCTTCTTCAACTCGTGGAAGGCCTGCCCGAAGGGCCATATATCGAAAGGACCGCCAAGTACGTACTCCCTGCCAAAGAAAGGCTGGACAGCTCCATGGAGGCCATGATCCACCACTTCAAGCTCGTTGTTGAGGGTATGACCCCCCCTGTGGGCGAAGTGTACTCCACAATAGAATCTCCCAAGGGTGAGATCGGGTTCTACATCGTGAGCGATGGCAAGCCGCATCCGTACAGGCTCAGGATCAGGCCGCCGTCTTTCGTAAACCTCCAGTCCCTGTTAACCATGGCAAAGGGGAACATGATTGCTGATGTTGTAGCAATTATCGGAAGTCTTGACATAGTTCTTGGGGAAATTGATCGGTAGCGATGATGAAACTGTTCGATTCGGAAGAAACAAAAGAGATGGAGGGCATAGCATTACGCTATGCGGCTCCTGCATCCGCGATAATGCCGCTCCTGCACTTTGTACAGGAAAGGAAGGGCTATCTGGCCGAGGAGTACCTGGTCTTTATCGCCGATTTTCTGGAGATCCCCCACGTCAGGGCCTTCGAGGTGGCAACCTACTACACCATGTACTTCACTAAACCCGTAGGCAGGCACCTCATTCAAGTCTGCAGAAATCTGAGCTGCTCTGTAAACGGTGCGCCCGAAGTTATTGCATCTCTCAGGGAGACCCTGGGTGTTGGCATCGGTGAGACCACTTCCGACGGCATGTTCACGATCGTGGAAGTTGAGTGCATCGGCGCCTGCGACAAGGCGCCAGCCATGATGGTCGACGACAAACTCTTCGAGATGGTCAGCCCTGAAACCCTGGGGATGATACTGGATTCATACAGGAAGACCGCGTGAAATGACTAAGATCCTGACCCGAAACATAGACCGGCCCAACCCGGCGAATATTGACTCGTACCTCTACAACGAGGGTTACCAGGCGCTTCCCATGGCACTGAATGATATGATGCCTGAAGATGTGATCGATGAGGTAAAGGCCTCCCGCATCAGGGGCCGCGGCGGTGCCGGGTTCCCGGCAGGCATGAAGTGGGATTTTGCCTCCAGGGACCCAAGGGGGCCCAAGAACATTATTGCCAACGCCGATGAGGGTGAGCCCGGGACGTTCAAGGACAGGGTGCTCATCGAAAAAGATCCCCACGCTCTCCTGGAGGGCATGGCCATAGCGGGCTACGCTGTCGGCGCTGAGTTGGGATTTGTCTACATACGGGGGGAATACCCGGAAGGCGCCAGAATACTTGAAAAGGCCATCGCTGATGCAGAGGCCAGGTCGTTCCTTGGCAAAAACATCCTGAACTCGGGGTTCGATTTCACCATAACAGTTCACAGGGGTGCAGGTGCCTACATCTGTGGGGAGGAAACCGCCCTTATCGAGTCACTGGAGGGCAAGAGAGGCCAATCAAGGATCCGGCCGCCTTTCCCGGTGAACGTCGGCTACATGAATCTGCCAACAGTAGTTAACAACGTTGAGACCCTTGCTAATATCCCTCAGATCATTCTCAGGGGCGGTGAGTGGTATGCCGGGTTCGGAACCCGGGAGTGTACAGGCACCAAGCTCTACTCGATAAGCGGTAAGGTGGCCAGGCCCGGGGTATACGAATTGCCCATGGGGACCACACTCAGAGATCTGATATTCGAGCACTGCGGCGGGATGAAGGACGGCAGGAGCTTCAAGGCCGCATTCCCGGGCGGTGCTTCCAGCGCCTGTCTTGACGAGACCGGGCTCGATGTCCAGCTGGACTTCAACTCCCTCGCGGCAGCTGGCAGTATGCTGGGTTCAGGGGCCGTCATGGTCCTCGATGATTCGGACGATATGGTCAAGGCTGTTCATGTCCTCATCAAGTTTTTCGAGCACGAGTCGTGCGGTAAATGCACTCCCTGCAGGGAGGGGCTGTTCTGGATAAGGCAGATATTGGACAGGATCCTCGCAGGGGGAGGGACCGAGAGCGACCTGGAACTTCTTCTGAACATAAGCGAAAATATTGCGTCCACTTCATTTTGCGGCCTTGGAGAAGCTTCGGTAAGCGCTCTGGTCAGCACTATTAAAAAGTTCAGGAGCGAATTTCTGGCTTACATAAACTCTCCTGAGGAAAAAGCCGAAGAAACATCGGCATCGGGGCAGGAGCAGGCATCGTGATGGTCAAGATCGAAATTGACGGCCGTCAAGTTACTGTTAACGGCCACATCACCGTGCTGGAGGCTGCGAGCAAGCTCGGTATCTACATACCGACCTTCTGCCACCATCCAAGGCTCTCGGAGCTCGGCGCCTGCAGGATGTGCCTCGTGGAAGTGGAGGGCATGGGTAAACTGCAGACGGCCTGTACGCTTGCAGTTGCAGAGGGAATGGTGATCAGGACCAGCACTGACAGGGTGGAAAAATCCCGCCGCGCCATGCTCGAATTCCTGTTGATCAACCATCCACTGGAATGCACTGTGTGCGACGCTTCGGGAGAATGCACCCTCCAGGACTTCGCTTTCAAGTTCGGCAGCGCCGAGACGAGGTTCACCGAGAAAAAGAGGGTATTGCGCGACCATATCATAAGCCCCCTCATCGACAGGAATCTGAACAGGTGCATCCAGTGCAAGCGGTGCGTTAGAATTTGTGACGAAGTTCAGGGCGTCACTGCCCTGGGTATGTCCTACCGCGGGGCAAAGACTGTGGTGGGGCCATTTATGGAAAAATCACTGGACTGCGAATACTGCGGCCACTGCATATGGGCCTGCCCGGTGGGTGCCATCACTTCGCGGGTTATGAGACACAAGATCCGCACGTGGGAGATGGACAAGGCTGAGGCTATATGCGCGTTCTGCAGCTGCGGCTGCACGCTCACATACAATCACAGGGACAACAGGGTCTACAAGGTCACCCACGCTGACGGCAGGGGTGTTAATCAGGGCAGTCTCTGCTCGAGGGGTTATTTCGGATATGATGTGATAAACAGCCCGGAAAGGCTAACGACACCACTTGTCCGAAAAGATGGTGAACTGGTTCAGGCAACATGGGAGGAGGCCCTTGAGACCGTTGCATCCGCGCTGGGCAAAGCTGCCGGTGAGGGCGGTGAAAACGCGGTGGGAGGCATCGTATCAGCTCGGCTTACAAACGAGGAACTATATCTGTTTCAGAAGCTGATGAGATCCTGCCTGTCCAGCAACTGTGTTGATGTGACCACCGGAGAGTGGAACAGAACAGTCCTTCCAGTACTTGAGGAAAGGCTGGGTGTCTTTGCTGCCACCAACTCCTTAGACGAGGTCACCTATGCTGACTCCCTCATCATAATCGGCTGCGACATTACGGTGGAAAACCCCATAACTGGTATAAAGGTGAAGTCGGCCATCCACAGAGGGGGGTCGGTTTCCGAGATCAACCCCAGGAAAACAGCCCTGTCCCGCATGACAAAGAGGACCATGCTGGTTAGGCCCGGCAACGAACTTACCCTGGTTAAGGGCTTGATCAGGGCGGTCTTTGACGAGGATCTGATCAGCCAGGAGGACGGGAGCACCTGCAGCAACCTGGATGAACTCAGGCTGTCGGTATTAGACCAGGACCTGAAGTCGATCTCCGATGAAACAGGAGTGTCTCAGGAAGACATCACAGGCCTTGCCAGGGAGTTCATGGGGGCGCGCAGGGCGTCCATAATATTCGGTGAGTCTGCTGTCATGACTGAGCAGGGTCCGGCTCTTATCAATGCACTTATCGACCTGCTCATGCTCACCGGGAAATTGGGTCAGGAGGGTTTCGGCCTGTATCCCGTAAACGGTACAGCCAATTTTCAGGGAGCAGTGGACATGGGGGTCGCGCCGGCTCACCTGCCTGGCCACGCCCCCCTTGCTGTAAAGGGCTCGGCTAAAATGCTGGCCGACGCATGGAAGTCCTCTATCCCGGAAGGCCAGGGTCTTTCGGCTCCACAGATGCTTAAGGCTGCAGTGGAAGGTTCCCTGAAAACGCTCTATGTAGTGGGTGTAGACATAACCGGTTCTTTCCCCGACAGTTCGATCGCAGAAAAGGCCCTGTCTAACCTGGATTTCCTTGTTGTGCAGGACCTTTTCCTCACGGATACAGCAAGGGCGGCAGATGTTGTTCTGCCCGCTGGCAGCCTGGCTGAAAAAAACGGCACCCTTACCAACGTGGAAAGGCGAATCCAGAGAACACGCAGGGCCATCGACGGGCTGGGGAAGTCCATGCCTGACTGGAGGATCTTTTCTGAACTCGGCGTAGCCCTGGGCCATATGGAAATGAAATATGTGAATGCTGCAGAGGTGCTGGACGAGATCGCGCAGACCGTGCCCTACTACTCCGGCATCAACCATCGAATACTGGCAGATAATGGGCTCCAGTGGCCCTTCACCCAGGATGACGCCAGGGAAGTTTACCATGAAGGTTATCTCGGGACCCGCCACCTCCTTTCAGGAGGAGTCGCTGACAGTCTCAGGTCATTTGCAGCCGTGAAATCCTGGGGCAAAGTGCCAGCGAACGCCGATTATCCCTATACCCTGGTCACAGGAGATCTCCTGTCCCATTCGGGCACCTTCACGCGCTACTCTGAATCGTTGAACAAGATAGACTCTGAAGGTGCTGTCGTTATGAATCCGGAAACCGGGGCCAGCCTGGGCATAGATGATGGAGGAAAAGCCAGGGTTGTTTCGGCCCATGGTGAACTAACTGTAAAGACCATTTATTCAGAAGACCTCATGGAGGATATTTTCTTCCTTCCGAAACATTTTGCCGACGTACCTGCAGGCAGGTTGATGAGTGCGTCGGGAAACGGCAGCGAGACTGCTGTTGTGCAGGTACGCGTGGAAAGAGCGTGAGGAGGTATAGACGATGATCGATATCAGCCAGCTCAAGGCAATATCCTCCCTTGAAGGAGTGTCAGAGGACGCACTGTCGGAATTGGCCAGGGTAATGCAGAAGAGGGTCTACAAAGACTCTGACCCTATTTTTAACGAGAACACCGAAGGCGGTGACCTTTATCTCGTGGGCGAGGGATCCGTGAAGTTGGAGAAAAGGGCAAAAGAGGGAGAGGCCCAGAGCCTGTCAGTGGTTCGTGCCGGCGATTTCCTCGGGATAATGACCTTCCTTGTGGGCGGCAAGCACTCTGCAAGCGCCGTGGCCCATGACGACTGCACACTTTACGTCCTGGACAAGGCCTCTTTTGATGCTTTCGTTGAAAAGTTCCCGGCCGATGCCAACAGCATCTTCATGATATTTATAGAACGGCTCATCGAATCAGTCAGAAGCATGTATGAGCGGTACATCGATATGGTCAACTACATGTGGAGGTGGCGGTGAACCCTGAGGAAATTGAGGGATACGAGGAAGAAGAAGAGCTCGATCTTTCTCCCGTCAATGACATACTGAGTGACCTGGGCGACGCGAAGGGGATGCTGATCCCGCTTCTGCAGGAAGTCCAGAAGGTTTTCGGGTATGTACCTGAAGACGCCGCCAATATGGTTGCCGATGGGCTGGGCCTTTACCGCAGCCAGGTCTATGGTGTTCTGACATTTTATACGCAGTTCCACCTGAGCCCCAGGGGACGGCATATCATACGCGCATGTTCCGGGACTGCCTGCCACGTCAGGGGCGGTAAGAGCGTTATTGCCAGGCTGGAGAATCTCCTGGAGATCGAACATGGAGAGACCACAGAAGACGGGCTTGCTTCCTTTGAAAAAGTTGCCTGCCTCGGGGCGTGCGGTCTCGCCCCGGTGATCATGATAGACAACGATGCCTTCGGACAGGTGGATCCAACAAAGACCGAGCGGATAATCGAGAACCTGCGCGAGGTGTCCGGCACACAGAAAAGTGATTGATCGGCCGTAACAGGGAGGGCCGAAAGAGATATGTCTAAAAGTTCAAACGATAAACTGATCGTACTGGGAATGGGCACATGCGGCCTGGCTTCCGGCGCGCGTGGAGTCCTCTCCCAGGTTGAAGAGGAACTTACCAGCCTCAAGCTGGATGTGCCTATCCTTAAGACCGGCTGCATAGGGATGTGCTACCAGGAGGTTCTCCTGGACGTGTCACTCCCTGGCCGTACCAGGGTCACCTACGCCAAAGTTCAGCCCGAGATGGTCTCAAAGATCATTGAAAGCCATGTCGTAAAGGGAAAACCCGTAAACGATTACGCCATCGGGCAGATACAGCAGAACGGTGAAAAGGCGTATAAGGGCATCCCGACTTACGACGAGATGGATTTCTTCGCGAAGCAAAAGCGGATCGTTCTTCGGCGCTGTGGATTCATCGACCCTGACAAGATCGAGGATTACCTTGACACAGATGGTTACAAGGCCGCGGAAAAGGCCCTGACAACGCTATCGCCGACCGTGATCAGGGAGATCGTCAAGAAGGCTGGCCTGAGGGGCCGCGGCGGAGGCGGATTCCCCACCGGTCTCAAGTGGGAGTTCTGCGCCACGGCGGCAGGGGAACCGAAGTACCTCATCTGTAACGCGGATGAGGGTGATCCGGGCGCCTTTATGGACAGGAGCGTTCTGGAAGGTGACCCGCACGCGCTGCTGGAGGGAATGATCATTGCGGCCTATGCTATCGGCGCAGAATACGGCTATATTTACTGCCGCGCAGAGTATCCCCTGGCGATCGAGAGACTGGGAACCGCTATTGCCCGGGCCGAGGAAAAAGGATTCCTGGGAAAGAATATATTCGGTACTGACTTTTCCTTTACCCTCAGGATCAAGGAGGGCGCCGGAGCTTTCGTCTGCGGCGAGGAAACTGCTCTCATGGCGTCCATCGAGGGTAAACGGGGCATGCCCCGATCGAGACCGCCTTTCCCTGCTCATAAAGGTCTCTGGGGTAAACCTTCCAACATCAACAACGTCGAGACTTTTGCCTGTGTCGCCCCCATCATCCTTGGAGGCGCTGACAGTTATTCCTCGATCGGGACCGAAGGCACCAAGGGCACGAAAGTTTTCGCCCTTACCGGAAAGATCAATAACACGGGGCTGATCGAGGTCCCCGCCGGTACCCAGCTAAAGGAGATAATTTACGATATCGGGGGCGGTATTGTTGGTGGAGGCAAGTTCAAAGCCGCCCAGCTCGGGGGCCCTTCAGGAGGCTGCCTGCCCGCCGAGATCGTTGAAACACCCATCGATTACGATTCACTGATCGAAGCCGGAGCCATGATGGGTTCGGGCGGCGTAGTTATAATGGACGAGCGGACTTGCATGGTGGACGTTGCCAGGTTCTTTTTGAACTTCACAACTTCCGAGTCCTGCGGGAAATGTGTGCCCTGCCGCCTTGGGACCAAGACAATGCTCAGCATCCTGGAGCGTATCACCGCTGGCAAAGGTACCATGCAGGACCTTGTCAACCTGGAGGAGATGGGTGCACAGATAAAGACTACTTCCCTGTGCGGTCTGGGACAGACTGCCCCGAACCCGGTACTTTCCACCATCAGGTACTTCAGACACGAGTACGAGGCCCACATATTAAACAAGAGATGCCCCGCGGTAGTTTGCAAGGAGGTCATCTCATCACCGTGCCAGCATGTATGCCCTATCGAGACGGATGTTCCAGCATATGTAACCCTTATCGGGCAGGGGAAATTCACGGCCGCTCTTGATCTCATCCGCATGACCAATCCCCTCCCGGCTGTCTGCGGCAGGGTCTGCCATCATCCGTGCGAAAGCAAGTGCAGACGCGGAGAACTGGACAGGCCTATCAGCATCAGAAACCTCAAGAGGGTAGCCTCCGATAACGCTGCCGCCGATGCTGCCACCGGAAAGTACCAGATCAAGTCAAAGAAGATCTCCGGCAAGGGAAAGAAGGTCGCTATCATCGGGGGCGGGCCTTCCGGTCTCACGGCAGCCCACTTCCTCGCACTCAAGGATTTTTCCCCTGTCATTTTCGAAAAACAGAGGGTAGCGGGCGGCATGCTTATGCTGGGAATACCTGAGTACCGCCTGCCGAGACAGACACTGAACCATGAGATCAGGGCAATCGAAGATATGGGTGTCCAGATCCATTACAGCACCCCGGTGGGCGAGGCTGTCTCCTTCGATCAGCTCAGGATGGATCATGAAGCTGTATTTATTGCATCCGGTGCCCACGTCGATCTCAAGATGGGCATACCAGGTGAGGATTCCGAAGGGGTGTATGAAAGCCTCAGCTTCCTCAGAAGGGTTAACCTGGGAGAAGAAGTGGCACTGGGAAACAAGGTTGCAGTCGTTGGTGGAGGCAATACCGCCATTGACGCATCGAGGATCGCCAGGCGCCTGGGTGCTGACGTGACGATCCTCTACAGGAGAACGCAAAATGAAATGCCCGCTGATGACATGGAGATCCATGAGGCTCTCCTGGAGGGTATAGAGCTGGAAACGCTCGTGGCCCCGGTGAAGGTACTTTCGTCCGGCGGGAAAATGACTGGCGCCACCTGTATCAGGATGGAACTTGGCGAGCCTGATTCTTCCGGAAGACGAAGGCCGGTTCCCATAGAGGGGTCCGAGTTTGACATTCACCTCGACAACCTGATCGTTGCAGTTTCAGGCAAGCCCGACCTTTCATACCTCACCGACAAACACGGGATAGGACTTTCCAGGTGGGATACGGTGGATGTTCACCCCTACACGCAGATGACCAACGTGGAAGGCGTGTTTGCCGGGGGCGACGTGGTTACAGGCCCATGGATGGTCATAGATGCAATTGCAGCCGGCAAGAGGGCGGCAGCACACATGGAGCTGTTCTTAAACGGGGAGGAAGTTGCCCCATTGTACGATGTCACAAAACCCAATATCTCGGGAATAGAGGCAATTGAGCTTACGGATGAGGACATGACCCTTACGAGGCCTGACATGCCCACACTCGAAGTTGTCAAGAGGTTAAAGGACTTCGCTGAGGTTGAACTGGGTTTTTCCAAAGAAGAGGCTATGAAAGAGGCCAGGCGCTGCCTGCGCTGTGACATTTCTGATTAACGGGAGCAGCCTGCGTTAAAGCAGTTAATGAGGAGTAGGGAAAAGAGCATGTTCAACGTCATCGTAGACGGCAGACCGGTAAGCGTACCCAGGGGCTCAACGATCCTGGAGGCAGCCAGGAAACTGGAAATCGAAATTCCGACTTTCTGCGACCACAAGCACCTGTTCCCATACGGATCGTGCCGTATGTGTGTTGTTGAGCTTGAGGGCTCAGACAGGCTGTTTGCCTCCTGTGTTACGCCGGTTACCGACAAGATGGAGATATATACTGACACTGCCAGGGTCAAGGCGGCAAGAGAGACTGTGCTTGAGCTTCTCCTGACCTATCATCCCCTGGAGTGTCCCGTGTGCCCTCAGTCGGGCCGCTGCATGCTGCAGGACATGACCTTTGAGCACGGGAAGGACAGCGGCAGGTTCGGCTCGGTGGGCGTTGACAAGAGAATTGACTACCTCTCGCCTCTAATAGAGATGAACCAGAACAGGTGCATTCTCTGCGGAAGATGCGTGAGAATATGCGATGAGGTTCAGGGCGAGGGGGAGCTGGATTTTGTGAATCGCGGGTTCCCCACTGTGGTTGAACCGTCCTTTGAAAGGCCGATGGATTGTGAATTCTGCGGCCAGTGTGTACAGGCCTGCCCCGTGGGCTCGCTGTACAGCAGAATCTACAAGCACACGGCCCCATCGTGGGAACTGACTCCGGTAAGGACTACATGCCCCTTCTGCGGCGTAGGCTGCACCCTCAATCTTGAGGTCAAGGGGGATCATATCTATCACGTACTGGGAGTGGATGACGAGGGCTCCAATAACGATGGGAACCTGTGCTGTAAAGGCAGGTTCGGATACGAATACGTCCATAGCCCAGAGAGAATAATGCAGCCAATGGTGCGCAAGGGCGAAGACCTCGAACCCGCAACGTGGGAAGAGGCCTACGATCGCATCAAAGAGGGCTTCGGCCGGATTCGTGACGAGCACGGACCGGATGCCCTTGGCGGTATAGCATCCGCAAGGTGCACTAACGAAGAAAATTATCTCTTCCAGAAGTTCATGAGAGCCGCGATAGGAACAAATAACATTGACTCTGTTGCCAGATTTGGCCACTTCCCCGGGATGGAGGCACTGCTAAAAGCTTTCGGCGTCGGGGCACCCACCAACTCCCTGGCAGACCTGGCACACACTGATCTGATTTTTGCCATCGATTCCAACATCACTGAAGACGACCATGTGGCGGGGTTGAAGGTTCTCAAACGGGTTCGCTACGGTGGGGCTCAGCTTATTGTTGCCAATAGCCGCAAGATCAAACTTACAAAATTTTCAGATGCCTGGATGAGGCACAGGCCCGGTTCCAGTGTGGCACTGTTAAATTCGATGGCGTGGGTTGTTCTGGAGGAGGGGCTGGAAGATGAGGAGTTCTGCCGCAAGAGGGTTGGCGGAATAGATGATCTGAGAGCTTTTCTCAAAGACTACGCGCCTGAAAAGACGGCCGCCATTACTGGTGTGGCCGCAGAAGCAGTGCGGGAAGCCGCCAGGGCCATCGCTTCCTCCGCGAACGTCACCATACTGCTCACCCTCGGCGGTGCGAGCCCATACACCGGGGAAGACACCGTTGCAGCAGCAGCCAACCTCGCTCTCATTACCGGCAACGTTGGCCGCCAGGGCGCGGGGATAATTCCCTTGTCCGAGTACAACAATGTTCAGGGCTCCATGGATGTGGGGGCCCTCGCCCAGTTCCTGCCCGGTTACCAGAGCGTTACAGATAGCGGAATAAGATCCTGGTTCGAGGAGACCTGGGGAGTTGACCTGCCCGGGAAGCCTGGGCTTGAAGCTATGGAGATGTTTGCCGCGGCGAAAGAGGGAAAACTCCGCGGGCTGTACATAATGGGGGAGAACCCGCTCTCTGCATTCCCGGACAGGGAGTCGGTGATCGACGGTCTTTCAAGCCTGGACTTTCTTGTGGTTCAGGACATGTTCCTGACGCAGACAGCCCTCTTTGCCGACGTGGTATTGCCCACCTCTGGCGGGCCGGAAAAGAACGGTACCTTCACCAACACCGATCGCAGGGTCCAGAGGGTGCGAAAGGCGATCAAGTCGCCGGGAGATACCAGGGACGACTGGAGGATCCTTACCGATCTCTCCGCGGCGATGGGGTATCCTGCCGAATATGCCGATGTTATGGAGATCACGGAAGAGATTGCAAGCGTGGTTCCTTTCTACGCCGGGATAACGCCTGAAAGGCTTGAGGGAAACGGCCTGCACTGGCCCTGTCCCAGGGAGGATCACCCCGGGACGGATTTTCTTCATGAGAACAGATTCCCTTCAGGGCTTGGCCGCACTCGCGCAATTGACGGCAGGCTCCAGAAGAAATCCTCTGCGAACTACCCTTTCCTGCTGGTGCCGGGCCTTCTCCTGTACCACTCCGGGACGACCACCACGAGAGCTAAAGGTCTCAACGAAGTTGCTCCTATCGCCCTTGCGGAGATAAACCCCGAAGACGCCCGGAAGCTGGACGTAAAATCCGGAGACTGGGTAAAGCTCACCAGTCTGAGAGGTATGGTGGACATAAAAGTTCTCGTCACGGATAAGACTATGGAAGGGACGATCTTCGCACCCACTCACTACCACGGCACACCTGTCAATGCCCTGCTGACTTACGACCACGTGAACGAGAATGCCGTCACAAGCGTCTCCGTGGAGAGGATCGAGAAGAGATTAGAAGATGAGAGAACAGAGCCGGTGGAAGGACAGGTAACCAGGCTGAAGAAGATCGTTAAGGATATACAGAAGAAGAGGCAAAGAGCCCACCATGGACAGGGCTCCGACGCCTCGGGAGGATGATGAGATGATCTGCCCGGAATGCAATCTGCTCATACCGGAGGACAGCCGGTTCTGCAAGGAGTGCGGCTATAAACTGGAGGCCAGTGTGGAGGAGCGTGATGCTCTCTCCAACCAGGAAAAGGCGGAGAAGCTTTACCGGGAGGGTATCGTCCAGTACCACCAGGGTCAGTTTGACGAGGCTATTTCACTTTGGGACGAGGCGGTTGGTCTTATTCCGGACTTTCAAATGACGAACTACTACCGGGGAGTGGCGTACTACGACAAGGGCATGCTGTCTGTTGCCATGGAGTGCTTTAAAAAATCTGAGGCTTCGCATCCCACCTCCTCTGCTGTCCACTACCGTCTTGGTCTGACTTATTATGCATTGGGGCTTTTAAGCGAATCTGAATACCACTTCAAGAAAGTGGAGGCACTGATACCCAATACCGCCCAGATCCACTACAGGCTGGGCCTTCTGTACCAGAAAAACGCGGCCCTGGACGAGGCCGTTTCAGAACTGCTGAAATCACTGGAATTTTCACCTGACTTTGCCAGAGCTTACTTCACACTCGGAGTGACTTATTTCCAGAAGGGAATGCTTGCCGAAGCAGCCGAGGCGCTGCGCAAAGTTGTGGATATTTCACCGAGATATGTCATGGCCTACTATCACCTGGGCATTGTGCTGTTTCACAAGGGCAACCTTCCCGAAGCCATCAAGGCATTTGACGAGGCGGTTCTGCTGTCCCCGAACTTCACGGCGGCCTACTACCACCTGGGAGTGTCCCACGCCAGGAAGGGTGCCCACGAAGATGCAGTGTCAAGCTTCATCAAGGTGAACGGTCTGGACCCCATGGATTCCTCAGCTCTCTACCACCTTGGGAACAGTTATGTGCATCTGGGGATGCTGGACAAGGCTGAAGATACACTGCAGGAGGCACTGAGGCTTAACCCCGACAACTCCGAGGCCTACTTCCTCCTTGAAAAGGTTGGAGAGATCAAGCGCTCCGGGGCGTTGGAGTACTAGGGGCAAAAAAATATGGATAACACAACCATGTACATACTTCTTTCTCTTTTCAAGATCGTTCTGGTCCTTGCCATAACGCTGACTTCGGTCCCGATAATGGTCTGGGTGGAGAGGAAGGTGTCCGGCCACATCCAGAACAGGCACGGACCGCTCTACGTTGGGCCCTTCGGGCTGCTGCAGCCCTTTGCCGACGTTGCCAAGCTGCTCCTTAAGGAAGACATTATACCCACCGAGGCGGACAAGGTGCTTTACGTTCTGTCGCCGCTCATGTCCTTTGTACCGGCGCTTCTGACTTTTGCGGTCATACCCATCGGGCCGCACCTGAACATAACAGACATCAACATCGGCATAGTCTACGTTCTGTCCGTTTCATCGCTGGGTGTATACGGGCTTGTTATGGCAGGGTGGTCGTCCAACAATAAATACGCCCTCCTGGGCGGTCTCAGGTCAGCGGCGCAGATGATAAGCTACGAGATAACCCTGGGGCTGTCCATTATAGGCGTTCTTATGTACTCCAGGTCACTTTCAATGGTCAGGATCGTGGAGATGCAGGCAGACACGTGGTTCGTCCTGCCCCAGTTCCTGGGATTCATTCTGTTTCTCGTGGCATCTTTTGCAGAGACCAACAGGCTGCCCTTTGACCTTCCGGAGGCGGAACAGGAGCTCATAGCGGGCTACCACGTCGAGTATTCCAGCCTCAAGTTCGCCCTGTTCTTCCTTGCCGAGTACGTTGCCATGCTCTCGGCTTCGTGTCTTATCGTCACCCTTTTCTGGGGGGGCTGGCTGCCGATCCCTTACATCGGACCGCTGGTGGAGGGCCTCCTGCCGCAGGTTGTAGTAATGTACGTAATGCCTATCCTGTGGTTCCTGGTTAAGGTTGCTTTCTTCATGTTCTTCTTCGTGTGGGTTCGCTGGACCTTCCCCAGGCTGCGTTACGACCAGCTGATGTCACTCGGCTGGAAAGTGCTGCTTCCCCTGGCGGTATTAAACGTTTTCATCTCTGGCGTCATCAGGATGTCGGGAGTTATGTAGGAGACTGACTATTGGGTTTGATCACGAATATATTCCAGACTGACCTTTTAAAAGGTCTTTCACTGACACTCAAGAACTTCTTCGTTCGGCCTGTCACCCTGAGGTACCCGGAAGAGAAGTGGGAGATGCCCGAACGGTTCAGGGGCGCCCAGGTGCTCAAGAGGCACGAAGATGGAAAAGAACGATGTGTGGGCTGCGGCCTGTGTGGGGAGATCTGTCCTTCCAGCGCTATTACTATTGTCACCTCGGAGGGAGTTGACCACGCAAAGAAGATAGACTTCTACCAGGTCGATCTTGGCCTTTGCATCTACTGTGGTTTCTGCGAGGAGGTTTGCCCGGTCAACGCAGTTTTCATGGGTAAGGATTACGAGCTGTCTGTGACCGATCCCGGCAGGCTCAAAGTTTCCAAAGAACAGATGCTCGAGAAGGGGGACTCCCCCCGATACGATAAACTCTAGGGAGTTAGTGATGGGCCTTCAGGACATATTTTTCTACTATTTTGCCATCGTATCCGTTGTTACTGCTCTGCTGGCGGTCTCTCGATACAATCCTGTCCACTCGGTGCTGTTCCTGGTTCCCTGCTTTTTCCACATAGCGGGGCTGTTCGTGCTGCTGGGGGCAGAGTTCCTGGCTGCCATCCAGATACTGATCTACACAGGTGCCATCATGGTCCTGTATCTGTTTGTCATCGCCCTGCTTAACCTCTCAGGCATCAGGGGACGCAAGATCACTCACCGGCAGAGTTTCCTCGCGGCCATCGCCGTGCTGGTCCTTGTTGTCCAGCTCGTAGTGCTGGCTATCACAGCGACCTTCCCCGGGCCTTTCGAGAAATTCGCGTCGGCGTCGTTTCTGGGTAACACAGAGGCGGTGGGGTCGGTGATGTATACAACCTTCCTGTTCCCCTTCGAACTGGCTTCCCTGGTTCTGCTCGTCGCTATTTTCGGGGCGGTTGTCCTTGCCAAGAGGGAGGCGGGTGAATGATCACACTGACCCACTATCTGGTGCTGGCCGCTATTATTTTCCTGATCGGAGTTCTCGGTGTGCTCATGAGGCGCAACATCATCATAATTCTCCTGTCAATTGAACTGATGCTCAACGCCGTCAATATCAACCTTGTGGCCTTCTCACATTACTTTCACAACATGGCTGGCCAGGTTTTCGTGTTTTTCGTTCTTACCGTTGCCGCTGCAGAAGCTGCGGTGGGATTGGCTATTGTCGTCGCACTCTTCCGCAACCGCGAGACGGTCAACGTGGATGAGATCAACCTGATGAAGGGCTAGGAGATCAAACGATGTTAGAAGCTGTAGCCCTGGTTCCTCTTTTTCCGCTGTTGGCGGTGCTGACAAACCTCCTGCTTGGCAGAAGGCTGTCGAGGGCTGCCGTGGGTGTTCTGGCCTGCGGAGCGCTCGCAGCGTCATTCCTGGCTTCGGTAGTTGCAGTGTTCGGCCTGGCTACGGCAGAGCATGGGGCCAGGTCTTTTACCTACACGCTCTACGAGTGGATCGGCTCCGGGAGCTTCACCCTGGACCTGGGATTGTTACTGGACCCACTCTCGGCGGTGATGATCCTGGTGGTGACCGGCGTTGGGTTCTTGATCCACGTCTACAGCATCGGCTACATGCACCACGACGAGGGTGTAAGGAGATATTTCCTCTACCTCAACCTCTTCGTTTTTGCCATGCTCCTGCTCGTGCTCGGAGACAGCTACCTGCTCATGTTTGTCGGCTGGGAGGGAGTTGGCCTTTGCTCCTACCTGCTCATCGGGTTCTGGTTTAAAAAAGAGAGTGCAAGCTCAGCCGGCCGCAAGGCCTTCGTGGTTAACAGGGTGGGGGACTTCGGTTTCATCCTTGGCATGCTTCTCATCACCGTCAAATTCGGTACCCTGTCTTACAATGAGATCTTCGCCAATGCCGGGCACCTGTTCGCCAAGGGTGATCCCACGGTGACAATAATAACGCTCCTGCTCTTTGTGGGGGCCACAGGGAAGTCCGCCCAGCTTCCCCTGCACGTCTGGCTTCCAGACGCAATGGAGGGCCCGACCCCGGTTTCGGCCCTCATCCATGCTGCAACAATGGTTACTGCCGGCGTCTACATGATCTGCCGGAGCCATGTTCTTTACGAACTCGCACCACTGTCCATGACGGTGGTTGCTGTCATAGGTGTCACCACTGCCTTCTTTGCCGGGACTATCGCCCTTGTACAGAACGACATCAAGAGGGTGCTTGCCTATTCCACGGTGAGCCAGCTCGGATATATGTTCCTTGCTGCAGGCGTGGGCGCCTACACTGCCGCTATCTTTCACCTCATGACCCACGCTTTTTTCAAAGCCCTTCTCTTTATGGGTTCGGGCAGCGTTATACACGGCCTGGACGGAGAACAGGACATTCGTAAAATGGGCGGCTTAAAGGACATTATGCCCGTCACACACAAGACGTTCCTCATTGCTTCCCTCGCCATATCGGGGATCCCGCCGCTTGCCGGGTTCATGTCAAAGGATGAGATACTCTACTCGGCATTTAACTCCAGTCATGGCGGCGGAGCAGGGTTTATATTGTGGCTGGTGGGAATAATCACAGCGCTCATGACCGCTTTTTACATGTTCAGGCTTGTTTACAGGACTTTTTACGGTGAATCGAGGCTGGATCCTGAAGTCGCCAAACACGCTCACGAATCACCTCCAGTAATGACAGTGCCGCTTTCGATACTGGCTTTCCTTTCCATAGTGGGTGGTTTCGCGGGTGTACCCATATTCAAAAAGTTAAACATCATGCACAACTGGCTGGGCCCGTTGTTCGAGGCAGTAGCGGAACACGGGGCAGATGCAGCCGAGACAGCACACCACCTTTCTACCGAGCTGGGCCTCATGGGACTGTCGGTCCTGGTGGCGGCAGGGGGCATAGGTCTTGCGTTCCTCATCATCCTGCGCAAGCCGGAAGTGTCCGAGGAGCTGAGAAACGATTACAGTTTCCTCTACGACCTGTTCCTTAACAAGTGGTGGGTCGACGAACTGTACGACACGGTAATCATAAAACCCCTCAGGGCAGTATCCCGTTTCTTCTGGACGGATTTCGACGTCAAGCGGATAGACGGGGTTCTTCACGGGACTGCCGAGGCCGCACAGCGTTCCGGCGGGTTCCTGGCAAGCCTGCAGACGGGTTTTGTGCAGAACTACGCACTGGTGATGACTGTCGGCGTAGCCCTGATGCTTGTGCTGGCCTTCTTTTAGGTAATATTTTTGAGGTCAGGTAATGACGGCTTTGACGAAAACATGACGGCCGGAAAATAACAGACGCACTTAAACGAAAAAAGGACTGAGAAGGAATAAATGGAAACACTTAACATGCCAATCTTATCGGCGATCGTCTACCTTCCAGCTGTTGGTGCGCTCCTGCTGGCCCTCTTTGTGCCGGGCCGTAAAACAGGGCTGGTGAAGAAGGTCGCCCTGGGTGTTGCTCTGGCTGATTTCGTACTGTCTCTTCTGCTCCTCGCAAGGTTCAACGTCGGGTCCGGCGACTTTCAGCTAGTTGAAAGAGTGAACTGGATTTCCGGGATTGGGATCCAGTACCTGATGGGTGTTGACGGAATAAGCCTGCTCCTGGTCCTGCTCACAACAATGCTGGGGGCTCTGGCAATACTCTCGTCTTTCACGGCCATCACCGACAGGGTGAAGGAGTACATGGTATGCCTGCTCCTTCTGCAGACCGGTATGCTGGGTGTGTTTTTCGCCCTTGATATAGTGCTCTTTTACGTGTTCTGGGAAGTTATGCTAATTCCCATGGCGCTGCTCATCGGTATATGGGGAGGCCCGAGGCGGGTCTATGCTGCGGTTAAGTTCTTCCTGTACACGCTCGTCGGGTCCCTTTTCATGCTCATCGGCTTCCTGGTCATCTATTTTTCCTATCATTCAGCCACCGGGATCTACACTTTTGACCTGACGCGGCTGATGGCGGCCGATTTCCCGTCAAACGTGCAGACATGGGCCTTCTGGGCGCTGTTTCTTGGCTTTGCCATCAAGGTGCCGCTCTTCCCGTTCCACACATGGCTCCCTGATGCTCACGTTGAGGCACCCACTGCGGGCTCTGTGATCCTGGCAGGCGTACTGCTCAAAATGGGAACCTACGGATTCATACGTTTTTCAATTCCCGTCCTTCCGGAGGCCTCCATTAAAGCGGTTCCGGCCATCGCTACCCTCTCAATAATCGGCATCATTTACGGGGCCCTCGTTGCCTGGGTGCAGCATGATGTGAAGAAACTGGTAGCTTACTCTTCGGTGAGTCACCTTGGATTCGTGATGATCGGGCTGTTCACCTTCACTATCCAGGGCATTCAGGGCAGTGTCCTTCAGATGATCAACCACGGCATTTCAACCGGTGCACTGTTCCTCCTGGTCGGAGTACTATACGAGCGGCGCCATACAAGGATGATGGACGATTTCGGTGGTCTTGCTGCACAGCTGCCGCTTTTTGCCGCTGTCTTCGGGATAGTCACATTCTCTTCAATCGGTCTGCCGGGACTGAACGGATTTATCGGGGAGTTCCTGATACTCCTTGGCACCTTCAAGGCAGGCATGTACGGGTTTGGAGCGCTCGCTGCCACGGGGATCATCCTTGGAGCTGTGTACATGCTGCACATGTACAAGAACGTCATGTTCGGCGAGATCGTACACGATGAAAACAAAAAGATATCAGATTTCAATTTCAGGGAGATCATAACACTGGCCCCCCTGGTAGTACTCATTTTCTGGGTTGGCCTTTATCCCAAGCCGTTTCTGAATATCCTGGAGCCCTCGGTAACCAGGGTCGTGGTAAGAATGGACACGGCAAGGAGCGGGATGGAGCAACTTAAAAACGACAAGACCGGCGAAGTTCAAGTGGCTGGGACCGAAGACCTGCACATCGCTGTCGATAATAGGGAGTAGGGGAGAGCAAGGCTGATGCTGACGATACTTCTTCCGGATTTCAGGGTTATCGCACCGGAGCTGATACTGACTGGCACTGCTTTTGCGGTGATACTGTGGGAGCTTATCACCCGCGTAAAGGACCATACAGTTTCAGCCATGATCTCAGCTGCAGGCGTTCTGGCTGCCCTGGCTGTTGCGGTAAAGTACTCAAGCCTGGTTATCTCAACATTTTCTGGAACCATCGTTCTCGACCCCTATGCGTCATTTTTCAAAGTAATTTTCCTCTTCGGGCTGATCCTCACGATCACGATTTCTCTGCGGTATATAAAGGATGGCGGCACAGCTGACCACGCCGAGTACTATGCTCTTTTACTCCTTGCCACAGTGGGTATGATGGTGATGGCCATCGGACGCGAGCTGGTAACCATCTTTCTGGGTCTTGAACTTCTGTCCATGTCCCTTTACATTCTTGCCGGGTTTTTCAGGGATGACGGCAGATCGAACGAAGCGGCGGTCAAATACTTTATCCTGGGATCCTTTGCCACCGGTTTCATGCTCTTCGGGATGTCATATGTCTACGGCGTTGCTGGCAGTACCCACCTGAAATCTATCGCTTCCATTCTTTCACAACACCCCGGGGCATTAAAATCCAATGCACTGCTCCTGGGGATGTTCATGATCATAATGGGGTTCGGGTTCAAGGTGTCTGTTGTGCCTTTCCACCAGTGGACACCTGATGTTTATGAAGGTGCCCCAACGCCGGTGACCGCTTTCATGTCTGCCGGGCCGAAAGCTGCCGGGCTGGCCGCACTTATCAGGATTCTAATGGAAGCCATGCCCCAGCTGATGGGGAAATGGGAACTCCTGTTGACGATCCTGGCCATCCTGACCATGACGCTGGGCAACCTCGGTGCCCTGGCACAGAAGAACATTAAACGCATGCTGGCTTATTCGTCCATCGCCCACGTGGGATACATCATGATCGGCATCGTTGCTTCCGTGAATGGGCGTTTTGACAGGGCTCTTTCCTCGGTGTTGTTTTACCTCCTGGCCTATACTTTCATGAACATCGGTGCTTTCGGGATATTGATATTCATGAAGCGTGAAGGAGTGAAGGGAGATAACCTTGAAGACTTCACGGGCCTTTCACGCAGAGCACCAGGAGTGGCCCTGGCCATGCTCGTCTTTTTGTTTTCTTTGGCGGGGATACCTCCAACAGCGGGCTTTGCTGCAAAATTGTCTATATTCTACGCTGCTGTCCAGGGAGGCTACTATACGTTAGTCGTGATCGGCATCCTGAACAGCGCGGTCGCAGCTTACTACTACCTGAGAGTGATCGTTGTCATGTATATGCAGGAACCTTCCACCCAGGAAGGTTTCTCTGGCACCTCGCCGCTCCTGTGGGCGGGAATTTTCATTGCTCTTGCCGGCACGCTGGTCCTGGGAATACTTCCCGGCGGCGTCCTGGAAGCGGCCCGCCTGTCCGTCATGTCCCTCCTCTAAAAAGTAATTTCTCCTGGTTCATCTTTAGAGCAGCCCCTATCGTACGGTGCGGTGCTACTAAATCGTGTATTCAGTTTTGAGACCAGAGTCAATCCATCAGAAGGTGTTTTCAAAAAGGTATGCGGTCCACCACCGGCACTTCACGCGCGTGGTGCTTGAGGCGCACTGACTGGGCCGAGACTGGTTTTAACCGGGTTCTTCCAGCGAGAGGCGGCTGTGGACGTATTCGTCAAGCAAATCTGCATCCTGCTGGCTTATATCCTGGAACTGGATACCCATTCCCGGCGGGCCGGCGGCGGTGGCCATATTTCTGCTCCAGGCAACGGAGCCCGTCACATTGAAAGAGTGACCAGCGTCGGGCAGGTAGAAGTTGATCTGCAGGAGAGCGCCGGGTTTTAAAGGCGAGAAGGTTTCGATAAAAAGGCCCCCTCTACTGATGTTCAGGATATACTCAGTGACGTCCTCGGCTACTTCGCCGAAGCTGACTTCAACATATAGGGGTACTCTTGGGTGTCTGCGCTGCTCAGAGTACATTTTTCTTTCTCCTGTCAGTTTGATAAGGTGGGGCAGCTTTGTCTGTTTAGCGGACCTTTATGTAACTTATACATGTTTGGTACTCTTCTTTCACTAATTTTTATCGTTCGGTTTCGCTTTCCCCAAGCTGATAAAATCAAGTTGGTTGACCTTGAACAGGGTTATTAGTAAAAGATAATTGGAAGGGACAGGATATTGTAGTTACCAGCTATTTTACTCAGGCCGCCTTCTGTACCGGCAGGTATATCCGTTTTTCCGAAAATTGTTGATAAACGCGTCAGGGTCCCATGGATCGAGGTGAAGATGATGTTTAACAGAGCTGCAGCCCTTTTATGCGATATAGCCGGGTATGGCAACATGGCCCTTTCTTCTGATGCTACTGTAGGAGAGATGATTGAAAAGATGTTCGAAAATTCAAAGGGCGCTGTTGTGATCCTGGGAGAAGGGGACCGTCCAGTCGGTATCCTGACCGAAAGGGATGCTGTCAGGATGCTCTTCGAAGGAGTGGATCTGGAGAAACCTGCCATAGATCACGCAAAAAAGTCCATCATCTCCGCTCTGGGGGACAGATCCGTTGGACACGCCCTCAATCTGATGCTGGAAAACAATATCCGGAGGCTGGTGGTGGTGGACGAAATGGACATCTTCCTCGGTCTGGTGACGCAGCAGGACCTGATGATACACCTGGAGGAAGATTTCTACAGGGCCGCTATTAAAGCCAGACATATAAGGGATCAGCTCAAAAAGCTGGTCAGTTCATCGCCCAGCGAGTCTATCAGTTCGGTTCTTGAAAAAATGGTTCTGGAAAACGTCAGTGCGGTCCCCGTACTCCAGAAGGGCAAACCGGTGGGCATGGTAACGGAGATGGATTTGCTGGGAATAGTGATGGAGGGTGTGCCCTTCGGTGACAAGATAGGGCTGTACATGTCTGATTCCGTTGAGTGCGTTGAAATGGACGACAAACTGGTGGACATTGTAAAGGTTCTTAATGCAATGGATGTCCGGCGGGTAGTCCTGTGCGACGAGGAAGGTCTTGCTGTGTCCGTTATCACGAACAGGGATCTGGCCAGCAACCTGGAGGGGGACTACAGCGAATTTCTGGAAAAGAAGCTGACTTACTCCAAGGAGATCCTGAACCTGTTGCCGGAGATGATCATGGAGCTCGTGGACACAGGAGAAGACCAGCTTGTGCTGTGGTGTAATGACAAGGTGGCGGGCAGGTTCGGTGAGAATATCATTGACTCATCCATAACCAGGCTCGTCCCGCCCGAGCGGTGGAACAAGATATGTGGTGTTCTCAGGAGGCAGGGCCGGGTAGAGGACGTAAAGTATAAAAAGGACGGAACTGTTTATGAATTTTCAGGGTTTTACCTGCCCCTGGATAAGCCTTCCGAGATGGGACGGATACAGCTCATAGTAAGGGACATTACCGAAGAGGAGATGCTTGCCACAACGGATCCCCTGACCAGCGTGTACAACAGAAGGTACATGAACGAGTTCCTCGGTAGAGAGATACAGAGGAGCAGCCGCATGGCAAAGGAGTTTGCGGTTATCCTGGTCGACATTGACGATTTCAAGAAGGTCAATGACACATTCGGCCATGCGTCTGGTGACTACGTGCTGAAAACAATTGTTGGGGTTATCATGTGCGGCACCAGGGATTATGACGTTGTTGGCAGGTATGGGGGCGAAGAGTTCCTGATAATACTTCCTGAAGTGGACCGCCTGGACGCCAAGCTGGTGGCTGAAAGGATAAGGAGTGCTATTTCAGAGAAGAAGTTCGAGGTAATTGGCGGCGAGGTAGTAAAACTTACTGCCAGCCTTGGGGGCGCCTGTTACGGGGTCGACGGAGCCTCCCAGGATGACCTGCTTACCATGGCTGACAGGAGAATGTACAAGGCAAAAGAAGCAGGGAAGAACAAAGTGGTTTTCGATTAGATTTCAGCTGGACTACGCTGAGTAGTATCGCTATGAAATGATATCAAAAAGATAGCTTGTCCTGGATTCTTTGCGACCTTTTGCATATTCCCGGGCAGCCGGGACTTAGAAGACCTACCGGGTTCTGGCGCCACATGAACTCCAGCCCTGGAACTATTTGTACACGCCTTGTTATCACAGGCTCAGACAGGGTGAATCAGACCGACTCAGGTTCAATAAAAATACGCTTTACCTCAGGATGGTTCTCCTTAATGGACCTGTCCAGTTCCATAAGGATCCTTTCCACCTCGCCGGCGGGTATTTTGTCGGTAAAGTCCACGGCAAGGTTTGCCAGGATGTAATCAGGGCCCATGTGAAGTGTCAGGACTTCCTTGACAGACTCAATTTCGGGAACGGACTCAGCAAGGAGGCGAATGCTTTTTACCGTCTCTTTATTCGCGCTCTCTCCGATCAGGAGGCTTTTGGTCTCATAAGCAAGCCAGATCGCTGTTCCGCCGAGGATCAGTGAAATGACGATGGAGGCCGAGCTGTCGAAAAAACTATTCCCTGTAATGTGACTCAGTAATACTCCTGCAAATGCGGCAAAGATCCCGAGAATGGCAGCAGAGTCTTCAAAGAATACAACGAACAGGGAAGGGTTCTTGCCCCTCCTGACGGCCTCGAAATACCCAAGATTGCCTTTGGTTTTTGCGAACTCCCGCCTGGCGATGTTCCAGGTAATACCCTCAAATATCATTGCCAAAGCAAGAACCATGTAGTTCACGTATGGACTTCCGAGTGTGCCGGGGTGGCGCAGGTTGTGTATGCCTTCGTAGGCAGACAATCCCGAACCCAGTGAAAATATCAAAATGGCTACGACAAAACTCCAGAAATAAATTTCTTTACCATGTCCAAAGGGAAACTCATCATCAGGAGGTTGGGATGCTCTGTTGATGCCGTATAAGAGCAGGACCTGGTTGCCCGTGTCTACGAGCGAGTGTATGCACTCAGCCACCATCGCTGAGCTGCCGGTGATGGCGGCAGCGCCGAATTTCGTCACTGCTATCAGCAGGTTGCCGGCGAAGGCGGCAAGGATGACTTTTTTTGAACCCGTCGACATCAGTTCAACTCCGGTCAGCTAGACTTCCATATGGTATTTACCATCTGCCGGCAGAAAGATACAGCAGGCAGGAGATTTGATTCCGTAATCTTTCGGAGTGCGTTGGCATAATACAGGACATTGAAATGGAGTAAAAGCATCAGGGAACCGGCTGAAACAAGGACTTCATTTTGATGGTAAACATTAAACATCTATTGATATCATTTTTATATCACAGACTGATATTCTGTTCATTAAGTTCATATTTGGCTGCGTGGCTGCTGATCCACCGCCAGAAAAATCGCTAACTTATGTTCAGGCGGGTTATAGATTCCGGTGGGTTGCAATTTCCGGAAATAGACTTATAATCCACGCTTATGCCTTGAAAGGAGGACGTAAAAGTGAACGTTAAAAAGGACATGGTAGTAACTATTGATTACACGCTCCGGGATGAGGACGGGGAAGTGATAGACTCGTCCAGTGATCACGGACCGCTGACATATCTGCATGGTGGCGGGAATATCATACAGGGCCTTGAAGATGCCCTGGAAGGAAAGTCGGCAGGTGACACCTTGAATGCTGAGATAGCCCCCGAAGGCGGTTATGGCCTTCGCGACGAAGGCCTGACTCAGGTTATTCCCAGGGATGTATTCGGTTTTGAAGGGGACCTCGAGGCCGGAATGCAGTTTCAAGCGCCGACAGAAGACGGCGACATCGTGGTAACTGTTGTGGAGGCCACAGAGGACAGCGTTACTGTAGACGGCAACCATCCCCTCGCCGGAATGCCTCTTCATTTCGAAGTGACTGTACTTGAACTCAGGAAGGCAACGGCAGAGGAACTGGAAAGCAGCCACGTACACGGAGCCTCCTGCGAACACTGAGAAAACATTTACCCTGATTTGCTGGCGGTCGGGGCCCGAGTCTATTGAACCTGATGCATCTCCCGGAATCTTCATTTCCTTGACGCAGGCTTTAGTTGCGTCTAGATTAATTTAAGTTCATCTGTTTCGGTTTGAGGAGTCCGAGCCGTCCTGCTCGACAATGATGGGCCGCAAAACAAATGCGTGGTCCGGCCAGAGGAGGTGTGTTGTGAAGAAGCTGTTTGTTTCCTGGATAATTGTTGTAATTGCTGTGAGTATCGGGGCCCCGGCTGGTGCAAGGAGCTACACTGTTTCGGTGAACCAGATAGTGGAACACCCTGCACTTGATGCCGTTCGAAAAGGGTTTCAGGATACGCTGAAAGAGAAGGGGTACGATGTTAAGTACAATGTTCACATTGCCCAGGGCAACATCTCCACGGCAAACCTTATAGCCAGACAGATCCTCGGTGAGAAGCCCGACCTGGTGCTCGGCATTGCAACACCAACATCACAGGCATGCGCACAGGTCATCAAAAAGACGCCTATACTGATCACCGCTGTGACGGATCCTGTTGGTGCGGGACTCGTAAAAAGTCTTGATAAACCAGGGGCCAATATTTCCGGGATGACAGACATGAGCCCCGTTGACCGCCAGGTTGAGCTTATTAAGGAGTTCCTGCCCGGGATCAAGAAGCTGGGTATTATTTATAATTCAGGTGAGGCTAACTCTCTCAGTATCCTGAAGGTCCTGAAAAAAGTCAGCGCCGAATCGGGGATAACTGTTGAGGAGGCGACCGTAGTCAACTCCGGGGGAGTCACCCAGGCCGCAAGAAGTCTTGTTGGCAGGGCCGAAGCCATCTACATCCCGACAGACAACACGGTGGTTTCCGTGTTCGAAGCCATAACGAAAGTATCATCCGAAAGCGACCTGCCCCTTTTTGCAGCTGATGTAGACTCCGTCCCGAGGGGGGCAATAGCAGCCCTTGCCATTGACTACTACAGAATGGGGCGTCAGACGGGGGATATGGCCATCAGGATCTTTGAAGGTGCCGATACGGCAACCATGCCAGTTGAGACCCTTAAAGATCTCAAATTGTACGTGAACCTCAACTCGGCCAGAGACATGGGAGTGAAGGTCCCGGAATCGGTAATGAAGGGTGCCGACAAGATAATCCAGTGACCCCGGCGTGGGAGCAACTATTTGGAACAGGGAGGGCGTAATGGGAATTGCGCCCTCTTTTGCTGAGAATACAGAAAGCCGCAGATGACCTGGTACGCTTTCTCCGGAGCCCTTGAGCAGGGGTTTGCGTATGGGCTCATGGTCCTGGGGGTCTACCTGACGTTCAGGGTACTTGATTTTCCTGACCTCACTGTGGACGGCAGCCTGCCCCTGGGAGCAGCCGTCAGCGCTGTGGCAATAACAAAGGGCGTTGACCCCTATGTTTCTCTTCTTCTAGCCGCCGGAGCCGGCTTCCTGGCCGGTATGGTCACCGGTATCCTGAATACCAAATTCCGGATTCTACACCTCCTGGCCTCTATCCTGACCATGATTGCTCTTTATTCGATCAATATAAGGATCATGGGAAGGCCCAACATGACGCTCCTTGGCAAAAGGACCATACTTGACCCGCTTTACTCAGCCGGCATGTCACCGTCCCAGGCGGCGCCACTGCTGTTTGGGGTTGTTTCCATCCTGGCAGTCGTATTCCTGATGTGGTTTCTCCATACCGAAATGGGCCTTGCCATACTGGCTACCGGCGACAACAAGCAGATGATAACCAGCCAGGGGGTCAACACCCACAGTGTGATCATTTTCGGTGTGGGTCTGTCTAATGGCCTCGTGGCGTTGTCCGGGGCAATGGTCTGCCAGAACCAGGGGGCCGCAGACGTTAATATGGGCGTCGGTACAATAGTGGCGGGGCTGGCATCGGTGATAATCGGAGAGACTGTCCTTGGCAGCAAGTCGATTAACATGGCTGTGATAGCAGCTCTTGCCGGTTCAGTCATCTACCGTGTGTCTATAGCTCTGGCACTGGGCCTAAAGCTGGGCAGGTTCTCCTTCACCCCCAGTGACCTGAACCTCATTACAGCTATCCTGGTGGTCGCGGCCTTGACCCTCCCGAAGGTCAGGCAGAAGTTGAGGCTGAAATGATCCAGCTGGAACAAATTACAAAGTACTTTCACAGGGGCAGTATAAACGAGGTCCTGGCCCTGGAGGATATCAGCCTCAAGGTGAAGAGAGGGGACTTCATAACTATTATCGGGTCAAACGGCGCCGGCAAATCGACCCTCCTTAACTGTCTTGCGGGGAGCTTTCCCGCGGATGCCGGTTCCGTACTGTTTCACGGTCAAGATGTCACAGCCTGGCCAGAGCACCGACGGGCCGCGTTTATCAGCAGGGTATTCCAGGATCCACTGCTGGGAACCTGCGCATCACTCACTATTGAACAGAACCTCGCCCTGTCGGCAATGCGTGGCAGAATACACGGACTTGGCAAGGGCGTCAGGAAGAGCAGTCGTGAGCTGTTTCGGGACAGGCTGGGCAACATAAGTCTTGGGTTAGAGGACCGCCTCAAAGACAGGGTGGGACTGTTATCGGGCGGTCAGAGGCAGGCATTAACGATGCTGATGGCTGTTATGGTGCACCCGGAGGTTATGCTCCTTGACGAACATATCGCAGCGCTTGATCCTAAAACGGCCAATCAGATCCTCCATCTTACCGAGAAAATGGTATCTGAAAACAGGCTCACGACCCTTATGGTGACTCACAACATGAAGCAGGCGATCCGGATGGGCAACCGGCTCATTATGATGCACAGGGCAAAAATTATCCTGGATGTTGAGGGAAAGGAGAAAATGAGCCTCACGGTTGAAGACCTGGTCGAGAGGTTCTACACGGCAGGGGGGGAGGAATTCTCTCAGGACAGGATGTTACTTATTTGAATAAGGGGCTGTAAATGGACAATACAGAGATCGTTGACCTGCGTTCTGACACTGTTACAAAGCCCACATCTGCCATGAAGCGGGCAATGGCCGAGGCCCGGGTTGGGGACGACGTATACGGTGAGGACCCCACTGTAAACAGTCTGGAAGAGCTGGCTGCGGAAAGGCTGGGAAAAGAGGCGTCTCTTTTCATGCCTTCTGGAACCATGGGCAACCAGACTGCTCTGCACACCCATTGTTCGCCCGGCAGTGAGGTCATCGTTGAAGAAAAAAGCCACATCTCCAACTTCGAGATGGCTGCCATGGCAGCGCTCTCAGGTCTCCTGGCACACCCGGTCTGCACCGATGACGGCCTCCTTACTGCGCAGCAGGTAAAGGACGCAGTCAGGCCGGATATCTACTACCTGTCCAGGACGGGCCTTGTCGCGCTGGAAAACACCCACAACATGGCCGGCGGCAAGGTTATGGACAGAAGTTGTACGGAACAGATCCTGGAAGTTGCAGCGAAAGCCGGTGTACCCACCCATCTTGACGGGGCCCGTATATTTAACGCTGCTGCTTTCCTCGGCAGGCAGGCAAGTGACCTTGCAGAGGGGTTTGACTCGGTTATGTTCTGTCTTTCAAAGGGCCTCGGAGCTCCGGTGGGGTCTATGCTGTGCGGCTCTGAGAAGTTCGTGGCAGAGGCGCGGCGTGTGCGGAAGATGTTCGGCGGCGGCATGAGACAGGCAGGTGTGATAGCAGCTGCAGGCCTGGTAGCCCTGAGGGACATGACCGGGCGCCTTGGCCAGGACCACGATGCGGTTCTGGCGCTGGCAGAAGGGCTTTCATCGATCAGGGGGCTCGAGGTCCCCGTTTTACCGGAAACAAATATCCTGATGGTGAAGATCGGCAGCGAGTGGTACCAGGATCAACTGGGCAGACCGGTCCCTGGTGACATGAGCCTTGCGGGAGGTTTTGTTTCCCACCTCAGGAGGGCCGGCGTCCTCATGCTTGCCCTGAACGATGAACTTGTGAGGATGGTCACTCATTACGACCTGCCGGAGAACGGGATAGAGAGGGCTGTTGAGGCGGCACTCACAAACTAATCTATATATGTCCGGGAACCCGGTGCAATCCCCCGCCTTCGCAAGAGCCTTTGAGCTTCGCTTCGTGATTCACCCGGACCCCTCTTTACATAATGTTAACAAGAAAAAAGACTGCCTAAAAAATACGTCTTTTTGGGCCCGCCTCAATGTAGAATCCAACGCTGACTGGATTTTTGTCGGAGCCCAAAGTCACTTGACCCAGGCCAGGTATGGAAAATCACGGTTCTTGATTTTGATTAGCGGTTTTGTGTAGTCTGAGGGTTGTTGGCGGAGTGTGGGGTTTGCAGGCTGGTCAGGTTTAAATCCTCAGATCAATGATCCAGGTAATAGAAACAAAGGAGAACTTTTATGGCAGACGTTTCCAGTAGAGATTTCGAGAAGGCTCTTGCAGTTGGGCGCCCGCCCAATATAGTGAGGCTGTTTCCCAACTCCAGAGCACTTATTGTGAGTGGGAAGGTTATAGACAGAGCCTTGATCGCCAAGGGAAATGCCATGACCATAGCCGCAAATGGCCGGAATCAGTTTGTCATAAGGGGCGCTCTTGCGGCAGCACAGAGGGCCAATGCAGCTGTCATCCTGGAGATAGCAAAGTCCGAGGGGGGCGCCAGCGCGTACTGTGCGGTCAATTTCTGGAACCTGGCCAGGATAGCAGACGCCATTGCCAATGAACTGAAGATCACTGTTCCAGTGGCCATTCACGCCGATCACTATGGCATCAAGGGAGACGAAGATGTCGAGAGGGCAAAAGTCGAGATACCCTCCATGTTTGATGCTGGCATAACTTCCATCGCCATTGACGCGTCTCACCTGCCCGACGACCGAAACCTCCTTGCGAGCCTGGCCCTGGCGGATTACGTTCCAAAATGGGCCGGACTCGAGACGGAAGTTGGAGAGATCAAGGGAAAGGAGGGCCTTTCTACCGAAGAGGAAGCACTGTTCCTGGTGCAGGGACTTAATGCCCACGATGTGTTCCCCGACTGGATAGCCCTGAATAACGGCACTACCCACGGCATAGAGAGTTCTGATGCCGGTATTCAGGTAGATCTGACGTCAAGAATTCACAAGACTATCGAGCCCTACAAAATCTCCGGTGCCCAGCACGGAACTTCCGGCAACAGCAGTGAACGCTTGAGAAAGATAGCGTCCGAAACCAACACCACGAAAGCTAACGTTGCCACTGCACTTCAGATGATAACTTGGGGTGTGAAGGTGAATGATTACGGCAATGCGATGCTCGACGATGCGGGAAATTTTGCCAAGGTTTCCGAATCCGGCGTAACAGATAAGATGTGGTCCGATATGGTTGCTTTTGCAGCAGAAAAAGGCCTCAAGGGCGGGGATTACAAGAAGCTCAACCTCCCCTTTGAGAACCACCTCCTGGGCCAGCCGGAAGATGTCAGGGTAAGGATGGCCGGTGCGGTAGAGGATTTTGTCTACACTCTTCTGACAGAAGTTTTCAACGCCGGCGACACAGCCACCCTTGCATTAGATGCAATTCTTTCAGCCGGTAATTACGACCTCGGCCCCAAGACAGGCAGGACCGAAGACCCTGCCGAGTGGACAGAGGACAAGATCATCTCAAAGGCTGCTGCTATCGACTCGGACAAGGGGCCCTCAGGCGATTTCGAGGATTGACCGCCATTGTCCGACGTGAACATGAACTGAAAATGGCGCCCTATGGCGCCATTTTCTTGTTTATGAAAAAAGGGTCCCCGTTCCGCACATGTCGCACGTGCCGGTACCGGTTTAATCCCGGACCATCACCAGCAGCATCTTGAAGCGTTCAATGGCACTAAGGGCGTGGGGAATGTTGGCCGGCATCATCACTGACTGGCCTGTGGAGGCTGTTACTGTTTCTTCCCCGATCTTTATCTCAACCTTTCCGTCCAGGACCTGGACAAGAGCGTCGAAAGGAGCGGAGTGTTCGCTGAGCCCCTCTCCCTGGTCGAATGAAAACAGGGTCACAGTGCCTTTACTGCTCTTGACTATAGTGCGGCTAACAACCGAACCTGATGAGTAATCAACGAGGCTCTCCAGGTCCAGCGCTTCTGAGTGGGGCATGCCGGATGACATGTCGCCCTGCTTATGTTCTGCCATCGTAAACTCCTTTCAATAATAGTGCTCTATACGCTGATTTTAACAGGTTTCGAGTAAAGAATATCCAAAGATACGTCGCCCGACATTGATATACCTCAAACAGAACATTGTTTTTGACCAGTGTGTTTTTGGTTGTTGATTCGAGAGGAAAGGGAAAATGACACTTTTCGTTTTCCGAGGAGTAAAAAGCCACTCATGGACTTTTTACGACACTATCAAAGTTATATATTGAAGGTTAACGGACTCAATCTTTTTCGTCTAATTTACGCTGGACAACGCAGTATATCCCTCCCTCTCTCATGCCCGGCCGGAAGCACAGGTTGCACGAGATGCAGGTGGCTCGGTGAGATGGGTCATCCTTCCAGATATTTATCAGGTTCGGTTCCCTGATCAGGGGCCTCGAGAGGGCGAACATGTCAGCGGCGCCGTCCCTTAAGAGGTCCTCAATAAGGGAAAATGTCCTCAGGCCGCCCACGAGGATCACTGGTATACTGACGTTCTTTCTTATCTCTGAGGACAGGCGTGCATTGTAGGCTTCCTTTTCTGGCCTGTTAATGCCCTTGCGAACGGGGACGCCGTCGCCGGACCCGGAGGTGCCGGCGCTGACCTCGATAGCGTTAATACCCAGTTTCTCCAACCGGACAGCTGTCCGGACAGCTTCCGCAATTTCGATGCCTCCCTCAAGATTGTCCGATCCGGAAAGTTTGATAGTCACGGGGAAGCTATCTCCTACGGTGCTTCGAACTGCTTTAACAATTTCCGCCAGGAAGCGGAAGCGCTTTTCTTCCGATCCTCCGTACTCGTCCGATCTCCTGTTGGTGAGGGGTGACAGGAACTGGTTGATCAGGTAGCCATGGGCCCCGTGAAGCTGGATCCCGTCGAAGCCTGCTGCAGCAAGCCGACCCGCGGCGAGCGCAAAATCCATTATAGTTCCATCGATCTGCGTGACCGTCATCTTCCGGGGAACTCCTGAATAGAACGGGCTCGGAACAGGAGACGGCGCCATGGGTATTCTTCCTGTTGCCCTCTGGGATGTCTGGGCACCGGCGTGCATCAGCTGGGGAAACACAACTCCACCTGCTTCGTGTACAGCCTCGGCCAGGTGTCGAAGGGAAGGGATGATATCATCGGCCCACGCGCCGAGAGTACCAACCATCTGCTTTCCGTGGGGGTGTATATAGGTGTAGCCGGTTGTTATGAGGCCTACGCCGCCCCCGACGAGGTCACAGTAGAGTTTTTCGAGCCTTTGAGTCGGGCGGCCGTCATCATCACACATCCCCTCCCAGGTTGCGCTCCGCACGAACCTGTTTGGGATAATTACATTGCCGATCTCGATCGGTTCGAACAATCTGCTGTCCAATCTTTCCTCCTGCGGGGTGCCTTCCTTTTTACGGTCTTATTGTCCGGTCCAGGACTTCCCTGTACCTGTCTGCCAGGCTGTCCCAGGAGAGGTGTGTCATATCTGGCGCCTTCCGGCATCTGATCTCGTCGGGGTTCCTCACCATTTCCCTTAGCCTGCCTGCAAGTTCGACAATCTCCGCATCCGGGTCATTCAAACAGGACTTGAACCTGAAATCATCAGGTATGAATTCCATATAGGCCAATCGGTCAGGAACCAGGGGAAGACACCCTGAAGCAACCGCCTCCAGCAGGGCGATACCCTGGAATTCGTGAAGCGATGTGGATACTACTACATCACTCTGTCGTATTATCTTTCTGTATTCTGACACATCTTCAACAAAACCCCACGTGCTTATGTGTCGTGCAAGGCGTTTTCTGGCCTCAGGAAAGATCTCCGGGCACTCTCTGAAACGCTGTCCGAGTACGTTGAGCCTGAAGCTGCCGCCACCTTCAGATATCTCGTAAAGAGCTCTGAAAAAGCGATCAGGCGCCTTGTCGTATTCCCAGCGGTGGTTCCACAAAATTGTGAGTGGTGAACCTTTTTTGGGTGGTTTTCCGGGGTTGTAGCAGTAACTGTCAAGCGGCACGGGGACAATCTCGGAACGGGCTTCAATGCCCTGGATAACTCCGTCAGGTATACAGTCAGGGAGCATACCCAGGAGGCTGGCGGCACCTTCCAGAAATGAGTCCCTGTTGTAAATTGAGTTAAATACTACCAGATCGGAGGCCATGGCTGTGTAGAGGTTCGTTATCATGTAATTCTGCCCCTCTTTACGTTCCAGGCGTTCGGGGTATGCGAACTGATTTTCATGAAAGTAGACAACACTGGGTAGTGCTGCAAGGGAAGGGACCATCCCCTTCAGGGCCGAAAGGTCGGTCATGGATGTTGCCAGGAGAAGGTCGTGGCCCTGTTCCAGAATATCACGCGAACCTGCCGCCCAGGTAAGAGCATTTCCCCTGCTTCGCCATGCAAAATTACGTGGCGGCAGGGACAGGACAGACCAGGAATGTTCTGGAATGTGCTCTTCGAGTTGCTCCCTCCAGCGCCGGTGGCTGCCGGCATCGTAAGCGGAAAGCAGCAGCACCCTTGTCTGGGCTGATCCGGGCTCTGTTTTCAACAGCCTGCACCGAAGAAATTAATGTATGTAAGTGGGATCAAATCTCAGCCGATGGCAGCCAGAGCGCTGTCATAGTCAGGTTCCTGAGAGATTTCCGGGACCTGTTCGCTGTAAAGGATCCTTCCGTCCTCTCCAATTACAATAACAGCCCTTGACATGAGCCCGGCAAGTGGTCCGTCTGCGATCCTGACCCCGTAATTGTCACCGAAGCTCCTGTACCTGAAGCACGAGAGGGTGATTACGTTATCCAGGCCCTCGGCTCCGCAGAACCGCTTCTGGGCGAAGGGCAGATCCTTTGAGATGCAAAGCACTTCAGTGTTGGTGAGTTTGCCGGCCTCCTCGTTGAATTTCCTGACTGAGGCTGCACAGACGTCAGTATCCAGACTGGGAAAAACGTTCAGGACAAGACGTTTGCCGGCGAAATCCTCCAGGGAGACATCTGCAAGATCATTCGAAGTCAACAAAAAGCCTGGAGCCATGCTCCCGTTTTCGGGCAGGTCTCCGACAGTATTGGCCGGATTTCCCTTAAGAGTGATCTGAGCCATTAGTAACCTCCTTGTTCGGATGTCATGTAAAATATCATTATAAACCTTATTTCTATTATAATTTAAGTTTTACAAAAGGCTATTTGGTAACGCATTAATTGAAGTCAGACACCTTAAAAATCTGACAATTGACAACAAAATCTATTAATATTAATAACTTACATCATGTTTAGCGTTGATTAATCTTGCTTCGAATTGAATATGAGTGTAACCTCCAAGGCTGGAAAAGGGGCGGCACAAAAAGGGAGGACCAATTGGATAAAAACCTGGATGGACTCAAAAAGTTTATGTTGGAGGAAGTTCCGTTCCATTCATTTCTCAAGCTGAAGATCGTTGACCTCGAAGAAGGCTACGCAAAACTCATGCTCCCGTTCAGGAAGGAATTCCTGGGTGACGTGCGAAGGCCAGCCCTTCACGGCGGTATCATATCTACGCTGATCGATGTCAGCGGCGGCGCTGCAGTCTGGACCCACTTCAGCGTAGATGACGGCATCTCAACTATCGACATAAGGGTAGATTATCTGCGGCCTGGCCCTGACGGCGACCTCGTTGCCGAGGCAAATGTGGTAAGAGTTGGCAACCGGGTAGCGGTAGTGAGCACTAAGGTCTACATCAAGGGCAATAAGGAGAAGGTGATCGCCGAGGGCCGTGCGGCTTACAATATCAGGCGCGCCGACGATATATGATCAGTTCCACATCGAAATTTCTTTGCGGCCCTTCACGCCGTGTATTTTCACCGGTATTTTCCAGGCAAAAATAATACGCAATGTGCTAAATTTTGTAATGGATCGCCTCCAGGGTTGTCTAACCTTTATTGAACAGTAAGGCTTATGGTTTCAAAGCCCGTTCCTGGTGGGGCGCGTTGTTTCCGGAGGCCTGTTGTTGAAAGCCCACCCGGTGGGCATAGAGGAGGCTGCAATGCTGATCTGGATAATAATAGCTCTGATCCTCGCTTTCCTGACGCTGGCCGAGGTAGCTCTTGGCTTTACTATTCCTTTCGTCGCCCTGAGGAGCTCTGCTCTCTTCCTGGTGATCCTCGGAATGGCGTACAGGATATATATCATGCAGCGAATGGGCGAGAAGGAGGACATGAAGAGGCGCATTAAAGAACTTGAGGATAAGGCCAGGGAGGAAACATTGACTGTTTGAAATAACGAGAATTTCCTGCAATGCAGGAGGCCCTTCGCGGCCTCCTTTTTTTATTCTGCCTACCCTCAGACAGCCCCGTGTCTGTTCCGGGTGCCGGCCCTGGAGGTGCGGGCTTTCCCAATTTGTCTGTCTACGGAAGACATCATCCTGTCAGCGCCTGGCCTTGCCGCGGGCCTTCCTGTACAAGGACATGAGCTCAGGGTTTACCATGGCTGGCTCAGGTTTAAAGGCGGGGTCCAGGCGGTAGGCCTTTATCAGTGCCTCAAGCGCAAGGGTGCTGTCTCCGTATGCGTAGTGACACAGGGCGAGGGTCCTCAAGGCTCCCGCGTGCTTTTTCGCCACAAGTTTGCTCTCTATCTTCAAGAGCATGCTCTTGGCGTTCTGGAAGTTCCCCTTCCTGAATTCATTTTCGGCTCTGCTGATGAGGCGGTCAAGCTCGGCAGCAGCCCCTGTTAGGGATGATGTGCGGGCGGATATTTTCCCCTTTTCGGAAACAGTCTTCCTCTTTGGTTGAGGGGAAACACTTTTATTGGAGGACCGCTTTATCACCACGGGAACTTTTATCATGGTTCCAATAGGGACTCTGGCCGGATCCTTTATACCGCTCACCAGTGCGATCTGCTCGTAGGCAAGGAGATCGCCCATGAGGTCTTTTGCAACAGTAGAGAGAGTCTCCGCCTGACCGAGCCTGTATGGCACAAGTACGGGTACGTAAAGGGAAGTGCCCGCCGAAACCCTCTCCGGCTGTCTAATGCCGTTTGCCTTTGCCAGTACGGGGTAAAGTCGAGAATCCTTCCACACCCTCTCTGCAACGGCGCTCAGGCTCTCACCTTGCTGCAGCGTCACAATGTCTGAGTACGGCAGCAGGATCTTTACCCCGGGTTTGATCTTTTCCGGATGATCGATGCTGTTATAAAGGGCTACCAGTTTGAATGTCTCTTTTTTTCCGTAGAAGGATGCCGCAATGGAAGACAGGGATTCACCGCTTCTGACCGTGTGATACCTGACACTGCCGTGAGCATGTGCCGAAAAAATGGCTGGAGTTAATAAAGCGGCCAGCACCACGATCAGCCGTCTCAACGGCTGCCCTCCAAAAAGTCGACCTTTATGGAGGCCGCTTCGCCCGGATCCAGGGACAGATTGTATGATCTCGTGCCCAACTGCGGATTTTTCAGGACCAGCTTGTGTCGGCCCGAAGACACTTCGAAGGGAGCCACTCTCGGGGTGTATCCAATCTTCACATCGTCCAGTACAACTTCCGCCCAGGGATATGCCACAATAAATAAATGTGATGGTGGTAAATCCATACTGGCCTGGTTAACGACACTTTTGCGGGGAATGGGAGGCATAACGAGCAGGATTATGAGAACAAGCAGGGAGACCAGACCGGTCAGAGAGAGGAAGTGCCCTGTTCTGGAGATATCTCTGTGCGGTTTCAGGGGGATTGTGTCTTCCTGCCCGTCCGAGTGATCAGCTGAAGCTATCAGCCTGACGATCTCCCTTTCCAGGTTCGGGGCCCTGCGTGGTAAGGATTTGAGAAGGGCCGCTTCCAGTTCGTCCATGTTTACATAACGTTTGTGAGGTTTTTTCCTGAGGCATTTCATTATGATCCTGGATAGCCTGAAGCCAATACGGGAATTGAGGCGACCAGGCCGCAAAGGCCTTTTGCGAAGGATGGCGTGGGTCAGAGCAACTTCATTTTTGGCCGCAAATGGCCTTGATCCGGTAACTGTTTCATAGAGGACCACACCGAGGCTGAAGACATCTGAGGCTGGTCCCGGTGCTTCGTCCCTTATCTGTTCAGGAGACATGTACGAGGGCGTGCCGATTATGGCGCCGGTTGTGGTCAGATCTGTGGTTCCGGAAACAAAAACTATCCCGAAATCGGCCAGCTTTACGTCACCAGTACGTGAAAGCATTATATTCCCGGGCTTAACATCCCTGTGAATGATACCCCTTTCATGGGCATATTTTAAAGCCCTGCAGATCTGCAGGGCGATCAGCGTGGCCAGTATCGGGTCGAGCGCGCCGGAGTTATCCAGCACTTCCTTGAGTTCCAGGCCATCAACGAACTCCATGGCAATATAAGCTTTTTTGCCTCTTTCCCAGAAATCGTGGACGGTGATGATTGAGGGATGGTGTAAGGATGCTGCTGCTTTTGCTTCGAGCTTGAAACGGTCCCCCGCCCGGGGATCTTCCCCCACGCGTTTTATGTCCAGTTCCTTGATCGCGACGATCCTGTCCAGGGAGCGCTGACGGGCTTTGTAGACAACAGCCATGCCGCCGCGCCCGATCTCGTCTAATACCTCGTAGTTGCCAAGCTTTCGGCCCATGGTCTGGTTTGGGAAGACTGAAATGCCCGGTTACAGGCGGATGTCCTCTGGACCGGCCAGAATGAACTGCAGGATCTGCTGCCCCACGGAGATCTTGTCGCCGTGCTTGAGCATTTTCTTTTCCACCTGTTCACCGTTAACAAGAACACCGTTGGTGCTCCCCATATCCATTACGTAGTAGTCCTTGCCGAAGGGCTGCAGCGAGGCGTGACGGCGCGACACATCCTTGTCGTCCAGACGTATTGCGCAGTCTGTACCTCTGCCGATGATCGCCTGGCGGTCGCCTGGTAAGGATAATTGGCTGCCGGCCCTGGGGCCTGTTAGGATAGCAAGGTAGGCCTTCTGCTGTCCTTTGCCGCGGCCGGACTTGCCTTCCTTCTGGATCTCCCTTGTGGGCAGGAAATCTTCCTGATCGGATTTGGACATAGATTTGACCTCTCATGGACGGAAATTAAACTGTCTGAGTACCCTCTATCAGGGATACTACAGATTTGCTATCACAGTTGTCTCATGAGGTCAAACACCGGAGCCCGCAGGGTGCGGGCCCCGACTGAGTTATTTTTTTGAAAACAGGATGGTTGTCTCACCCCAGGTGAGCGTGTCGCCTCTTTTGAGCGTCCTCGACCCGGAAACTGGCTGATTGTTAACCATGACAGTCTTCCCGCCAATGTTCATGGGGACCGTCATACCCTTATCTGTCAGAACTTTAGTAAGGAGCCGCGTTGCCTGAGAAGATCCCTCCACGAGCATGATGGGATCCTTTGCCAGGACGAAAGAAGTTAGCCGTGAAGCTGAAAACAGACCTGCCGGACCCAGCAGACCGAAGACGATCAGGATCCACGAAATGGAACCCGCGTTCCCGAAAATGGAAGAAGTCGGCGGCATGTACCTTCCCCTGGCCTGTGTAGTTAGCCCCATTGAATCAAGAGCCAGCCGGACAGGAACAACGGACAGCTGCTCACCTGTAGATTTATATCTGACGAGTACTTCCCGGGCCAGCTCCTGGCCCATCTGACCGAAGAGTGAGGAAAGTTCCCCGGGAGCAGTCGTGAACACTGCTTTGCCGCCAGTCCTGCTGGCCATTCTTTTCAGGCGCTCTCTCCGGACATCGCTGCCAAGTCCCACAAAAAGCAGGCTGATCCCCTCGTTTTCGGCTTTTTCCAGGGCCGATTCCATTGAGTGACTTCCCCTGTTGGCCATCCCATCGGTGAGCACCAGAACTGCCCTTCTCCCCGAAACGGAAGAAAGCATGTCTGTTCCGGTTACGATGGCATCAAAAAGAGCCGTGTGGCCCGATGCTCTTATACCTTCACTGTAGCTGGAGATCGACTCAGGAGAAATGCCGGCTGCCGGGACCCGGACACCGTCGCTGAAGGTGACGAGATTTATCCTGGCATCGGGGGGCAGCGTCTGTGAAAATGTCTCAAGGGCCCTTTTTGCCTCTGTCAGCTTTATGCCCGCCATGCTCCTGCTGCTGTCCATAATAAGGGAAACAGTCATGGCTTCTTCCCTTTTTGCAACAGTCAGGTCACGGACCTCAAGAAGTGATGCCTCGTTCTGGCCCTCGAACACCCGCATGCCCCGTACTTTTCCAGGCCTCAGAGCGGGTGGAAGGGTCACGTACATGTCCACAACCGGATAGTCGGAAGAATCGATCTGGGTTATCCGCACAGACCCGTCCAGTGAGTCGGGCACCAGGGCGTTATCGGCCCGGACAGCAGCAGGAGCTGCGAGGCATAACGCAAGGATCAGGACAGCAGCAGCGGCAGCACCGGGAGCGTTGATCCTGAAAAGACTTCTGCCTACCCTGATCAGATCCCCGTGGGTGAGAGGCGCCTGCGTACTGGAGATCTTCCTGTCGTTGAGGCGACAGCCAGTGTGGGAGCCCAGGTCCTCGAGGAGCAGATCTCCCCTCCTTGCAGATATCCTGGCATGTCGAGGAGCAATGCCGGCCTCCGTGAGGAAGATCCTGCACTTTTTGTCACTCCCGATATAAGAAATGCCGCCAAGGTTGAGAATGGAACCCCTGCCAGGACCTTCAAGGACCTGCAGGCTTACTTTTGACAGGACCTGTTCTGCCCAGGATATGCCAAGACCCATTACGGCGCCCAGGGCGCTGAGGCCAAGGATCAGGCTCCCCGTCCCCAGGAGAGGCAAGAATACCTGCATCGCAAAACCGCCTGTGAAACCACCTGCCGCACCGCCCAGTACTGTCCATGTCCATGCATTTCTCGTATCGGCAGACGGCAGCGTCACGGCAAGGCCGACAGCAATGCCGGTGAGTGACCAGCCCACGGCGGTGCCGACTGACAGGGGTATGAGTACCCCGGCTGAGGCGCTCTTGACAAGGCTGCTTCCCCACGAAGAATATAGTGCCTGCCCGGCAAAAGCTGCCATGCCGCCTCCAGCGAAGCCGGCAATGACCGACGGTATTGTTCTGGCTATAAGAGAGCCGGCACGTTGTGTCCACAAGTGATTAAAGGCAGAAAAGAAACCCGCCAGTATGCCGGCCAGCACTGCGCCGGAGAGCACTCCCAGGGTCAGCCCGCTCAGGTTCAATACCAGGAGTATTCCTATGGGCAGGGCGGCACTTAATGCTGCGCACAAGCCGACAGTCGTTGTCCTGGCAACCCTGCTGCCGCTGACTTTCATGATAAGCCTCCCTCCTCACCCAGTGTATGGAATGTTGCCTTGAGCTTTCCCAGGAAGATCGTGTCACCCTCTTTCAGGGGTATCCTGACGCCAGGTTCGGCCTTCTCGGTATTTACGATGGTACCGTTGGCGCTCCCTAGATCCTCCAGCATGTACTCATCCGCATCCCTCAGGATTATTGCGTGCTTTCTGGAAACCCCAAGGTCGTAGGCCCTGAAGCTGGTGAGGTCCAGATCAGGATGGATCCCTTCAATGGGATCCATGCGTCCGAGGACGATGTCTCCCGCTTTGAGCTCAAGGCGCTCCCCGCTTTCAAGCAGAAGGTGAGGGAGGGACTCATCCCCAATATCGTCTACTGCTTCGGGCGAAAGATCCGACCCCTCACCGTAATCAGCAATTGGTTCGCCGCATTCTGGACAATACTCCAGATCATTCCCGATCTCCGCTTCACACCCGATACACTTTCTCATGTTCATACCTCCTCTGATTTATGTGATCCTGTTTCTAACAGCCCGTTCATACCGATATACTGAGCAAGGATCGGGCCGTTTCGGAGCAAAAGAGATGTATTTCAGGAAGTGCTTGTTTTTCGGGATGTTGAACGATTACAGCAGGTTCTGTAAGGTCAGACATCATGATGGAGTGTGTACGGTTTTCGAACAGGTGTTTGCGGATTGGACGGGCTGGAAAAGACCGGGCCCAGGTCCCAGGTCTAATGACCCAGGTTGATCAGTTAGCCTGAGCGTTGAACATTGAGCGCTATCTGATGTTATACTTCTTTATCTTCGAATAAAGTGTAGAAGGTGCGATACCCAGAAGACGCGCCGCTTTTCTCTTGTTTCCTCCGGAGGCTGCAAGCGCCCTTCTAATGGAATCAGCCTCAGCTTCCCTGATGGACCCTGACCCGGCCTCGGTGCCCACGACAGGTAGCAGAGATAGATCGGTATCGTTAATAGTCGTACCATCCGCGAGGGCAGCAGCTGTCTGGAGAGCGTTTTTCAGTTCCCTTATGTTACCAGGCCATGCGTAGCTCTCCATGAGAGCCACAGCCGACGGGCTGAGTTTAAACTGCTTTCCAGTGTCGCTGTTGATCTCTTCCAGAAAGTGCACAGCCAGGTAGGAAATGTCAGGGGCTCGCTCCCTTAGCGATGGCAGCTTTACCATGGCGCCGCAGACCCGGTAGTAGAGATCCTGTCTGAACTGTCCGTTTGAGACGAGATTTTCCAGGCTGCGGTTGGTAGCTGTCACGAACCTGACATCTGCTCTGGCAAGTCCTTCACCGCCAATACGGCGGTACTCTCTCCTGTCGAGGAGCCTGAGCAGCTTGGGCTGCAGGGCCAGGGGCAGCTCGCCTATTTCATCGATAAAAAGGGTCCCGGTGTTGGCCAGCTCCACCGCACCCTGCCTCGTATCGCCTGCGCCGGTGTATGCTCCTTTTTCGTGCCCGAAGAGTTCGCTCTCCATGAGCTCGGCTGGGACAGTGGAGCAGTCAAAAACGACAAAGGGCTTCGACGATCTGGGGCTGGCTTTGTGAATTGCCCTGGCTGCAAGCTCTTTCCCTGTCCCTGTCTGGCCTTCCAGCAGAACTGTGACATCGGAACCCGAGAGACGTTTTAAAAGGGAGAAAGACTCTCTTATCTCACGGCTCTTTCCCACCATTTCGCCGAACTGCTTTTTGGCAGAAGGTGTGGGGATCAGAGTCTCCTCGCTGAGCCCGAAGTTGACAGAGGTTTTACCCAGGCGAACCGTGGCCCTGTCTTTCAGGTAGGCCCTGTCAACCCTGGTGCCGTCCACTAAAGTGCCGTTCGTGCTTTCCAGATCCTGTAGAAAGAACCCCTCCCGGGTCCTGGAAATTTCTGCGTGGCGCCTGGAAACCGTCGGGTCGGTCAGGGTCAGGTCGCATTCATCTGCTGTTCCGATGAGGAGAACACCTTCTCCCAGGTTGGCAGACCGGCCCTTATCGGGTCCCTCGTTGACGATGAGGGTCGCACGATCCAGGTGGATGACGCCTTTTTCTGATATTCTTCGCGTAACGCTCATTTTCGTTCCTCAGTCCTCTGAATTGAGCCAGAAACAATAATAATGTAACAAACAGGATTAGTCCAATGTAGTTCTTATGAGTCCACGGGCCTTTGGCCGTGATTAATTTGAAAATAATCTGATGGCTTGATAAAACGACGGCTTACTGCTAAAAGGTGCCATGTCCATTATCTCCAATCCCTCGATATTGCTCGTTTTTCTACTTCTGATCACCTTTTTTCTCACCCTCCCCTTTGGACGGTGGCGGGTCAGGTGCAGAAAGTACTCTGTGGGCTGGTTCCTCGCCATCCATCTTCCCATTCCCTTTATTATCCTGATGCGAGTGGGCGCGCACTTCTCCTATGCCTACATCCCCCTTTTTCTCGTAAGCACTGTTCTGGGGCAGTTCGCTGGGGGAAAGTTCGCCAGGTAATGGAAAAACTCCATGTCAAGCCATCGTGAATCAGCTGGTCATTCAGCAGCCCTGCCTTTTTCTGCCAGATTAGGGGCGAGCGTCAAAAGGGGCCTGTTAAGCGGTTTCTTTACGTCGTGGTTTCTCGTCAAGGTCATGGTTCCCACCATTGTCCTGGTCAACATCCTGAAAACTGCGGGATTGCTCGCGGCGATAGCGCAGGCAGCGGCTCCACTGATGTCCGTATTTCACCTGCCGGGCGAGGCATCTCTTGCTCTGCTGACAGGTGGCTTGGTCAATATTTACGCAGCCATAGCCGTGGCTGTGAACCTTACCCTTACGGCAAAATCAATGACAGTGCTCGCAATCATGATACTAATTGCCCACAACCTTATCGTAGAGACGGCCGTTCAGAGCAAGGCCGGCACTCCTGCGGCTGTTATGCTCATTTCGAGAATAACGGCGGCCCTCATTGCTGGTTTCATTTTCGCCAGGCTGGTGCCCGAATCTTCCGCTCCACTGATACACTCTTCGGGTTCGCAGCAGGCAGAGGGTTTTACCGTTGTATTGCTGGGAAATGCCCTGTCCATGATAAAAATTGTCTTGATCGTCGTATTGCTCATGGTTGCCGTAGAGGTCCTCAGGGAGTTCGGGCTGATGGACAGGCTCATGAACCTCCTTCAGCCGCCCATGAAGGTCCTGGGCATGGACAGGAAGACCTCGTTTGTGGCAGCAGTGGGCCTCATCCTGGGACTTGCCTACGGAGCCGGCCTTATTGTGGATGAGGCAAAGGCAGATACCTTTTCGGGGGAGGAGGTCCTGGCGACCAACCTTTTTCTCGGGACCAATCACGCCATGATAGAGGATTCCCTTGTATTCGTGGCAGTTGGAGCCAGCCTTCTCTGGATAGTTGTTGGCCGCCTGGTATTTGGTTCGCTGTTTATCAGGTTGGCAGTTCCGGTGGCCAGGACCTGCATCTACAGGAAAAAGACACTCCAGGGTTGATGTTCCATTGACACCGGGGTAACCTTGGGGAAGTATTTAGATTCGCGGTTGGAACGCTTTTAAAAAGGAGGATATCGATGAAAAAGTACAGGTGCAGTGTATGCGGCTACATTTATGACCCGGAGGCGGGTGAACCTGACGAAGGGATAGATCCCGGCACAGCCTTCGCGGATATTCCAGATGACTGGGTCTGTCCCGATTGCGGCGCCGACAAGAGCTTCTTCGAGGAGGTCTGATCAAGTGAAACCGATCAAGCTTGCGGAGGGGGTCCATTGGGTAGGTGTCAGGGACCCTCTCCTACGGGTATTCGACGTCATCATGCACGCTGAGCACGGAACCACCTACAACTCCTACCTTGTTCAGGGCGAGAATTCTTCTGCTGTCATAGAGGCCGTTAAGGCGAAGTTTGCCGACGAGTACCTGAAAAGGTTAAGCGAGTACATTGACCCGTCTCAGCTGGATTATATAATCATGAACCACACCGAGCCGGACCACACAGGAGGCCTGGCTGCCCTTATGGAAGCAGCTCCATCCGCACAGCTTATCTCCTCGAAGAACGCTGTGCCCCTGGTAAAGGGCATCCTTAACAGGGATGTGGATGTTAAGGCTGTCGGGGATGGTGATGAACTGGACCTGGGCGGGAAGACACTTAAATTCATTGAGGCCCCCTTCCTGCACTGGCCTGACACCATGTTCACGTATCTTCCCGAGGACGAGGTTCTCTTCTCATGTGATTTCCTGGGCTGCCACTTTTCCGATGAGCGCATGTTCGATGACCTGGTGGACGATTTTTCTTATTATTACAAGTTCTACTACGATCACATAATGCGCCCCTTCAAGGAGCACATATTGAGGGCCCTTGAAAAGATAGAGGACCTGCACATAGGAACGGTCGGCCCCAGCCACGGGCCGGTACTCAGGACGGACATTAAGAGTTATATGGAAAAGTACAGGGCGTGGAGTTCCGTTCCGGGCAAGAATGAGACCCCCACTGTTTTAGTCTTTGTCGCCAGTGCATACGGCAATACTGCGGCTATGGCCGAAAGCTTTGCTGATGGAGTGCGCAAAAACGGATGCGAAGTGAAGATCTTCGACCTGGAAAGTGCCGATGTAACAGAATTCGTGGATCAGGTAGAGGCGGCAGATGCCATTGCCGTTGGTTCCCTGACCATTAACGGCGATGCGGTTAGGCCGGTATGGGACCTTCTGTCGGTCCTTGGGACACTCAAACTCAGGGGCAAACTCGGGGCATCCTTCGGTTCCTACGGCTGGAGCGGAGAGGCACCCAGGCTGATCGAGGATCGCCTGAAGGGGCTCAAGCTCAAGGTTCCCTTCGAGAATATCAGAGTGCACATGACCCCCACCCGGAATGACCTTGATGCGTGCCGGGATCAGGGTGGAAAGATTGCCGCCCGGCTCACCGGCAAATAGGATCTTATGGTATTGATCTTCCAGCATGTACCCAGTGAGGGGCCAGGTCTTATAGGAGATATGCTTGAGGGCAGAGGTATCCACCATATAGTTGTAGAAACTTTCAACGACGACCCGCTGCCTCTTACTCCCGCTGGATTTGCTGCTGCAATCTCCATGGGAGGGCCCATGTCCGTCAACGACGGGCTGCCCCTTCTTGAAAAGGAGAAGGATTTCCTGATAGAGGCAGTTGAGCGACGTATCCCTGTCCTTGGGATATGTCTGGGGGCTCAGCTTCTGGCTTCCGCTCTGGGCGCCAGCGTTAAACCGGGCCCCGGCCCGGAAGTGGGTTGGGGTGATGTGACGCTCACAAATGAAGGGCAGAACGATGTTCTTTTTTCGGGGTCTGATCCTTTGGTCCCGGTGCTTCATTGGCACAGTGAGACCTTCGATATCCCGGAGAATGCTGTTTTGCTGGCATCATCCCCGGTTTGCAATAATCAGGCGTTCCGGTTCGGGGATGTTGCATATGGATTCCAGTTTCATCTGGAGGCGACCCGGGGGATGGTTGAAGAGTGGATACGTGAAGACGAGGCGAGTGCATGCGCGATGGGGCTGGACCCAGAGGATATCCTGTCCAAAGCAGATAGCTATCTGCCGAGAACAGCCCTTTCCGGATCACTTATTTTCGGGCGGTTTCTGGACCTGTTGAAAAAAACCTGAGCACTTGCCTGCTCAGGTCAACTGTGATACAAACTGCAGCTTCACTGAAGCTGACGCTGGATCAGGAGGAAAATATGGTAGACAAAGAGAAGATCAAGGAAGTTCTGGACAAGGTTCGAGTATCCCTGCAGGCTGACGGTGGAGATGCTGAACTGGTGGAGATCACCGACGACGGGCTCGTCAAATTAAAGCTTGTCGGCGCGTGTTCCGGGTGCCCAATGTCCGAAATTACCCTGAAATCGGGTATAGAGCGTGCGTTGAAGGAAAACGTGAGTGAAGATATCGTTGTAGAGGGCGTTGCCTAGGGGGTTTTGCCCTTTTCCATCTTCTGGCGGACCCTGTACAGCATGGACGCATGTTCTTTTTCCTGGTGTTCAAGCTCCTGGACCGACGCCCTGTCCTCAGGGTCCTCTATCACATCGGCCATTTCCCTGAAAAAGGCAATGGAGTTGAGCTCGAATTCAAGGGCCATATCGACTCCCTGGAGCGGGTCTGTGAGGGTTTCCGCCCTGGAAGTGGCATCCTGTGTATCGCTGAATATCCGTTTTGCGGCAAAGGCTCTCAGATATAGCAGGTCCTGGGCAGTGGTTGAGTAACCTGCCCCCGGACGCTTCATTGAAGCCGACTTTAGGACCGCTTCAAAATCCTTGATGTGGATGCGTTCCGCAATCTCCAGGTTTTTGTAAAGTCTTTTTAGCTCGGCGTTTTGGGAAAGCTCCTTGAGGCGCTTGTAAAATGCCGCTCCGGCAACCTCGATCTGGACTGCTATTTCTATGATCTCCTTCAGATTGAGTTTCAGTTCGGACATCACTTCCACCCTTCCCAATTGATATTTGAAGACCGCTCCTGATCCTGCGTCAAATGGGCTGCCAATTGACCGTTAACACGAGCATAAAAGTGTAGTAATGTGTGCGCTCATGCCGGATAAAGTTCCTTTCAACATTAAGGTTATCAGTTTGCGTCTTCCAGGTAAAGCCCGGGCCCTGAGTGCTGGACTTTCGGCGGTCCTGGCAGCGATATTGATGCTCGCCTCCCCGGCGGTCGCTGTCACCCTCAGGGTGACCTGGGACCCTGTCTCAGTCAAGCCCGGTTCAGCCGTGGCACTGAAGGTGGAGGCGCCGTTGAAGCTTTCCAGGGCAGAAGCAACTGCCGGTGGGGAAAGGTTCCCCCTCATCAAAACGGGCCAGGATGGCTACGTTGCCCTGGTGGCCATAGACCTGAATTATAAATACGCTGTCTACCCGGTGCAGATAGAGCTTTTCCCCAACCAGGGTCAGGCTCCATACAGGATACAAGCGGACCTGAAAGTCCAGGGCAGAGATTTTAGCACCCAATCGCTTATTCTTCCCCAGGGAATGGTTGATCTGTCCGGGGAACACATAACCAGGGTCAATACCGAAAATAGTGATATCAGACGTGTGCTGGATCGCAGGACACGGCACCGCTACTGGCAAAGGCCTTTTATAATGCCCCTTTCAGGGCGGACGACGGGCAGCTTTGGTGTCAGAAGGGTGCTCAACGGGGAAAAGAGGTCCCCGCATCGGGGCATGGACATCGCTTCTCCCCTGGGGACACCCATTGCCGTGTCAAACAGTGGCGTTGTATCTCTTGCGCGGGACTTCCTGCTGTCGGGGAAGACCATGGTTATAGACCACGGATGGGGGGTGAGTACGATCTACGCCCACATGAGCGCATTCGAGGTCAAAGCTGGTCAGAAAGTCGCGAAAGGCCAGGTCATAGGCAGGGTCGGCGCCACCGGCAGGGCCAGTGGTCCCCACTTGCATTTCGGGGCACAGATCAGGGGGGCGAGCATCGATCCGGCCTCGCTGGTCCACCTGGG
>CAYVSA010000001.1:86269-102548 GCA_964454175.1 uncultured Pseudomonadota bacterium
CTTGATTCAGTTTGCCTGATATATCTTTCAATTATTTTACGCGTCATTGGCACCAGCGGGATCAGGGTGTGCTCCCTGGGCCTGACCCATAAATAGTCAAGGTTGTCTCTGGTCGAGTAGTGCTCCTCTGTATCCACGAAACCCACATGGTCGAAGGATATGTGGTGTGATTCGTCATCGATGTTCTCGCTCGGTTCCAGGAATACCGGCTCGACATTCAGGCCGGTGAGATCCATGACCCTTGCGGCGAGGCAATCTTTTATCATTTCACCAGGGCGCACCCTGCACCACGGTATAGCGTAGGCGTAGTCGTCCCTGTTCTTGACGAGAAGGAGATCCCCTTTGCTGTTGACGATCACGATCCCGGCAAAATTCTCAATGCCCATGACTTCTCCCAGAGAAAGATATTCTGGGCTGCGATAATAGTGCCGCTTCGGTGCCGGGTCAAGGCCCGGTGGACAAAAAATCCCTGTTATTTGTGTTGAATGCTAATTTTACTTGACAAAAGAGGTTAGCTGAGTATTATTTCACATTGAAGAGTGGACCAGAGTCTCTTCATTGGGGGGCCCCGGGATAGCCAGCACTGTCCCGGGTTTTTCTTTGTCCTGTTTACCCGGGAATATCATACAGGCACATATGCTGTTTTGCAGGAAAGCTCACGCCCGTAAAAGCCCATCATTAACTGTCTGCCTGCTCCTGGGGAGTGTAGAGGATCTCCAGGGTTATCAGGTGTTCGAACCGCTGCAGAATGCGCCTGACTTCGTCTGCTGTACCAGCCTTCAGGGCTCTTCGAGCCGCCCTGACGGAATCCTCGTGTTTTATGAGTCTTATTGCTCTTTTAACAAGGGGTATCGATGCTGCGTTCATGGACAACTCGGTTATCCCGAGCCCCAGAAGCATGGGTGCCCAGAGCGGGTCACCTGCAACCTCGCCGCACACGGCAACGGGGATCCCGGCATCTTTGCCAGCCTTTGCAGTTGTGTAGATGAGGTTGAGGACGGCCGGGTTCATCGGGTCGTAAAGATGAGCAACCCTCTTGTTGTTCCTGTCAACGGCAAGTGTATACTGAATGAGATCGTTCGTGCCGATAGAGAAAAAGTCTACTTCTTTGGCCATTTTTTTGGCGAGGACGGCAGCAGACGGTATCTCAACCATAATTCCCATGGGAACGTTCCTGTTAAAGGGAACCCCGGCTCTCTTTAGCTCCCGTACGGTCTCTTCAATGATCGTTTTAACCTTCAGGACCTCCTCAAGAGAGGAGATCATGGGTATCAGCAGTTTGACCTTACCGTGACGAGCGGCACGGAACACGGCTCTCAACTGGATCTTGAAGACGTCCTGTTTTTCCAGGCACATCCTGATTGATCTCAGGCCGAGGAAAGGGTTTTCCTCCGGGGAGAATTTCAGGTATGGAATATTCTTGTCACCGCCAATATCCAGTGTGCGGATAGTTACAACCTTTCCATCGGCTCCCTCGATCATTCTCCGGTAGATACGGTACTGCTCATCCTCGGTAGGCAGGGTGTTTCTCGCAATGAATGGAAGTTCCGTCCGGTAAAGGCCTACGCCCGAAGCACCGTAGAAGTGCACCAGCTTGAGATCGGAGAGCAGGCCGACGTTAGCCATCAACTCGACCCCGTAGCCATCGAGGGTTTGTGCCGGCAGGCTCTTTTCGCTGACGAGCTCGACTACAAAGCTGTTGTACTCCTCCATTAGCCTCTTGAACTCCGCTACGAGCTCTTCATCCGGATTAATAAAGATGTTGCCGGTGTTGCCGTCAATGATCAGAAAATCACCGGGGTGGACCGATTCCATAACCTCGCTTAACCCCACGACACAGGGTATCCCGAGAGATCGTGACAGGATGATCGCGTGGGAAGTGTGGCCGCCTCCGGCAGTGGCGATACCGTTGATCTGCTGCTCCGTCAGGTGGGCTGTGTCTGATGGCGTTATCATGTTCGACACGAGGATACCGCTCTGGTCCCCACCGGCTGGTTCGGCAGGGGAATCGCCACTAAGTATGTGGACCATTCGCCTCCCGATGTCCTCAATGTCCACGACCCTGTCTTTGAGGTAGGGGTCATCTATCTGTGCGAAACTCTTTCTGTAGTCCTGAATGATCGATTTAACTGCGTAAAGGGCTGTGAACCCGGCATTGATGAGATCCTCGACTTTCTGGGTAAAACCCTTGTCCTCCAGCATCATGAGATGGATGTTGAAAATGGCTGCGTCATCGTCGCCCAGTTGGTGCCTGATATTGATCTGAAGCTGCTCGACCTGGTCCCTTGCTTTTGACAGTGCTCCCCTGAAGGCAGACAACTCACCTTCGGTATCCTCTGTCCTTTCCTCGAGGATGTAGTGGTAATCCTCAGAAGTGTCCAATACTATGGCTCGGCCCATGGCTATCCCCGGAGATGCCGCTGTGCCGTGCAGAATACCGGGTTTCGTCATCGGCATGATGTCGATCTCTGTCTGACCGCTCGCCATGGACAGTGAGTTCAAAAGCTTCGCGTTGACGGCTACACTTGCCACCTGGCCGGCAATTGTGTTGAAGAGTTGGATCTCCTGGGTACTGTATGTCCGCTCCTCCCTGTCCTGCACAATAAGTACCCCTATCGGGTTGCGCCTGCTGATGAGCGGCACGCCAAGGAAGGTCTGGAAGTGCTCCTCCTTCGTCACCGGAAAATACTTGAAACGGGGGTGGTTGTCTGCGTTCTGGACAACCAGGGGGGCCTTGGTTTCGAAAACAAGGCCGGTTAAACCCTCGGAGGGCCTCATCTCAACTTTTCCAATGGAATCGGGATTTAGCCCTTCGGTAGCTGCCATCGAGAGGACGTTCCTCTCCTCATCGTACATGTAAAGAGAACAGACGTCGGTATCCATCTCCTTCTTGACCAGGGATACGATATTGTCCACAGTCTCTCTGAAGTCGTGGGACTCTCCGATCATTCTGGTGATCCGCTCGAGCAGACCTAGCCGTTCTTCTGCCGGACCCATCTAGAGGCAGCCTCCATTATCCCGGTAGCTGGTGACAAGAGACGCATCCCCAGCATGTTAACGATCTAAACCAGACGGAAAACTTAAATATACCACCTGGCAGCATGTCGTGAAAGCCCGGCATTAAATAAAAGTTGCTTGTTTCGAGTTCCCTGTTTCAAGTTGCCGGATTCTGACCCCTGAGCACTGGATTCTGATCGCTACAATTCGCCGGCATCTGAAAAGGAGTAGTATGACGAGAGTGTTACCACAAGGTGGTCTAAAAACCGGACTCCCAGCAGCGAGGCAGCCTTCGCCACCCGCTCGGTCAGCCTTCGGTCTTCGGGTGACGGGGTCGGGTCCTGGGAAGGGTGGTTGTGAAGACATATTATGCTTGCGGCAGAGTTCCTGATGGCTGTTCGTAATATGTCAGCTGGGCTCACGTGGACGGTGTTAACGGAGCCTACGGCGGCAGTATCCTCGGCAACGATGCGATTCCTGCTGTTTAATGCGAGGACTAAAAACAGTTCTTTTTCCTCCTTGCCGATGCGGAACCTGAACATGTCAAAGACATCCCTGCTGCTGGAAACAGTGCCCAGCCTGCTCTCGCTCCTGCAGCAGAACTCGAACAATAGGGGCAGTGATTTGATCGCCCTGGCCCTTGACGGTCCGACCATAGGGATCATCTTCAGGACCTGTTCGTCAGCCTGCAGCATCTGGAGAAGGGAGAATCTTGCCAGAAGATTTGTTGCTGCCTTGCGACCGAGAATGGGTTCCAGGAGGGATAACTCCCTGTCCCTTGTGCCAACTGATTTGTTCATAGTATAAGTACATTCAAGATGAATGCCAAAAGATCGGGATTTAAAGTTTTTTCCAATACTATCGACATCAGAACAGCCGGAGAACTGGACATGGTAGATATTTCATCCAATCTGGTTTCGGCAGTCAGTTCGGCAGGTGTCCTTCACGGTACCGTCCATGTTTTTGTTGCCGGATCGACGGCAGCCGTCACAACAATAGAATACGAATCCGGCGCTATATCAGATCTCAAAGCCGCCATTGGGCGAATGGCCCCGGCTGAGATCCACTACGCGCATGATGCCAGGTGGGGCGACGGCAATGGGAGATCACATGTTCGGGCGGCAATAATCGGGCCTTCTCTCTGCGTACCGGTCAGGAATGGGGCCCCCCTGCTGGGGACGTGGCAGCAGGTGATCATAGTTGAGCTGGATATCCGTGCAAGGGACCGGAAAGTCCACGTTACAGTTTCAGGGTCATCCGGGGCCGGTGGAGGTGATGTTTGAAGTTTTTCAAGTCTGATGAACTACTCGAGATCCTCAGCTTTGCATCCGAAAGTGAGACCCAGACCGCGGGCGGCAGGCTGGTATTTACGCTCATGCAGGTAGAACAGATTTCCGGGGAGGGGGTCCTTGCCGCAACACCTGATGGTTCTACCGAGGCCAGACGAGTCAAGAGGCCTGCAAAGGGAGTAATTGATGGGGACAGGGCCTGGTGGGACCTTTCCAATGGCTGCTATCTGGCCACCTTCAATGAGCGAATACTGGTGCCGGCAGACGGGGTCCTTGTGGTCCAGCCGCACCCCGAAGCCATGAAGAACGGCCTCTGGCACCCCACGCTTTTTGTCAGAGAATGGGAAAGAGACACGGCGTCTATCCTCATGGTCATTTCCGCGAGGGGACTCAAGATCCAGGAAAACGCTCCGGTTTCGGTGGGGTTCCTGATCTCCGGATGAGTCTGCCCGGTGGCACTCTCAATGTACATTGAGCTTGACAGGCCGGTCCATATCTGATAGCCCTTACCGATCATGTTGACTGGATATTTTACATCTACATCATTTTCCAGCTGGTGGTGGACCGTGTCTGCAGGGGAGGTTCCGAGCCGCTGATCCGGTGAGTGAAAGTTGAGGATTTTTGGCCGCGTGTCTCCCAGGACCCGCGGTTTTTTCATTTAAGGGCTGCGGCAATAGCAGCCCTTATTTTTTTGGAGGATCAATATGGAAACTGCTGTAAAAAACATCGTCCCGAAGCTGTCCCTCAGATGTGCTTTTCGGGATCTTGCGTACGAGCTGGGGGAGATGCCGGAAATGGATGCTGCCCTGGCTCCCATGGATCCCATAGGTTTTCTCGAGAGCAGGGAGGGGACGGAGAAGTGGGCAAGATACGGCATTACAGCGGCTCGTCCGATAATGCACGTCAGCGGCAGGCGCAACAGATTCACGCTCAGGGGGCCCGACGGCAGCCTGGTCGAAGGGGAAGCAACAGACCCGCTGGACCTGTTAAGAAGTATCGAACCTGCCGGGACCATCCCCGAGGGGGTTGACGGCTTCAGGTACGTTGGGGGGTGGATCGGTTCCCTTGGCTATGAAAGTTCGGGGCTTTTCGATGGTATAGCACCGGCACGAGCCGACGATATCGATCTTCCTGATTACGCTTTCTTCCTGCCCTCGGTCCTGGTGCTAAAGGATGCTGTCGCCAGGCGGTTAACCCTCGTGGCGTGGGAGGTCAAGGGAGACAAAAAAGCCGAGACGATCCTTGACGAAGCAGAGAAGTGCCTGCAAAGTGCTGCGGACAGAGTGCCTCCGAAAAACGATGGGTCCAATCGGGAGGCAGTGACCACTTTTGGCGAAGAAGAGTTTCTCAAGGCTGTTGTAGACTCCAAAAAACTCATCCACGACGGAGAGTTGATACAGGTCGTAGTCTCACGCCGATGGGAGGTCGTGCCGTCACCGCCTCCCGAGGTCGTTTACAATGCCCTGTCGCAGTTGAATCCTTCACCGTACCATTTCTACCTTCGGCTGCCGGGCGGGGTGCTCCTGGGAGCATCTCCCGAGCTTCTTGTACGCAAAGACGAGAACTACCTCACCGTAAGACCCATCGCCGGGACGCGGCGGAGGGGCAGGGACGAGACCCAGGACCTTGAGAATGCGGCGGACATGCTGGCCGATCCAAAAGAACGCGCCGAGCACATAATGCTGGTGGATCTGGGACGCAATGACCTTGGCAGGGTTTCAGAACCTGGGACGGTGAAGGTCTCAAGACGTATGGAAGTCGAGTATTATTCCCATGTCATGCATCTCGTCTCGGAAGTTCAGTCGAGGATCGCACAGGGAGCCGACGCTTACGATGTACTCAGGGCATCCTTCCCGGCCGGGACAGTATCCGGTGCCCCGAAGATCAGGGCGATGCAGGCTATATCAGAACTTGAGCCCGTGGTGAGAGGACCTTATGCCGGTGGCGTGGGCTATTTCGATCTCAGGGGCAATATGGATTTCTGCATCACCATACGATCGGTCTTTTACTCAGGAGACAGGGCCTTCGTACAGGCAGGGGCCGGTATTGTCGCAGATTCCGTTCCGGAAAAAGAGAGTGACGAGATAGAGGCTAAAGCTACCGCGATGCTAAAGGCGTTCGGTTCCGTCAGGGGGAGGGGGTAAAATGGTTCTTATTATCGATAACTATGACTCATTCACTTACAATATCTACCAGGCCATGAGCACAATGACCGATGAGGTGAGAGTTGTACGCAACGACGAAATCTCACTGGACGAACTGGATGAACCGTGCATCACGCACCTGGTCGTATCTCCGGGCCCCGGCAGGCCGAGTGGAGCGGGCGTGAGCAAGGAGGCCATCGGTAAAATAGCCGGGCGCATACCGGTGCTTGGGGTTTGTCTCGGGCACCAGGCTATAGGTGAAGTCTACGGCTGCGATGTGATAAATGCCGGCAGGCTCATGCACGGTAAATCATCAGAGGTGAGGCACAGCGGGGACGGACTCTACCTGGGTCTGCCGGTTCCCTTCGAGGCGATTCGGTATCATTCACTGAGCCTGGACAGGAGCACCATACCGTCCGAACTGGAGATCACCGCTGAAGCAGACGATGGGGAGATCATGGGTGTACGGCACAGGACAATGCTTGTGGAAGGTGTTCAGTTCCACCCTGAATCATTCGGAACTATCGAGGGGAATAAAATATTTGAGAATTTTCTCGCACAAGAAGGAGGAATGCGAAATGATGCGTGAACTGCTGGCCAAAGTGGTTGACGGGAACGACCTGGACTTCGGGGATGTGAACGATGCCGTTGGGAGCATTGTTGAGGAAAAAGCGACTCCCTCACAAGTGGGTGCTTTCCTGACGGCACTGAGGATGAAGGGGGAGACGGACGAAGAAATAGCAGGGGCAGCAGCAGCATTGAGAAGCCGGACGATCCCATTTCCGGCTGCCGGAGCATATGATGCCATAGACACCTGCGGCACGGGAGGGGATGGTGCAGGGACGGTCAATGTTTCCACACTGTCGGCCCTTGTTGCAGCCGGGGCCGGGGTGAAGGTGGCCAAGCACGGGAACCGGGCCGTTTCCAGCAAGTGCGGCAGCGCTGACCTTCTCGCGTCCCTTGGGATAAAGGTAGATGTCTCTCCTCAAGAGGCGGCAAACTGCCTGGAAGAGGCCAACTTCTGCTTTCTTTTCGCGCCGCTTTACCACCCTGCCATGAAAGCCGTGGCGCCTTTCAGGGGGGAGCTTGGATTCAGGACACTATTTAACATGATAGGCCCGTTGTGCAATCCTGCCGGGGTCAGGAGGCAGCTTCTTGGGGTTTTTTCTCCAGACCTGCTGCCCCTGATGGCGGACGTTCTGGGGCGGCTGGGATGCGACCGTGCGATGATCGTGTCTTCCGAAGACGGCCTCGATGAGCTTTCGATTAGTGCGCCCACATCCGTAGCGGAGATAGACGGGAACGGGAAGGTGAATTTCTATACACTGGATCCTGCATCCCTCGGGTTTGCTCCCTATGAGGCGGGAGCGCTTTCGGGCGGAACTCCCGAGGAAAACGCGCAGGTTTCCATGGAGTTTCTCAAGGGAGCGGCAGGACCGGTCAGGGATGCAGTATTATTAAATGCGGCGGCGGCTATCATGATCTCAGATGGTGGCGCAGACATGAAAGAGGGACTTGCAGCAGCTCAAAAGTCCGTGGATTCAGGCGCGTCACTTGAGGTCCTTGAAAAAGTGAAGGCCATATCCGGGGGAGGGGCCTGATGAGCGGCGGGTTCCTGCTTCGGGCTGCCGAGTCGGCAGCATCGAACGTGACAGCCTGGAAGGAGAGATTCGGGTCCAACGCAGGTCTGATGGGAGCATCTGGAGCGCAGTTTCTGCCGGACGTCATCGGAACGTGCGGGGTGATCGCTGAAATTAAGTTGAAGAGCCCCTCGGCCGGGGACCTGATGGGCAATACTGATCCCGTAAAACTTCTTCGAGAATACGAGGCAGGCGGGGCCGAGGCCCTCAGCGTGGTAGTGGAAGAAAAGTTCTTCGGTGGCTCTCCGGAGCTTTTCATGGAGATAGCGCAAAATACCGTCAGGCCGGTGTTGTGGAAGGATTTCGTCGTGGATGAGTTTCAGATCGAACTGGCCGCGCGGCTGGGAGCTTCTTCGATACTGCTTATAGAGGCCCTGCTGGCTGGCAGCAGCCTGGCGCTGATGATCGAAAAGTGCAGGGTTAAAGGATTAAGGCCCCTCGTTGAAGTGCGCGATGAAAAATCCCTGTCGAGGGCGATTGGATCCGGTGCCGACCTTGTTGGAGTTAACAACAGGAACCTGGAAACTCTCGAGGTGGATCTGGAAACCAGCGAAAAGCTTGCTGGAAGTATTGGCCGTAATATTGCGGGCGTTGCCGAGAGCGGCATCAAGGGCCCCGGCGATGTTGAGCGTATGGCAAAGTCAGGATACAGGGCCGTGCTGGTAGGACAGGCGCTGGTTTCCAGTGACTATCCCCGCAACGATCTTCGGGCAATGGTAGATGCGGGGAGGATGAGATGACAAACGGTTCCCTGAAAATCAAGATATGCGGACTGACGAGACGGGAGGACGCACTGGCTGCTTCTGCGGCGGGGGCTGACATCCTCGGGTTCAACCTTGTTCCGGGCAGCAGGAGATACCTGAATCCCTACGCGGCCCAGGACATAATTTCTGCATTGCCTCCTTTCGTTGGCAAAGTTGGTATCTTCGCCAACGAAGACGTCGACATCGTCAACGATCTGGCAGAGTTTCTGGGCCTGGATGCCGTGCAGCTGCACGGCAGCGAGGACGGCCGGTTCTGTTCGAAGATAGACCGGCCGGTCATAAAGGCCCTGCGCATTGGGGCTGCAGACGACCTCGCGGGGATTTCGGAGTACGATGTCTCAGCGTTCCTCCTGGATACCAGAGTGGAGGACGCACTGGGCGGGACGGGTAGGACCTTCGACTGGAATATCGCAGTGCAGTTCGTAAGAGAAAACAGGGTCTTTGTTGCCGGAGGACTGACACCGGATAACGTCGCTGAGGCAGTCAGGATACTTTCGCCTTACGGTGTAGACACGGCTTCCGGGGTAGAATCGGAGCCGGCGGTCAAGGACCATGAACTTATAAAGGATTTTGTGAGGGCAGCCAGGTGTGCAGCTGCTGGAAATGGAGGAAGCAGTGACATCGCCTGTTAACATACCGGATGCCAGGGGGTTTTTCGGGGATTTCGGAGGCCGTTTCGTTCCGGAGGTTCTTATGCCGGCATTGACGGAACTGGAAGATGCCTTCCTGAAGGCTCTTGCAGATGAGGATTTCAACTCTGAATTAGCCCTTGTCCTGAAGGACTACTCGGGCCGGCCGACCCCCCTCACGGAAGCAAGGCGATTTGCCGGATCGGGAAAGCTGTTCAGGCTGGAGATGAAGAGGGAGGATCTTAACCACACTGGCGCCCACAAGATCAACAATACCCTGGGGCAGGTCATCCTGGCCGTCAGGATGGGCAAGAAAAGGATAATTGCAGAGACCGGGGCAGGTCAGCACGGGGTCGCCACAGCAACTGCAGCAGCACTTTACGGTCTGCCGTGTGCTGTCTACATGGGCGTCGAGGACATCGCTCGTCAGGCCCCCAATGTGGAGAGGATGAAACTGCTGGGTGCGGAAGTGATCCCGGTTGAGGATGGGGCCGGCACCCTTAAGGATGCTGTCAATGAAGCCATGCGGGACTGGGTTCGCAACGTTTCAGATACCTTCTACATATTGGGTTCTGCAGTTGGTCCCCACCCCTATCCCGTGATGGTGAGGCATTTCCAGTCGGTGATCGGGGAAGAGGCCAAAATACAGTTTCTGGACCGTCACGGCCGGCTGCCGGACGTTGTAGTTGCATGTGTGGGGGGCGGCAGCAATGCCGCTGGGACTTTCTATCCCTTCAGGGATGATCCGGTCAGGCTCGTTGGTGTGGAAGCAGGCGGCACAGGGGACGGGGCCGGGCAGCACGGCGCCTCCCTCGGGCTCGGGGAGCCAGGGATCTTCCACGGCAGCCTGAGCTACGTTCTTCAGGACGGTGACGGCCAGATAGTTACGGCCCATTCAGTATCCGCCGGTCTTGACTATCCAGGGGTGGGACCTGAACATAGCAGCTGGCTGACTTCCAGGCGGGTCGAATATCACAGGGTAACCGACTCTGCTGCCCTGGAGGTGACAAATACTTTTACGAAAGACGAGGGAATACTGCCTGCGCTTGAAACGGCCCACGCCCTTGCCTGGATCGAGCAAAGCAAGGAAGAGCTGGAGGGCATGAATATACTGGTGTGTCTTTCCGGACGAGGGGATAAGGACATGGATACACTCATGACGGGAGGTGCATCGTGAGCCGGTTTGACGATGTTTTCAAGCCATCGAGAAAAGCCCTCGCCGTGTTCCTGACGGCCGGCTTTCCTGAGCCGGGCCTGGACGAAGAGCTGGCCCTTGCTGTCCTGGAAGCGGGAGCGGACATCCTGGAGATAGGCTTTCCCTTCTCAGATCCCCTGGCCGACGGCCCACTGATCCAGCAGGCTTCGAAGATCTCCCTGAAAAACGGCACCACCCTGGACAGCTCCATTGCCCTTGCTGGCAGGATCAGGGAACAGAGCGAGGCCCCCCTTGTATTAATGGGCTACGCAAACCCTGTTTTTCACATGGGTTACTCTGTGTTTGCCGGGCAGGTTGCCGATGAGGGGGTTGACGGTATCATAGTTGCCGATCTGCCTGTGGATGAGTCGGGGCCCCTCAGAGATGAGCTGAAGGATAAAAGTGTGTCCCTGATACCCATGGCGGCCCCCAACACATCGCCCGTGCGTCTGGGCGAAATAATCGCGGCAGGGGACGGGTTTCTCTACATCGTTTCCATGACGGGCCTTACCGGGGACGCTTTTGAATCCCAGGCTCCATGGCAGGAGGTTGCACGGCAGGCCGCGAAGAACGGTTCTCTCCCCGTGTGCGTGGGGTTCGGGATCGGGAGCGGCGATGATGCAGTACGTGCAGCCAAGACTACAGATGGAGTGATCGTGGGAAGCGCAGTAACCGGCAGGGTGTTTACGGGCCTCGAAGACGGTTGGGGTGCGGCGATTTCCGGTGCCTGTGACCTCGTTCGGGAACTGGCATCAGCCCTTGAAATGGAGTATCATTCTAAAGATAAAGCCTGAACAACCATCAGAAGGAGCCTGATTGATGAAGGTTTTTAATAAGGAGGAACTTGCAAAATTTGACGGAAAGGAAGACCGGCCGGCATATGTGGCGTATATGGGAAAGGTCTATGACATGACGGGTACTCCCGAATCGGACCACGGCGACCACTACGGCCACGATTTCGGTATCGATTTGACCGACGACATGGATCTTGCCCCTCACAGCGATGCCCTGATCTTTGAAAGACCGGTTGTGGGGGTGTATGAGGAGTAGGTTTAAATAGCAGGAAGTGGGAATTAGAGCATTGGTAATAGATATTGGATCCAAACCAAATTACGAGTTGCGGGCAGTCGGGAGGTAAAAAATGAGAAAATCCTTACTTGTATTTGTTACCGTAGCGGTTCTGGCTCTGCCGGCTGTGAGCTTGGGGCAGGCAAGGTCTGCCGTGCTGATCGGGTATGAAAAGGCCGATTTCGTGACGGGCAAGATCAGCCTGTCGGATGACGGCGGTATGGTCATGATCCGGGATCTTGCGAGCAAGTACGACAAGAAGCTGGTCATCTATCTGGCAAAAGGGTTCGAGGCTGACGATAGCATCAAGGTCGGCGAGGTAATTCCCGGCACCACAGGAAACATGAGCTTCGATGCCCCGGAAGGCAACCTGGACGAAATGGATTCAGTCGTCGTCAGGGTGCCTGAATGGACAGTTCCCGTGGCGCTTGGTGTCCTTCGGTGACAACGAGTGCGTCCAGGGTCCAAGGTCCAACGTCCAATGTCGTTTCGAAATTCGAGAGTTGAGATACGGTCTTGGATTTTGGACATTAGATCCTGATCCGACCCCAATTAATTATCATGGGTTACCGCTCTGGCATATACATCAAGGAAAAGCCGTCAACCGTTGCAGAAGGCCTGTCAGGCCGCCTGAACAGGTACGGTTTCACAACGCGGCAGACCGGGCGCCGGAATGAAAGTCCCGGCACCGGGGCAGAAAGCGAGATCCACCTCTCATCATGGGCCAGAGGATGGTCAATAATCCATGTGGACCACGAAGATCCCAACTCGCGCATAATTCTGGACTCGATCACTATCGACGAACCATTTGCTTCAGTTGTACACTGCAGGTACGAACCGGACATGCACGAATACTCCTACTCCTACTTTCAGGACGGTACGGCAATGGAGGTTTTTTCCTGCGTCGGCATGGCGATGCCCGCCCTGGACTTCATCTCCGAGCTTCGTAAGGTCCCCCTTCACACCATTGTAGAGGGCAGAAAGTTCATGGTTGAGTCTTTAAAGAACCTTGGTGTGGAGCCGCTTACACAGCCTGTTAACCAGGGCAGCACGGTGAGTATGGTCCTGGTACCACCCCGCAACTCCATCCTGAAAAAGCTCCTGGGCGCGCTTTGGAGCGGGGGGTGATCGGTTGAGATTGTCCAAAGTCCAAAGTCCAACGGCTAATATCCAGGTCCAGGGTGACTGGATATGGACGGTTCAACTCAGGGAAATGGGGAAAAGTGAGGGCATGAATTGAAAAGGATATTTCTTTTTAACCTTTTTCTTGGCCTATTGGTTCTTGTAATGGCAGCATCACCTGGCTGCAATAACAGGGGCAGCAGCAGCGACAGCAACCCGATAGTCCAGGCACACCGGGGAAAAGACAAGGCGACCCTCGCCGCGGCCCAGGCCAATGTGAGGGCAGTAAGATCCGCCCTGATGGGATACCGGTCACAGTCACCTGAAGGCCGATACCCCGAGACCTTCGACATCTATGAATTTGAAGACCTGAGAAGGCTCCTTCCCCAGGCGAACCTCTCTTCATCCATGACTGCGCTGAAGTGGGACGAAGCGTCAGGTATCCGATATGAATCAGACGGCACCACGTTTACCTTTTCCGTGACGGCGCTGACCTCAGGCAGGGAGATTATCACCGCTACCCCGCGGGAGGTTAGAGTTGCAAGGTAGCTTCTGCAGTCCGGCATTCCCCTAGGGCTGATCGTAAGTCGCTATTACGGCACCGATGTTGCCAATAAAACCGTTGGGAGTCCCGCCCGTCCCGCCGGGGCCGGGAGTTCCGCCCTGGATGGTGACGTTGTTCTCTATTACAGTAGCGTTGTAGGTAAAGATACCGAAGGCATCACCTCCGGCGCCTCCTCCGCTTAAACGGTATATCTCGGGAAATCAATCCCCGGGGCCAGGTCCCACCTTCTTGCCTCTGGTTACCCGATTATCTCACTGAGCCCTTCTATTATCCTGTCCAGCTCTTCCGGAGAAAGCCTGGTAATTTTGTCCCCGAGCCTGCTGGTTGAAAGGGTACGGATCTGGCTGATCTTGACCCAGGATCTTTTTGGAAGCTCCCGGCTGTCCAGCTCAAGGCTCAGGGGGAATCCGGCGCGTTGTTCCCGGCTGGACAGGGCCATGGCTATCACAGTACCTGAACGTTTGTTGAAAACGTCGTGACTTACTACAAGGACAGGGCGCCGTCCGGAGTGGCTATAGGGTCAGACCTCACTTTCTTACCTTTTTGTACAATACCCATTCAGTGCGAATCCTGGTTCCTTCAGGCGGCTTAAACCTGTGCAGGGCCGTTCCCACCAAAAACGATTAAATCAGGCCTCCCCTTTAAATAGTTTTTAAAAATAAGGGCTTACAAAAGTTAGCCTCCCAAGAGACTTGCGGCATGCCCCTTGCGATATCCAAGGCACAAGCGACAGAAAAACCGGAGTTAACCCACTCAGATATCGCGGAGGGAAAAGGAGATGAAACACGGATGTTTAACACTCAAATTAGCTGTGATGTTAAGTTTTATTGTTGTCACGTCTTTTGCGACAACTGCCGCTGCAGACATTACTGATAAGATTACACTGGATTACATGGAACCGGGTAATTCAGACGCGCGGGATTTCAGCAAGGGAAACTTTGGTTTGTCCGGAGAGATCGAGTTTCACTTTGTCGGCATTCCCAACTGGGTCTCGTGGGCAGCAGGCCTGGACTATATTGACATGCTCAATGATAGGACCACCTATAAGAATGCAGTTGGAATGAGGGTCGTTCAGGAAACAAATCAGGATTATATCCGACTTTGGTTCGGGCCTCGTTTGCGGTCCCACGCTAATGTCTTTTTTCGCCCTTATGTCGGCATCCACGGTGCTCTGATCTATTCCACGATTGAAACTGACCTGATCGTTCCCGATGATTTTGATTCCGACAATGAGACCAGGCAGAGGTTGTCTGCTGACAGCGATCTGCTTTTCGGGTACGGCGCCACTGCAGGAGTGGAAATGCGGTTTTCAAGGGAGAGATCGCTGGATCTTGGGGTGAAGAGGTTGGAGACCTTTGGTGTTCCTCAACAGCTGTCATACGGAGCAGTGACTATCCATCCGTCCTATAATCTCTATTACATTGGTGTTAGATTCACGGAAGATACCTTCAGGTGATCTAAAGGCAAACTTTAATATCTGATGTCCAATTTTAACTTGTCCCTATCACTTGCCCTTCCGGATGCTGGGAAACCTCAGGTGTTTTCGCTTTTCAACGGGATGAATAACCGGGGAACTGACCATGCGCAGGTCCTCTGCGGTATAGAAAGCCTTCGGGTTGTAGGTCTTTATAATTTCCACGACCCTTGGCAGAAGCTTTCTTTTCACTACTGTAAAGAGGATATTTACCGGCCCACGCCCTCCCACAGCGTCAACGGAAGTGACGATAAAGTCCTCTTTCCTGAGATGCTGCTCCAGTTTCGTCGAATCGTGTTGAGGGATGATCCGCACTATCAGGTATCCAAGAGCGATACGGCTCTCAATAGTGATACCGATGTATGTGCCCGCTGCGAATCCGCCGGCATAGGCTATATAGTTCACGAAATTAGTGAGATTGGCCATGATCTGACCCAGGGCAAACAGCCAGATGAGGATCTCCACAAAACCCGCGCAGGCGGCTATGAGCCGCATTCCCCTGGAAACGAAGATGATCCGCATCGTTCCCAGCGTAACATCGGTGATGCGGGCCAGGAAGATGAGCAGGGGGAGCACAACAATTGTGAACAACTGTGAATCAAAAAAAGTGGTCTCGGACACGTCTTACTCCTTTTTCCGAAAAATTAAGACGGTTCCTTTACCACAGGTAACTTAAAAGGGGAAGGAAATTTGATGTTGCATCAGTAGAGCATTAGAAATTAGATCATTAGATGTTGGGGTTCTGGATGTTGGGAGTTACTGTTTTTGGTCTAGAGTGGTTTTTCTCCAGGCTGTTTCAGGCATGGGAGGAAGTGCTCCATTTCATTTAGGCACTCTTTTCGTGGTCTCCAGGAGGATAAAGCCTACCCTGTCCTGTACCGGCATGAAGGGGACTTCGAGCAGTTCGATCCCGAACTCTTTGTAAACTTTTTCCAGGGCCAGATGGATCCTGAGTGAGGTCTCGGGGTCTTCCTTCCTGTAGTTCGGGTCGGCCTCCATGATCTCCGGGGGGATGGGGTCGAGGATGAAGGCAAAGGGTGCGTAGTTTGCCGATTTCACCAGCGTCCTGGTGTAGCCAAGAAAGTCATCCTCATCCGCGCGGGAGTGGAAGACGTCCACGTAGGCAAGCTGGTCAACATGGCTCCTGTCGAGAAAGACGTAGCCGGGCTCCAGACCCCGTTCCCGCTGTTTCTGCACCGCATGGACCATGTGCTGGAAAGTCATGAGGTCGTTCCACGGCAGTATCCCGCCCTCAATTTTCATCTGTGTGTCGATGAGGTCCCGGGCCACCTCCCGGACGATTGTGTGCTCCTCTTCGAGGAGTTTGAGGGTCGTTGTTTTGCCCGTGCCGGGGCCCCCTGTGACAGGTATCTTGGTCGGCATTGCGTCTCC
>CAYVSA010000002.1:0-43132 GCA_964454175.1 uncultured Pseudomonadota bacterium
CTGGATGAAAGTGAACTTTTATCCAGGGTGCAAGGACACCAGCTGATTTCAGAAAATCCCGCTCCGGCAAGGGAGCGGCCGGGTGAGGGTTTCTAGTCCAGGCCCCTATCCCCTTAATCCCCTTTATCCCTGAAAAAACGATCTTGACCTATAGCCCATTGCCTATCGCCTCTAGCCTATTACCCCTTGTCATCGGCTGATCAGTCCTTCTTAACATCCTGAATGGCGTTGTCGCTATCCACGTACACCATGGCGGGCTTGTGCGAGTGCACGTCCTTGGACTGAACCGCGACATAACAGGCAATAATGATAAGGTCTCCCTCGGAAGCCTTGTGGGCCGCAGCGCCGTTCAGGGCGATGATCCCTGACCCACGTTCCCCGGTAATGGCATAGGTCTCGAATCTCTCCCCGTTGGTGATATTATAGATCTGAACCTGTGCGAAGGGAGGTATCCGCGACGCATCCAGCAGATCTTTGTCGACCGTTATTGAACCTTCATAGTCAAGGTGGGTTCCGGTTACCGTTGCCCGATGTATTTTCCCGGCAAGCATTGTGTATCTCATCTCCTGATATCCCTCCGTAAATGTATGAGCTGTGCTATCTGCAGTTCATCCGATTATAGCGTTGTCGATCAACCTCGCTTTGCCTATTTTTACCGCAAGAGCTACCAGGGCTCTTCCTTCCACCTTCGTGACGGGCAGAAGTTCCTCCGTATCTACCACCTGGAGGTAATCGATGGATGTGTGGGGCTCGGCTTCGATTATCTCCCGCGCTGCCGCCACGAGTTTTTCAGGATCTCTGACACCGTCCCGGGCCATTTTGTCGACCTCTGCTAAAGAGCGGTTTAAAGAAAGTGCGCTTGCCCTCTCTTCCCTGGAAAGGTAAGTATTCCTGCTGCTCATGGCAAGGCCGTCAGGCTCACGGACCGTAGGAAGGCCTGTAACCTCCACATCCATATTCAGGTCGCGAACCATCCTGGAAATTACTCTGTACTGCTGGTAATCCTTAAGGCCGAAATACGCCCTGTGGGGCTTTACGGCTGAAAACAGCTTCGCCACAACAGTACAGACCCCGTTGAAGTGTCCGGGCCTGGTAACCCCGCAAAGTACATCAGAAATTCCGGAGACTTCAACCGAAGTGGCAAAATTATCCGGATACATCTCGTCTGCTGAGGGCACGAACAACAGGTTTGTCCCCACCTCTTTACACAAATCTGAATCTCTTTCCAGATCACGGGGATAGGCCTCAAGGTCCTCCCCCGGTCCGAACTGGGTCGGGTTGACGAATATGCTGACTACCAGTGTGTGGTTCTCCTTCGATGCTGCCCGCATCAGGCTGAGGTGCCCCTCGTGGAGAAAGCCCATGGTCGGGACAAACCCTATTCTGTCGCCCTGGTCCCTCAGGCGGTCGGTGTGGGTTTGCATTTGTTTTATGGATGTTATTGTCTTCATTATCTTATGCGTCTGTGATAACAGGCAACCAGCTTTATTATCTCTCGCCTGAATTGCAGCTGTGTTTAATACTTCTCCCAAATCAACCAGAAACCAGAAATTAGAAACAATCTTAATCGTACGAATATTTCTTCGTCGGGAACTTGCCCTCTTTGACCTCTTTAATAAAGCTTCCCATGGCTTTTTCCATATCTTTTCCGATCTGAGCATACTGCTTGACAAATTTAGGAACGAATTTGTCGTAAATACCGAGGAGGTCGTTTAAGACCAGGACCTGGCCGTCACAGCCAGAACCGGCTCCAATGCCAATGGTGACAATTGACAGCTCCTCGGTGATTGTGGCGGCTGCTGCAGAGGGTATCCCCTCCAGTACCACCGCATAGGCACCAGACTCCTGTACTGCTCTGGCATCGTTGACAAGCTTTCTGAGCCCTTCATCACCCCGGCCCTGGACCCTGTATCCACCCATCTGGTGAACTGACTGTGGAGTGAGTCCAACATGGCCCATAACGGGTATCCCACGCCTGACGAGGAACTCAATGGTCTCGGCAATGTGAACCCCGCCTTCTATCTTTACACTTTCGGCATCAGCTTCTTTCAGAAAGCGCGCCGCGTTTTCCATAGCCTGGACAGGGCCAGCCTGGAAAGATCCAAAGGGCATGTCAGATACCAGCAGTGCCCGGCTTCTTCCCCTCGCAGCAGCCCGTGTGTGGTGCAGCATTTCTTCGACGGTTATGGGCACCGTTGAGTCGTATCCCAGGACAACCTGGGCCAGGGAGTCCCCGACCAGGATTATCTCTGCACCAGACCTGTCGCCGTAAAGGGCGGTCGGGTAGTCATAGGCGGTGAGCATGGCCACCTTTTCTCTGCCCTTCATGTTCTGGATCGTCCTGATAGTGATCTTGTCAGTCATGTTCCTCTTCCGTTGGAAAATATGGCAAAATAAAACCCCCGCACAAAGACGGGGGCCGATAACCCGGAAGGTGATCAATTATTCCCCGTCCCGGTCCACCTCAGGCGGATCCAAGCGGTATGTAGAACTGAACTCCTTTTTTCATCCGTCGGATCTCCCGGACAAGGTCCTGGAAGTCTTCAGGGCTCCTGACAAAGTCCACCTCAGCGGTGTTTATTATCAGGAGCGGTGTGTCATTATAACCGAAAAAGAAATTATTGTAAGCTTCATTTATGGCTTCGATGTACTCCCTGCTAACTACTCTTTCATACCCCCGGCCCCTCTGTTTGATGCGCTGTTGCAGTACCTGTGTGGGCGCCTGGAGGTAGATGACGAGATCGGGTTTGGGAATGCGCTGGTCCAGGAGTTGGTAAATCTGCTGATAGAGGATCATTTCGTCCTCTTCAAGGTTTACCGAAGCAAAGATCCTGTCTTTAGCAAACAGGTAATCACAAACGGTGCTCTGGGAAAAAAGGTCCTGCTGGGTTAGTTCGCGCTGCTGCCTGTACCTGCTGAGCAGGAAAAACATCTGTGTCTGAAAGGCGTAACTGGAAGGATTCTGGTAGAACTTCGGAAGGAACGGGTTGTCGGAAACCCGTTCCAGGACGATCCGGGAGCTGAAGATGTCACCGATCATTTCGACGAGAGTCGTTTTACCGACCCCAATGGGCCCTTCGACTACGATGTATCTGTTGTCACTCATAGCATATGCTTCCAGTCATCAGATCCAGCAGCTGTTGTCAGTGTTCTCTATAATACCCTAAAACCAGTGATCCTCCAAAAAGAGCCCAGTAAATTGACTTCCTGGTCACCTGGACATGCACTGGCAGTACGAAGCAGCGTCGACACGTTCATATCTCCAGGAGGGATCAGAAGGCCAGGCGCGAGATCCGCCAGAGGATAAAGGACGAAAAGCCTCTCACTGATGCGGGGGTGGGGAATTGTGAGCCTGTCTGTTAACATCACCTTATTTTCATAAACAAGAATGTCCAGGTCAATCATTCTCGCCGCGCCCCGTTCGGTTGTCGCGGCGCGACCGATTTCTCTTTCGATGGACTGCAGAACGCCAAGAAGCTGCAGCGGCAGGAGAGAAGTGTTGATCGAGGCCGCTGCATTCAGGAAAAATGGTCCGCTGGCATCTACCGGGCTGGTTTCGTAAATGGGAGAGACAGCCGTTAAGTCGACCCCGCCCGCGGCGTTAATAAGATTTGCGGCAGCGGCCAATTGCTCTGCCCGGTCTCCCATATTAGAGCCGAGCCCCAGGTAAACCCTCGCGAGACCGTGCACGTTACCAGGATATACTGCTCATGCGGCCAAGTGCCTCGGACAGGCGCTCTTCGTCTACGGTCAGGGAGATCCTGAAATAGCCCTCGCCAAAGTCTCCGAACCCGTTGCCGGGGGTTAGCACTACACCAGTCTCAGTCAGGACCCTGGACACGAAGTCGGCAGACCTGATCCCGTCAGGTACCGTTACCCAGATGTAAAAAGTTGCTTTCGGGATCTCAAAATCAAACCCCATGTTTTTCAGTGCGTCGCAGGCAAGGTCTCTCCGGGCCTCGTAAATTTTTCTCAGCTTTGCAACTGGTTCCTGGTCTGCTGTGATGGCCTCTATACCGGCTTCCTGAACTGCCTGAAAGATGCCGGAGTCGATGTTCGTTTTAATGCTGCCAAGTCCTGACACTACCTCCGGGTTGCCGCAGGCAAAGCCGATCCTCCATCCGGTCATGTTGTATGTTTTGGAGAGGGAATGGAACTCTATGCCGACTTCCTTCGCGCCGGGTACCTCCAGAAAACTCGACGGGCAGTAATCGTTGTAATACAGTTCAGTATAGGCCGCATCGTGGCATACGATGATATTGTTTTTGAGGGCCAGGTCCACTACCTCGCTGAAAAATGCGCTGTCGGCACATGCGGCAGTTGGATTGTTAGGGTAATTTATGAAGATCATTTTTGCCCTTTTCAGGACATCGGCCGGTATGGCACCCAGGTCTGGTAAAAATCCGTTCTCCTCGAGGAGCGGCATCTGAACCGGTTCCCCACCAGCGAAAACAGCGCCGATCTTGTAGACGGGGTAGGCGGGGTCCGGACATAGCACAACATCACCGGGATCAACGAAGGCCAGGGGTATGTGTGCTATGCCTTCCTTGGACCCTATCAGTGAGACGACTTCGGTCCCGGGCTCCAGATCAACTGCAAACCTGCTCGAATACCAATCGGCCACAGACCTCCTGAGATCAAGCATACCCTCGTAACTGGGGTACTGGTGGTTTGCCGGGTTTTCTGAAGCATCTTTAAGACGCTCAATAATGTGGCCAGGGGTAGGCAAGTCGGGATCACCCACACCAAGGCTGATGATGTCCATACCTTTTTCAGCCAGTTCAGCCTTTTTTTTATCGATCTCGGCGAAAAGATATGGGGGTAGTACTTTAAGGCGGTTGGCCTGTTTTATTCTCATTCGCTTTTCCCAGTACTTCCTGCATTAATAGTTAAAAGTTGAATTCTGATTTACTACGTTGGACATTGGGCTGGTTCTCAACCGTGTTGAAAACACTATAAACCAAGCACGTCGAACATGCTGTACAGGCCGGGCTCTTTGCCGCACACCCACAGAGCGGCCCTGACGGCACCCTGGGCGAAATTGTCACGGTTGTGGGCGCGGTGGGTCAGCTCCAGCCGCTCTCCAGGACCGGCCAGAATGAGGGTGTGTTCACCAACAATATCGCCTGCCCTCACCGTCTGGATACCGATCTCGCCTGGAGTCCTCTCACCGATCATGCCGTGCCTTGAATAGACAGCGTGGTCTGAGAGCTTTTTACCCTGTGCTTCTGCCGCCGCTTCGGCGAGGCGGAGGGCTGTGCCGCTTGGAGCGTCCTTCTTCATTCGGTGATGGGCCTCGACGATCTCCATGTCGTAATCGTTTCCCAGGGCCGAAGCGGCACTTTCCGCCAGCCGGAACAGGACATTTACACCCACACTCATGTTAGGCGAGAGCACAGTGGGGATCTGTCCGGCGTACATGAGAACAGCTTCACGCTGTTCCTCGGAAAACCCGGTTGTACCTACGACGACAGCAGCCTTCGCGGAAATACATGCCTCCATGTTCCTGAGAGCGGCTTGAGGCGCGGTGAAATCGACAAGCACATCACTATTTTCAAGAACGACAGAGATATCGGACGTGACCAGCAACCCGCCTGCACCGCAGCCGGCGATAATCCCGGGATCGCTGTCTATATCCGGGTGGCCTTTTCTCTCCAGTGCCCCGGACAAAACAATACCTGAAGTATCATGAATAGCGCGGATCACAGCTTTTCCCACTCTGCCGCATGCGCCGGAAACTGCTGCACGTATCATCTCAAACTCCTCAAAATCAGCCTCGTGGAGACTTTACTCCTCGCTGACAATTCCAAAATCCGCCATTGCCCTTCTCACTTGGGATATCCTGGATTCGGAGAGGGATACCAGTGGCAGTCTCAGTTCATTCTTGATCCTGTCCATCATCGCAAGGGCTCCCTTGACCGGTATCGGGTTCGTTTCCACGAACATTGCATCGCTAAGGGGCAGCAGGCGGTAATGCAGGTCTCTTGCCGTTTTCATGTCCCCTGCCAGGAAAGCATGAACCATGTTTGTCATCTCGGCTGGCGCGACGTTGGAAACCACCGAAATTACCCCCCGGCCCCCGATACCCAGAAGTGAGTAGACCAGCGCGTCCTCACCTGAAAGGATCACGAAATCGTCCGGGACCAGTTTGAGTGTGTAGCTTGCCTGCTTAAGGTCACCCGTAGCATCTTTCAAACCAACTATGTTGGGGATCGCGGAAAGCCTTCCAACAGTATCCGGCAGCATGTTGACACCGGTCCTGCCGGGCACGTTGTAAAGGATGATAGGGAGTCCAGCCTCACTGGCCACTTGTGCGTAGTGCCTGTAAAGTCCTTCCTGGGTGGGCTTGTTGTAGTAGGGGGTGATCATCAGACAGGCATCTGCACCTATTTTCATGACGCCCTTTGTAAGTGCTGCAGCCTCTGATGTGGAATTTGACCCAGATCCCGCTATTACCGGGATGCGGCCCTTTACCTCGTCCACAGTGATTCTCACGACCTCCAGGTGCTCTTCATGGCTGAGGGTTGAAGCCTCACCAGTGGTGCCGCAGGGTACAACCGCGTCGATCCCACCCTCTATCTGGAAATTTATATGTTTCCTCAGGGCCTCTTCGTCGATCTCTGATCCGGAAAATGGTGTTACCAGTGCGGTCATTGCTCCTGTAAACATCTTAGCCTCCCGTTACCGTCTCGTTGGTCAATTGGCCCTCGTAGACAAGAAGGGCTGTGCCCTCCATATAAACTTCACTTCCCATCGGGTCGGATGGGTCAAAGGTGATCTCAAGCTTTTCGCTGCTCCTGGTGATGACGGTCACCGGGGGAGCCACGAGTCCGCGCTCTGCACAGATTATGGCTGAAGCCACTGCGCCTGTGCCGCATGCCAGCGTTTCCCCCTCGACACCTCTTTCGTAGGTCCTGAGGCGGATGGTCTCAGCGTCCAGGACCTCAACGAAATTTGCATTGGTGCCAGCAGGTGCAAACCTGGGATGGTTTCGTATCTCGCTGCCCAGTTCTGCCACAGGTATACCATCCAGCTCACCCTTTTGCACAACTACCACCGCGTGAGGTACGCCTGTGTTAACGAACCCGGCAGACAGACTGTTCCCGCCGGTAAGATCCAGTGCGGTCTCCCCCTCGAGCCCAAAAGGCCTTGTCATCTGAACCCGTACCGACGATCCATTGACCTCGGCGCTTATAGGGCCTGCAAGGGTCCTGAATGTCGTGGATCGCCCAGTGATGCCCTTCATGAGAGTGAACCTTGCAGCGCATCTGGAACCGTTTCCACACATCTCACCGACGCTGCCGTCCGAATTGAAAAAATCCCAGGCGAAGTCGTACTCACTGTCATCCTTTATGAGAATGAGACCGTCCGCTCCGACTGATATGTTCCTTCTGCAGGCGGATACGGCCAGGCCAGCCATCTCATCTTTCCGGACAAGGGCCTTCCTGTTGTCGATAATTATGAAATCGTTTCCCGTGCCGCTCATCTTGGCGAAGGGAAGGGGGAACTCAATCATCGAGAAACATTTCTCCTCTCACAAGATCATCGTAAGTTTCCCTGGACCTGACGACCTGAAACCTGTCGCCGATCACCAGAACCTCGGCACCCCTTGGCCTGGAGTTATACTGAGACGCCATCGGGAAGCCGTATGCTCCTGAACTCATTACGGCCAAAAGATCACCTTCAGCCACGGACTGCATTCTGAAATCCCTGGCAAGGTAGTCTGTAGACTCACAAATAGGGCCCACCACATCTGCTACTATCTCAGTGTCGCCGGAAATCCTGATCGGCCTGATCTCCTGGTAAGCGTCGTACAGGGCTGGCCGTATCAGGTCGTTCATGGCGGCGTCTACAATAACAAAGTGCTTTAATGCCGTCTTCTTGTTGTAGATAACCTTTGTAACCAGGATACCGGCATTGCCTACAATTACCCTGCCCGGTTCCAGGATGAGGGTTTTGTCGGTGTCGCCAACTGCCTTGATTATGATTTCCGCGTAGTCCGAGGGCATCGGCGGCGCTTCCTCGCCGTATACGATCCCCAGACCGCCGCCCACGTCCACGTATTTTACGGGGATGCCTTCTTCCTCCAGGGTCCTGACCAGCTCCATCATTTTTGAGACGGCTTCACCGAAGGGAGCCGAAGAAGTGAGCTGTGATCCGATGTGACAGTCAGCGCCGACTACCTCGATGTTTTCCATATTCCTGGCAGCCCTGTAGGTAGCCAGGGCATCCTCAAAGGGTATCCCGAATTTATTTTTCTTCATCCCGGTAGAGATGTATGGATGGGTCCCGGGGTCGACATCCGGGTTTACCCGCAGGGCCACCGGGGCAACCTTGCCCATCTGCCCGGCTACCCTGGATATGGCATTCAGCTCAGAACCGGATTCGACATTGAACATGAGGATTCCCGATTCAATGGCAAACCGGATCTCCTCCTCATGCTTGCCGACTCCGGAAAAGACGATCTTTTGCGGATCTATACCGGCTTTCAGGGCCCGAAAGAGTTCCCCGCCGGATACGATGTCCGCCCCTGCTCCCATATTGGCAAGAAGCCTGAGCACGGCCAGGTTCGAGTTGGCTTTTACGGAATAGCATACAAGGTGCTCCACACTGGCAAAAGCCTGTGAGAAAACAGTAAAGTGTCTGGCAATGGTGGATGCGCTGTAGAGGTAAAAAGGCGTACCAACCTCGGCGGCGATATCATCGACGGAAACATCTTCGCAGTACATCCTGTCGTTTTTGTAGTCAAAGTGGTGCATTGTTTTGCCTGCTGGTGGTCAGGTTATTCCCGTGCACAGCCTGCCGTATCGTTCGAGATATCCAGCTGCCAGTTCACGAGATTTAATACAGTTTGTCCGGTTTCAAACGCCCTGAAAAAAGAACGCACACTCTAGCAGAGGATTTCCGGGTGTGTCAATTCGTTCAGCAGGTCTGGCCGCACTGACGGCGCTTTTCGACGGCGCAAGAATAATGGATGAGGCCGGACCCCACGCTCCTCCATCAGGAGTTACCGGAGGTCCCTTTACACCGCAGCCCGCCAGGGCAGGCAGGAACAGGCTAATCAGAGTTATTGTCCTTAATATACCTGCGGCCCTCATTTATCGCCTCCATTACGCGCTCGGGTGCTGTTCCTCCGGGGATGCTCCTTTTTGCAACTGAACTTTTTATGGAAATCGCATCAAAAACATCTTCGTCGATCTGTTCAGCAAAGGTCTTCATCTTCTCCAGGGACAGATCTTCAAATCCGCACCCTGTATCGTTGCAGTGTTTGACTATGCGGCCCGTTACCTCGTGTGATTTTCTGAAAGCAAGCCCCTTCGATACCAGGTAATCTGCAAGATCTGTGGCCGTAGTAAAACTTCCGGCCGCGGCCTCTGCCATAGTGTCTGTCTTGAACATTATTCCGGATATGACAGCGGTCATTATTGCCAGAGAGCTCGAGAGGGTGTCAGCAGAGTCGAATACCGGTTCTTTATCCTCCTGGAGATCCCGGTTGTAGGTCATTGGCAGCCCTTTGAGGGTCACCAGGAGCGAAACAAGGTTACCAGTTACCCGGCCTGTTTTTCCCCGGACCAGTTCAGCCGGATCGGGATTTTTCTTCTGCGGCATCATACTGCTCCCGGTGCACAGGGAGTCGGGTAGATCCGCAAAGCCGAACTCCGCACTTGCCCACAGGATAATGTCCTCTGCTATCCTGCTGAGATGGACCTGGCAGAGGGCACACGCAAAAAGGAACTCGGCTGCGAAATCTCTGTCAGATACCGCATCCATGCTGTTGGAGGTTATTTCACCGAATCCGAGTTCAGCTGCAGTCATCTCCCTGTCGATGGCATGGGGTGTCCCGGCAAGGGCCCCTGAACCAAGGGGCGACTCTTCAAGGGACAGCATGACATTGTCGAACCTGACGTTGTCTCTTCTCAGCATCTGGAAGTAGGCCATCAGGTGATGAGCCAGAAGTACAGGCTGGGCCCGCTGAAGGTGCGTGTAGCCCGGGATGGTTGTATCGAGATTTTCCTGTGCCTTGTCCAGCAGACACGCCATGAAGCCCAGCAGAAGTCCCTTTATGTCTCCTGAAACGTCACGCAGATAAAGCTTCAGATCTGTTGCAACCTGGTCGTTTCTGCTCCGGGCAGTGTGGAGCCTGGCCCCGGCATCGCCTGTTTCATTTATCAGGAGAGCCTCGATGTTCATGTGAACGTCTTCTAATGATCGGTCCCACTGCAGTCTACCGCTCTCGATGTCCGCCTTGATCTTCTGGAGACCGCGGATTATGGCCTGCGCGTCCTTTTTGCTGATGATCCCCTTTTCTCCAAGCATCCTGGCATGAGCTATACTGCCCCGTATGTCCTGTGAGTACAGACGACTGTCAAAGGAGACGGACTGTGAAAAATCCTCCAGAAGATCCGAGGTCTCTTCCTTGAAACGACCTTTCCAGGGTTTGCTGGCCATGACCACTCCTTAGTAAATATGTAAAGGATTGTTATCGTTTTCGCGAATGCCCATTACGAGTTCCTCGCCGCTGATCCTCTCCCAGCCGGCCTTCTTGCCGAGCCTGTGAACACCTGTTACCTTCACCATGGCTCTTGAAGAGCGCGGGTCTGTTTCGTGATGGGGAAACAGCCGGCACGAGTAAAGGCGTGTGGCCGACCCAAACCGCAGCCTGGACACCGGTGAACCGAAGAAATCGTCGGTGCGAAACTCAGAAAGTTTGATCCGGGGCAGTCGGTGCCTCATCCCGCACACAATGCTGCTGGAACCGAAGTTTGCTTCCCCTTGGATCCCCTCCAGCCGTGAACCCTCAGCGGAGTTAACGAATACGGTTATAGTATCTCTGACCCCCGGGGATTTGAAGAGATATTCACCGTAAAACCCGGTGGCTACGTCTCTGAATATCCTGTGCTCGGGCTTGGGATTGCACTGAATTACCACAAGCATATCAAGCTGCTGTCTCTGGTGAAAGTAGAGACGATTGGCCTCCTCCATGATGGCCATTATGTTGGAGTGATGACTGTCGCGGTACACGTAATCAAAACATATAAGGGGCATGAAATTATACGTAACAGGCGCGCACATGAACAGGAAGAGGGATCTTCCCCTGTAAAGATCGGTGATGTGGTCAACTGACTCTTCCCCTGCGAAGGGGTGCGTTTTTGCAGACAGATAACATCGCATGCCCCCTTTTCTTTCCTTTATCAGTGTAACGCACGAGTTTACCGGTCTGGCCATGTCCTCCATTGACAGGTCCTGCCGGGTGAGGCTGACAAACTCGTGATCATCGTTCATGTAATTCTCCACCGACGTGATGAACTGGGAGAGCATGATGTGCTCCAGACCGAACATGACAACTGTGTTTTCGGCAAGCTTTTCATCCACCATATTTATCGTGTCGGCAAGGGATCCGTATGGAACGCTGCTTTCAGGAAGGATGATAAAGTTTACCTGGTCTGTATCATCCACGTCAGCAGCCAGTTCAATGATCGACTTGATGATCCTCGCCTGGTCGTCAGGCCTCTGAAGTTTGTAGAGACGTCCCTCAAGCTGCAGGTCGTTGGGTATCTGGGCAAGAAGTGTGTGAATGCCCCTGCTCAGAGGAAGGTCCAGGTCGATGATCTCTTCGAATATCCGAAGCAATTTATTTCCCCCCTGCGATCTTGAAGCTTTTGATTTACGTAAACACCTTGGAGAGTATGTGCCGTGTACCGTTGGAAATGTCGAGCTTGTGTGCAGCCTGCCGATCTGCCCAGAGTGCTTCGGATATCTCGTCCGGGTTTATCGCCAGTTCCTGGCTGCGGGGTGAGACCAGATAGTAAAGGATGACATAGTGGTCGCTATGCTCGTTAGTGGGGGCTATCTCGTATATATCCACAAGTCCTTCCACGTGCACCTCCAGCCCCACCTCTTCGAGCACCTCTCTTTTTAAAGCTGAGGTTATCGGTTCACCCCTGTCTATCTTGCCCCCGGGCATAACCCATTTGCCCAGGTATGGAGGTACTGCCCGTTTTGTGAGCAGTACTCTACCGCCACCGTCACGAACCACTGCAACGACGGCAGTCCTCACCTTGTTCTTCCTGAACTTCATCAACCCCTCTTTCGGCGGGCCATGGCGTTTATGCGAAGCCTGAGAGCATTAACTTTGATAAACCCTGTGGAGTCGGACTGGTCGAAAACGGCTTCCTCCTCGAAGGTGGCAAAGTCGGGCATGTAGAGTGATTCTGGAGCACGGCGCCCTGCAGTACTGCAGGATCCCTTGTAGAGCTTGAGCCTGGCCTCTCCGGTAACGCCCTTCTGGGTCTCGTCCACGCACTTGTTCAACCACTCCATCTCTGGTGAGAACCAGAATCCATTGTAGATAAGCTCAGAATACCGCGGTATGAGGGAATCCCTCAGGTGCATGACCTCACGGTCCATGGTCATTGACTCAACAGCCCGGTGGGCGTGATAGAGTATCGTCCCGCCCGGTGTCTCGTACACTCCCCTGGATTTCATTCCGATGTAGCGGTTCTCGACGATATCGACCCGGCCCACTGCGTTTCGCCCCCCGATCTCGTTGAGCCTGGTCAGGAGGTCCGCAGGGGAGAGCGGTGTGTCGTCAACAGATACAGGGACACCATCCTCAAACCCCACAACAACGTATTCGGGTGTATCGGGCGCGTCCTCGGGGGCAACGGAGAGGGTGAACATGGACTCGTCAGGTTCTGCCCACGGGTCTTCGAGGATCCCCCCTTCGTAGCTGATATGAAGCATGTTCCTGTCGCTGCTGTACGGCTTTTCCTTTGTAACGGGAATGGGTATGCCGTGTTTATTGGCATAGTCCATGAGTGCTGTCCTGCTGTGCAGGTCCCACTCCCTCCAGGGAGCGATAACAGTCACGCCCGGCATGAGGGCATGGTAGGCTAGCTCGAAGCGTACCTGGTCGTTGCCCTTGCCGGTGGCTCCGTGGGAAACGGCGTCTGCTCCAGCCTTTCTGGCGACTTCGATCTGGGTCTTTGCTATCAGCGGCCTGGCGAGGGAGGTACCCAGGAGATAGTAGCCCTCATAGATAGCGTTGGCTTTCAGGGCCGGGAAGATGAAGTCCCTTGCAAATTCTTCCCTTACGTCCTCGATGTAGACTTCACTGGCACCGGTCTTCAGCGCCTTTTCCCTGATGCCGTCCAGTTCGTCTCCCTGGCCCAGGTCTGCCGCGAAGGCAACGACTTCACACTTGTACTCCTCCCGGAGCCAGGTGAGGATCACGGACGTGTCCAGCCCCCCGGAATATGCCAGAACCACTTTATTGACTTGCGGCCTTTTACTCATAAGATTCTCCTGTTAGCCTCTGGACCTTGGACCAGTTATTTAACGATCCATTCCATGAGCGCTTTCTGGGCGTGGAGTCTGTTTTCGGCCTGATCTATGATAACGGACTGCTCGTGGTCCATCAGCTCACTGGTGATCTCTTCTCCCCTGTTGGCAGGAAGGCAGTGCATAAGCCTGGCCCCCGGTGAGGCCGCTGCAAGGATCTCCGAGTTGATCTGGTACGGGGTAAGATCCTTTCGTCTCTTATTGGCTTCTTTTTCCTGCCCCATGCTGACCCACACGTCGGTGTAAAGAAAATCGGCACCGGAAGCTGCTTCCACAGGATCCCGTACCACCTTGACGCTGCTGCCCGCTTCCGCGGCAAACTGCGATCCCCTGGAAAGAAAGGCCGGGTCGGGTTCATATCCGTCAGGACATCCCAGTTTAATATTCACGCCCAGCATTCCACAGCCCATTATCAGGCTGTTGGCCACGTTGTTGCCGTCACCCAGATAAGCGATAGTTGTCCCCAGCAGGCTGCCCCTGTGTTCGAGTATCGTAAGCATGTCTCCCAGGACCTGACAGGGGTGTGCTTTATCGGTCAGGGCGTTTATCACCGGTATTTCCGATTCTGCTGCCAGGATCTCGAGGGTCTTGTGAGAGTATGTCCTGGCAACCAGCGCAGACAGGTAGCGGGAAAGTACGTGAGCAGTGTCATGCAGGGTCTCCCCGCGGGAGAGCTGTACGTCTCCCGGACTGAGAAAAATAGCCTGCCCGCCCAGCTGATAAATCCCCACCTCGAAGGAGACCCTGGTCCTTGTGGAGGGTTTTTCAAACAGGAGACCGACACTTTTCCCGATGAGGGGGCACTCCGTTGAAACAGCTGAAGTGGATTTTTTCATCTCGCGTGCGCGGTGGATGAGGTCTGCTGCCTCCTGAGGACGGAGGTTGTCTAGAGTGATGAGGTCTCTTTTCATGTCGTGGAATCTCCAAGGTTTCCCAGGGTGTTGTCAAGAGCTGAGATCATTCCCTTGATGTCCTCTTCTGAAATGGTAAGAGGAGGAGTGAATCTCACCGTTCGCTCCTGCACTACCGTAGTGAGGTATCCCTTCTCCATCATGTTTCCGACGCAGGATGCCGCCGGCCGGTCGAGTTCAAGGCCCAGGAGCAGGCCTGTCCCACGCACCTGGACCACGGTTGAGTGCTTTTCCGCCAGAGCTCCAAGGGCGTCGGCAAGTAACTTGCCTCTGCTGACTGCCTGCTCGGGCAGCTTTTCCTCCACCATAGTCGTGATGGTAGCAACAGCGGCTGCGCACGCCAGGGGATTGCCCCCGAAGGTACTGCCGTGTGTGCCGGGCCCCATATGGGACGCGACACTTTCAGCAGCGAGGACGGCTCCAATGGGGACCCCGTTGCCCAGCCCCTTTGCGAGAGTGATGATATCAGGATCAATATCCAACTGGTCAGAGGCGAGGAGGGACCCGCACCTGCCCATGCCTGTCTGAACCTCGTCCATTATGAGCAGGACGCTGTGTTCACTGCAGAGCCTGCCAGCCTCCTTTGCAAATTCACTCCCAATGTCCCGCACACCACCCTCCCCCTGGACAGGCTCCATGAAAAGGGCACATGCCCGGGGAAGAAGTTCTTGCAGCCGGTCCAGGTCCCCAGGCTCAATGTGGGCGAAACCATCCGGATAGGGCGAGAAGGCCTCATGATGATGTTTGGGATCTGTTGCGGTCAGCGCCTTCATCGTTCGACCGTGAAAGGCTCCGAAAAGGCTGATAACGAGCTCCTTTCCCTTGCCGAAAAGGTCGAAAGAGCGCTTCCGTGCCAGCTTGATGGCAGTCTCGTTCGCCTCTGCCCCGCTGTTGCAGAAAAAAACCCGCTCGGCCAGTGTGATGTCTGTCAGCAGTGCGGCGAGCTGGACCTGAGGGGAGTTGAAATACCAGTTTGAAACATGGATCAAACTGTTTGCCTGGTCCGTGATGGCCTTAACTACACGCGGGTGACAGTGCCCGAGGTTACAGGTGGCGATGCCGGCGACGAAGTCCACATATTCTTTCCCGTCGGCGTCCCAGACCCTGCAGTCGTCACCCCTCACTATTGCTATCGGGTACTGCCTGTAGTTCGGAAAGAGAAGACCTGCTCCTTTACTGGCCGTTTCATTGTTATTCATGGTGCATTTTCCTCACTTGATTATCTCTGTCCCGATGCCGGTTTCAGTGAATATCTCGAGGAGCACCGAGTGTTCGATCCTCCCGTCGATAATGTGAACCTTGGGAACTCCTTTTTCAAGGGCGTCCATGGCCGATTCTATCTTGGGTATCATACCCCCGCTGATGATCCCGGAACTCAGCATTGCACATGCTTCCTCCTCACTCACGGAAGATACGAGGCCACCCTTTTCGTCCTTGACACCTTCGATGTCTGTCATAAGTATGAGTTTTTCAGCTCCCAGGGCGCCGGCAAGCGCACCAGCTACCGAGTCAGCGTTTATATTCAGGGTGCTGCCCTCTTTGTCAACACCAACTGGCGCTATGACCGGTATGAAATCGCCCTGATCCATCTGGCTAATTATCGATGGATCAACGCTGATTATCCTGCCAACCCTTCCAGGATCGATGATCTCAGGGGGGCCCTCTCCCGGCTCTTCAAATAAAAGTTTTTCGGCCAGGAACAGCCCGCCATCCTTGCCAGTCAGACCCACCGCCTTTCCACCGTGCTGCTGGATCAGGGTCACGATCTCCTTGTTAACTTTGCCTCCGAGAACCATCTCCACAATGTCCATTGTTTCGTCGTCGGTGACCCGGTGCCCCTTTACGAAACTGGTCTGCTTCCCCATTTTACTGAGGGTGTCGCCGATCTGGGGGCCGCCGCCATGAACGATGACCGGTTTCAGGCCGATGTATCTGAGCAGTATGATATCCCGGGCAAAGTTTGAACGCAGCGACTTGCTCACCATTGCGTGACCGCCGTATTTGATCACTATGGTTTTTTTCCAGAAGGCCTTGATGTAGGGAAGGGCCTCCAGCAGAACATTGGCTTTGTTTATGAGTTCTTCCATTGCTGACCCCGCGTTGAAAAATTAGGATGATACTGGCTGAATTCGTTAAAGGAGCATCATTTGACGATTCAGGACGATACTTTTTTCTTCAGACGGTCAAGTTCCATGATCTTGGCCTTGATATCCTTGTTGGCTACCTCAAGCTGCCTGTTTGTGGCAACAACCTCATCAATGCTTTCGATAAGGTTCTGGTGAAGCCAGGCGTTCTTAAGGGCGATGGCTGCCAGTGGCGTAACCGCAGTGAGCAGTTCGATGTCCCAGTTGTCAAAGGGAAGGCCGTCGTCCTTGTTGTGGACCGAGAGAATACCTATCGTCTTTCCCCTTATTTTCAGAGGTGAGGCGGCTATGGACTCTTTCTTAATGCCCTTGGGAAAGTCCTTGTCCAGGTCCACGTCTATATCGCTGCCGGGATCATTGCTGCCTGCCGAGACGCCCTCCCCGATCACTTTTCCAAGAATGCCTTTACCTGGTTTGAAGGGGGCGCCGGGTTCCTTGACGGGCGTATCGGAGCTGATCGCTTCGTATTTGAGCCCCTCACCGTGGAGATCAAGAGTAAGAACTCCACAGGAAACGGCCCTGAGCCCCAGCCTTGTCCTGTCGGCCAGGGACCTGTAGATCTCATCTGGATCCTGGCTGGCGATAAGTGCGTTGGCCACGTCGTTAACAAAACTGAGTTTCAGGTGTTCCCTCTGGATCTTCCTGTTCATGGACAGGTTTGCGATGGCCATGGACGCCTGGTGGGCAAAGGTGTTGAGTATGGTCAGCTCCCCTTCATTGAAAGTGTCGCCGTCTATCTTGTCATTCGCGCTTATTGTCCCGACAACCTTTTTTTTGAAAAACAGCGGGGTACAAATAAAGGAGGTCGAGTCATACTGGCGGGAATGACTGGCACCTTTCGTTCTCTTGTCAGTAGCGGCATCCTCAACCAGAATGGGTTTCCCATGGCTGGCCACCCACCCAGCCACTCCCTTGTTAGTTGGCTGTCTTATGGATGCCATCTTCTCGGGAGTCATCCAGTTAGACTGGGCCATGACAAGTTCATCCTTTGACCTGTCAAGAAGCATGAGGGACACTTTCTTGACCTCAAGGACCTCGGCTATGAGGTCGATAGTCTTGTGCAGGAATTCGTTTTCCCTTATCACGTCTTCGGGTGCCAGGTCCCCCATATCGATGGATGTCAGCTCACCGGCGCTCTTTTCCAGGATCTTCAGGCGCTGAAGCTGCCTGTCGACCTTGCTGGTGAGCTTTATTTTTTCCAGGGTGTTCCTGATAGCCAGAAGGAGCTCCGTTGTTTTTACCGGTTTATGAACAAAGTCAGATGCGCCCCGCCTGGTGGCGTGGAGCATGTTTTCCTTCTTGGTGTCCTCCATGAGCATGATAACCGGAACGTGGGGCCGGTATTTTCTGATCGCAATAAGCGTGTCGAGTCCTGAAAGTCCGGTCAGCTTGTCTGCGATACACACGGCCATGAACTCCTCAGATTCCCGGATCATACGTATCCCGTCCCTGCCGCTGTGCGTGGTCGACACGTTAAAGCCCTTTTTGGTGAGGATATCCAGCACGGCCTTCCTGTTTACCTGCTCGCTTTCAATAACCAGTATGCGGTTCATCTCAGGTACCCCCTAACACCACCAGCGGCTATAAAATATACCTGCTCAGGTCTTCGTCGGCGGCTACTTCGGCCAGCCTGTCCTGCACGTACTTCTCATTGATGCTGATGACCTTTTTTCTGACATCCGGTGCTGTAAAAGATATTTCTTCCAGTAATTTTTCCATCACCGTGTGAAGCCTCCGTGCCCCGATGTTTTCCGACCGCGTGTTTACTTCCTCAGCGATCTGGGCAATGGCCTCGATCGCGTCGGGCGAAAAATCGAGCTTTAAACCCTCTGTTTTGAGAAGCTCGGTGTACTGGAGGATCAATGCATTATCAGGCTCGGTAAGTATTCGGACGAAATCCTCCCGCGTCAGGGCGTCCAGTTCCACCCTGATCGGAAACCTGCCCTGGAGTTCGGGGAGCAGGTCCGAAGGTTTTGTTCCCGAAAAGGCTCCAGCAGCTATGAAAAGGATGTGGTCGGTCTTAACCATGCCGTGCTTGGTTGTCACCGTGGTACCTTCAATTATAGGCAGCAGGTCTCTTTGCACTCCCTCTCTGGAAACATCTGGTCCCTGAGACGTGTTCCTGCCTGCGATCTTGTCTATCTCGTCGAGGAACACTATGCCTGTCTGCTCCACACGCTGGAGAGCGTCTGATAATACTTCGTCCATATCTATAAGTTTTTGAGCCTCTTCCTGAGCCAGGACAGAAGCGGCTTCGGGTATCTTGAACTTTCGCACTTTCTTGCGCCCCGGGAACAGGTTCCCCATCATATCGCGCAGGTTGACATCCATTCCCTCCATGCCTGGACCACTGAATATCTCGATCATCGGTGCGGATTTTTCCTCTATATGGATCTCAACATCCCGTTCATCCAGTTTGCCCCTCCTTAATAATTGTCTGAGTTTTTCTCTGGTGTCTCTGTCAGGGACTTTGTCCGGGTCATCTTCGCCGGATGCGGGAGGACTGCCCGGGAGAAGCAGGTCGAGTATCCTTTCTTCGGCCATCGAGTCGGCCCGCTCTCTGACTGAAACCATTTTTTCTTCACGAACCATCTTGACAGCGAGTTCTGTCAGGTCTCTGATCATGGACTCCACATCGCGTCCGACGTATCCGACCTCCGTGAACTTGGTAGCCTCGATCTTGATGAATGGTGAGTCGGCCAGAGCGGCAAGGCGCCTGGCTATCTCGGTCTTGCCAACGCCTGTGGGGCCCATCATAATTATATTCTTTGGTGCGATCTCATCCCTGAGTTCATCCGGTACCTGTCTTCGCCTCCAACGGTTCCTCAGGGCGACGGCCACGCTTCTTTTGGCCTTTTCCTGTCCGATAATAAATCTGTCCAGGCTGTCAACTACCTCTCTGGGCGTGAAGTTTTTTTCAGTCATCGAGTTCTTCCACGTATATTTCGCTGTTGGTGTAGATGCATATTCCGGCTGCAATGTTCAACGATTCTTCTACGATTTCTCTGCTCCCCAGACTCGTATTGGCAAGCAGAGCCTCCGCGGCAGCACGGGCGTACTGCCCGCCGGAGCCGATCGCAAGGACTCCGCCCTCCGGTTCAAGAACATCACCTGTACCGGAGATCAGAAATAGACTTTCTCCGTCACACACGGCCATCAGGGCCTCCAGGCGCCTCAAAACCCTGTCGGTCCTCCAGTCCTTGGCAAGCTCAACAGCTGCCCTGGAGAGGTTCCCTGAATACCGTTCGAGTTTTTTTTCAAATCTCTCGAACAGGGTAAATGCATCAGCAGTTGATCCTGCGAACCCGGCAAGCACCTTGCCATTGTAAAGAGTTCTCACCTTTTTCGCAGAGTGTTTTATCACGGTCTCTCCCATTGTAACCTGGCCGTCGCTTCCCATGGCAACTTTGTTGTCCTTCATGACCGCCAGCACAGTGGTGCCTTTCATTCCCTCTCTCCTTTCCGTGAAGCCCTGGGATGAGTGGAATCGTAAACCGAAAGAAGCTTGTCCAGGGTCACGTGGGTGTAGCGTTGTGTGGTCTCCAGGCTTTCGTGTCCCAGCATTTCCTGGATCGACCTGAGGTCCGCCCCACTATCGAGAAGGTGTGTCGCGAAAGTGTGTCTCAGAACATGGGGGCTGATGTCTTTTCCAAGACCGCATTTTTGCGTGCGCCGCTGGAGTCTTTTCTGAATGCTGCGCACACTGAGGCGGCCTCCACGGTTGTTTAAGAACAGGGGGTCCTCATTTCTCCTGTGAGGCCATCTGGATGTGGCTTTCAAATATCCGGCAAGCCTCTCGGAGGCCTTGCGGCCCACCGGGACGATCCTTTCCTTGCTCCCTTTACCCCTGACCCTTATGCTGCCGGAATCCGGGTCCCAGTTCTGCCCGTCAAGTGCAGCGAGTTCGCTAACCCTGAGGCCAGAGGAGTAAAGGAGTTCGAACATGGCAAGATCCCTGAGGTCTGCAACACCGTTCTCGATGGGTGTGTCAAGGATCGACTGGACCTCCTCGGTGCTGAGAAACCGCGGCGTCAGCCTTCCGGCCCGGGGAGTACGGATCCCCTCGCATGGATTTGTATCAAGGATCCCGTTCCGTACCAGGAAACGGGACAGGGACCGAATAGCAGAGACCTTTCGTGCCATGGATGTCCTGGCAAGGCCTCTCCTGAAAAGATGACCCAGATATGCACGAATCACATCGGGATCGCCGAACCAGTGCTCCCCTGATTTGAGAAAACCACCAAACTCGACAAGGTCTCTTCTGTAGGCCTGGACAGTGTGAGACGAAGCCCCCCGTACGCTCTCTAGATTTTGGAGAAACCTCTTGAGAAGTTCATCGAATTGACGGGTTTGTTCTTCGCGCATCCTGAATCTCAATGTAAGCGAAAAGTGTGATTTTCTCATTTTTCCCGAATCAGCAGCTTGTAGTGCAGATCATTGATTCGGACGCCCCTCCAATACCGACAAAGCAAGGGTAATACGACAATATATTTCTTTTATTTATCAAAGTCCAGACGGGATGTTTTCAAGAAAACCTGCCATGTCGGACAGAGCGCGGGATGAGAGGAGCTCTCTTCTTTTTTTTCTATTCTTTACGGGGGGGGAGGGAGGCTGCAGCAGGCCAAACTGCGCGTTGACGGGCTGAAACCCGGCATCGGACTGAATCGTGATGTGTTTCAGGAGGGCTCCGGTCATGGTAGTGGGCGGAGGCGGCTCCGGTTCGGCACCGAGAATAGCCATTGCAGCATAGATGCCCGCCATGAGTCCGCTTGCCATGGATTCGGTATAACCTTCCACACCGCAGAGCTGTCCGGCAAAATGGAGCCATTCGGCACTGCGGGCCCTCTGGAGCTCATCAAGCACCTCAGGTGAGTTGACATAGGTGTTCCTGTGTACGCTCCCGAGACGTTCGAATGAAACGTTTTCAAGGCCGGGGATCATTCTGAATATCCGTTCCTGTTCCGGATGGGTGAGCTTTGTCTGGAACCCCACCATCGAGAAAAGTGTGTTTTCAGCATTTTCAGGCCGAAGCTGAAGGACGGCAAATGGTCTTTTCCCCGTTGCCGGATCGGTCAGGCCTACAGGTCTCATGGGACCGAAGGCCAGGGACATGGTGCCCCTCGAGGCGATCACTTCGATGGGCATACAGGCCTCAAAGACCTTTTCATCCTCAAAGTGGCGAGGCGGGACGGTCTTACCCGCACCCAGGGCCCCCAGAAAGTTCATGTAGTCACTTTCCTGGAAGGGGCAGTTGACATAGGCCCCGCTGCCGGGATCTCCGTAGCGGTCCTGCCTGAAGACCTTGCGCCAGTTAATGCCGGCACCATCAACCGTAGGAGCTATTGCATCGTAAAAAGCCAGAGAACCGGCTCCCAATGTGTACTCGACTTCGCGGGCGAGGGTATCAGACATCAGCGGCCCTGCAGCAAGGACCGTCATCTCTCCGCCAGATAGTTCCCTCACCTCCTCGCGTACGATCTCGATGAGGGGATGTTTTTCGATCCGGGAAGTGACCGTTTCGGCAAAGGCTTCCCTGTTCACTACAAGTGCTGTCCCTCCGGGAAGAGAGCAGGACTCGGCTGCATCCAGAAGCAGGGACCCTGCAAGCCGCAGCTCGGCTTTCAGCAGGCCATGGGCTTTGTCCGTAAAAGTTGACTTCAGGGAGTTGCTGCAGATGAGTTCAGAAAGGCTGGCCGTCCGGTGGGCGGGGGTGGTCTTTCCCGGACGCATTTCGTAGATCGCGACCGGGATACCTCGGCGGGCTATCTGCCATGCGGCTTCACAGCCGGCAAGCCCCCCGCCGATAACTTTAACCGGCTTCATCCTCGTTTACGCGAAAGTCGCACTCCTTGAGGGGGCAGACCAGCACAGGCCCGGAACGAAGATCTTTCCGGGTCAATATAGGGTTACCGCACTGCGGACAGCTGGTCTCCACTGGATGGTCCCAGACGGCAAAACGGCAGTCGGGGAAACGGGAACAACCGAAAAATGTCCTGCCCTTTTTACTCCTCTTGTGGATCAGTTCCCCGGAACAGTTCTCCTCCGGGCATGGCACTCCCGTAGACAAGGGAAGCGTCCCCTTACACTCCGGATAGCGGCTGCACCCCAGGAAAGGGCCGCTTCTCCCATTTCTAAGCACCATGGGACTTTCGCACTCAGGACAGGTTTCCTCTCGCTCCTGCTCTTTAACCGGTTCCACAGAGCCGTCCTGGTTTCTCTGAAAATTTGACGTGTATTTGCAGTCAGGATATCCTGAACAGGCAAGAAATTCTCCTGTCTTTCCAGCCCGTATTAATATCTGGGCCGTATTGCACTGGGGGCATGTCAGCCCTGTTTCACCCCAGGTGAATCGATCAGGGTCATTTTCAGCTTCGTCAAGCTCCCTGGCAAATGGGCTGTAGAACTGCTCCAGGGTACCACCGTAGGTTTTCTCCCCCAACTGGATACTGTCCAGTTCGTCCTCCATCTGGGCCGTGAACTCGTAATCGACCAGGCGGGGAAATTTGCTCAAAAGATAATCGCTCACTGCTGTTCCCAGGGCAGTTGGTACGAAACGCTTTTCCTCCTTGATGACGTAATTCCTCTTCTGGATAGTATCCAGGATGGCCGCATAGGTGCTGGGCCTCCCTATGCCCCTTTGCTCCAGCTCCTTTACCAGGGTGGCTTCAGTGAAGCGGGGGGGAGGCTTGGTCGTTTTTTTCTCGACCTCGACCTCTCGCAGCTTGAGGATCTGTCCCTTTTTCAACTCGGGCAGGGCTGCTTCGGTGCCGCCATCATCGTCCTTTCCTTCTTCGTAAAGGACGGTGAAGCCGGCAAAAAGCACCCTCTTCCCTGAGGCTGCGAGCTCAAAGGCGCCGGCCTCCACTTGCACCTGGGTCTTTTCAAGCTTTTCATCGGCCATTTGGGATGCCATGAATCGTTTGAATATCAGAGTGTAGAGGCGAAGCTGGTCTTTTTCCAGGTATGTAGCGACAGCCTCTGGCTCGAGGTCGGGACGTGAGGGACGTATGGCCTCGTGAGCGTCCTGGGCCCCTTTGCGGTTTTTGTATACGCGGACCGAGGAGGAAACGTATTCTGACCCATACTGCTTGAGGATCTTGTCTCTTACTCCCGCCAAAGCTTCCTGAGAAACCCGGACTGAATCAGTTCGCATGTAAGTGATAAGACCGGTAGTACCCATCTTCCCCAGGCTCACACCTTCGTAAAGCTGCTGGGCGACCATCATTGTTCTTTTAGCCGTGAATCCGAGCTTTCGGGCTGCCTCCTGCTGGAGGGTGCTTGTAATGAATGGAGGCGCGGGGCTCCTCTGCGCTTTCCTGACCTTAACGTCCTTGACGGTGAAAGATTCGCCCGTGAGCTGGTCTCTGATGGCCTGCGCAATACTCTCCTGGGTGATCCTGATCTTCTTGCCGTCTTTTTTAGCCAGCCGCACCTTGAAAGGAGGCGGAATTTTTCCTTCCAGAAATGAAAAGATGAGCCAGTAATCTTCTGGTCGAAAGGCCTGGATCGCTCCCTCGCGTTCAGAGATGAGGCGGAGGGCCACGGACTGGACGCGCCCGGCAGAAAGCCCCCTTTTGATCTTCTTCCAGAGGAGGGGACTGAGCTTGTATCCGACCAGGCGATCGATGGCCCGGCGTGACTGCTGGGCTTCGAATTTAAGCGGATCGGGCTTGCCGGGATTCTCAAGGGCCTTGAGAATCCCGTTCTTTGTTATTTCGTGGAACAGGACCCTGAAAACTTTTTCCTCGGGAAGCTTCAGATGCCTCGCAAGAAGATAGGCTATGGCTTCGCCCTCTCTGTCGGGGTCCGTGGCCATCAGGACCCTGTCTGCGTTCTTTGCGGCTTTGGAGATCTCGCTGAGGACCTTTTTCTTGGACGGAATTACCATGTTTTTTAATTCGTAGCCGTTCTCAACATCTACGGCCAGCTCTTTTTGCGGAAGATCCAGGACGTGGCCGTTTGAGGACACAACTCCATATTCCCTGCCAAGTAGTTTTTCAATTGTTCGTGCTTTGGTAGGGGACTCAACTATGATTAAAGATTTTGACATTTTGCTTCCCGTTTTTGCTGTTCTTGCATTAAGTGGGTTAAAAGCTGGATCTGATGATCCATTTCCGGGGGGCCGACAATTTTATCGGACTTTCGAACTTAAACCCCAATGAAAAGAGCTTCTAAACAGATTACATGCCCGGTTGTCAAGGTTTTTACGTCAAAAAAACTGACTATCACCTGCTGACCAGGAGAGATCGAGGATTACTGGCCGGGTATTTTGGGCTTAAATTTCTTTCCCTGAAACACAGAAAAACCCTCCCGGTCCTCTCACTACCTGCCCCAGAAGTTCGAGCCTGCTCAGCTGGGCTGACACGATCTCCACACTGATGCCGGTACTCCTTGCCAGCTCCTCAGCTCTCATGGAACAGTTTTTCAGCATGCGGACAAGCAGGTGCGGGTCGGGGGCAGCATCGCTCAGGTGGGGCCCGGATGCCTCGATCCCGAGTGCGTTAATAATATCTTCTGCTCGAACAACAGGTAGAGCCCCGTCTCCTATCAGGGAGTTGGGGCCGTCGGATAAACGACTGTCGATGCGGCCCGGCACTGCCATGACCTCTCTGCCCTGATCCAACGCCCACTTTGCCGTGATCAGCGAGCCGCTTCTCAGACTTGCCTCGACAACGACGACGGCAAGTGAAAGGCCGCTTATGATCCTGTTTCTCTGGGGGAAATTCCGGCGCAGGGGCTGTGTGCCTTCTGAAAACTCCGTGATCACCGAGCCGCTAGCTGCAATTCTTTTTTTGAGGGCCTTATTCTCCCTTGGATAGTCAACATCCAGGCCGCATCCCAAGACTGCTATTGTCCTTCCCCCCGCCTCCAGGGCAGCGACATGGGCTGCTGTATCGATCCCTCTGGCCATACCGCTGACGATAGTAACGCCAGCTGCGCAAAGCCCCGTGGAAAGCGCCCGAGCTGCCCATATCCCATAGGGAGTAGGGGATCTCGATCCCACGATGGCGACCGAGAGGGCGTCTGCTTCATCGAAGGTTCCAAGCGTATACAGCAGGCTGGGGGGAAGCTGGATCTGGTCCAGGAGCTGTGGGTAGCCGATCTGTCCGATCCTTATCCGGTGTTCGTTTGATCTCGTTTCCATGAATATCAATGAAAAATTTCAGGTAAAGGCCCTGAGTCGGGGTTTCTTTTCGCCAGTGCAGGACTGTATGCTTTCATTCGTCCTTTACCAGCTCGAAATCGATGTGCCTTGCGCTCACTTCTACGCGTACCACCCTGACATCGACTCGGTCTCCGATCCTGAAGATCCTGCCGGTATTATCACCCACCAGCAGCAGGTCGCGTTCCTTGAAATGATAGAAATCATCGTAAAGGGATGACAGGCGCACGAGCCCTTCCACAAAGTACTCGTCAAGCTCAACGAAAAAACCGAAGGATGTGATCCCAGAGATGGTGCCCGAAAACTCCTCTTCGATCTTGTCTGCCATGAGCATGGCTCTCATCATTGCCAGGACGTCCCTTTGAGCATCCTCCGAGTTCTGTTCCGAAAAAGAGATGTGTTCGCATACATCTGTGAGGTTCTTGAGCTTCAGCGGCGCGTCGAGGCCAAGTAAACCCTTGAGGATCCTGTGAACAAGAAGGTCTGCATACCTGCGGATGGGTGAAGTGAAGTGGGTGTAGTCTTCCAGGGCAAGTGCAAAGTGCCCGTCAGGCTCCTCGGAATATACCGCCCTCTTCATCGACCTGAGGATGATGGTGTTCAGGAATCTCTCCATTGGTGTGCCCCTTGCTTCCTTCAAAATGTTTCTAAAGGGCGCAGGGGAGCCCGACACGGACTGGGAAAGCCCGATACCAATTGCTGAAAGTGTGCCCTTTAAATCTTCGATCCGGTCATCGCCGGGTGGTTCATGCACTCTGAAGACTCCGTTAACTTCTGCCTCACGGATCCGGATGGCCACTATTTCGTTCGCAAGGAGCATGCACTCTTCCACCAATCGGTGCGAAGAATATCTCGGAGCCCTGTATACGTTCTCAATGTGTCCCCTGCTGTCCAGGGAAACCTGCGGTTCCGGGAAATCGAAGTCAAGGCTGTCTCTTTTCATCCTGCGTTTCAGGAGTCTTTCGTAGACCCCGTTCAAGGTATCCAATATGCTCGAGATGGACTCGGTAACCTCCCGGGATTTGCCCTCCTTGAGGTACACTTCAACACTCGCATAAGTCAGCCTTGCCCTGCTCCTGATGATACTGGTGTAGACTTTGCTGTCAATCGGGTTGCCCTCATGGTCCATCTTGACCTCACAAGTGAATGTGAGTCTGTCCACGTCGGGATTGAGGCTGCACAGATCGTTGCTAAGGCGCTCCGGCAGCATGGGGATGACCATGTCCGGGAAATAGACGGAGTTGCCGCGGCGCCTGGCTTCCGTGTCCAGGGGAGTTTCCGGACGCACGAAATAGGAAACGTCAGCAATGGAGACGTAAAGCATTATTGTGCCATCGGCGTTTTCTTTTGCGTAGATAGCGTCGTCAAAGTCCCTGGCTGAAGCTCCGTCGATAGTGATAAAGGGAAGGTCTCGAAGGTCCTGTCTGTCCCTGGAAGATCCTTCTGGTACTGCGCCGGTCATTTTCCGGGTCTGTTCCAGGGCTTCCTCGGGGAACCTGTGAGGAAGGCTGTGAGTGTGGATCACGGCCATGATCTCCGTCTGGAGGCTGTCTCCCGAGTCAAGGACCTCGATGACTTCGCCGACGGCAGGATTATTCCGGGTGGGATACTCTGTGATCTTCACTACCGTCATCTGTCCCGAAGAAGCCCCCATTTCAGACCCGGGCGGGATGATGACATCTCCACGGACGGCACTGTCATATGGGCGCGCAAACAGTACTGCTCTTTCTTTCAACAACCTTGCGACGATCTCGGTTCGGGAGCGTTCCACGATCCTCACAACTGTGCCGGACGGTTTGCCCCTGAAGAAGTGACCTTCCACCCGGACGACGACCTTGTCGCCATCCATGGCTCCCTTCATGCGTGAGGGATTTATCATAGCTCTCTGAGAGTCGTCATCGGGTGTAAATATTCCCAAACCCTCGGAATTTATCTTCATGGTGCCGGTGGCGAGCCTGATCTTCGCAGGGAGAGCATACCTCTTCCCCTTGATCCGAATGATCCTTCCCTTTCTGACCAGGGTGGACAGGGTCCTTGAGAAACCGCGCCTGTCCTGGGGCGGTATGTTCAGAGCCCGAATGAGCTCGCCTGCAAGAAGAGGCCTTTTCGAGCTTTTGGCAAGGTAGTCCAGGATCAGCTTTCCATGATCTCTGGATGAAGAGGTTTTTTTTGATGAGCCTTTTTTCGAGTACCTACTTGACAATGATTTTCTCCCTGTGTATTTGTCTTCTGTTCCCGTGCCGTACAGCTGTTACCCGGTTAAATAGCAAGAACAAGGCCAAACAGCGATGCGGTCCGGAAAAATTGCGAAAGTGGCGGAACAGGTAGACGCGCTGGGTTCAGGACTCAGTGGAGGAAACTCCGTGGGGGTTCGACTCCCCCCTTTCGCACCATCAGCGACCGGAGGGTGCCCAGTGCACCCTCTTTTATTTTTCCTGGCTATTTTCGCTTCCTGACCTTTCGTCGAACACTCCTGCAGACTCAAGTGATTCCAGAGCTGACAGGGCTCCCTCGAAAAGGAGCGCATTGAGCCCGAAATCTGAAGCACGCTGAACATTCTCTGGGTTGTCGTCAAAGAACACCCCTTCCTCCGGAAGAAGGCCGAATCGTTCACATGCTATCCTGAATATTTCAAGGTCCCTTTTGCTGAACCCCTCCTCAAAGGAGGAAATTACCTCATCGAATTCGCTGAAAAATCCGTCTCTCTCATCCAGGTCGTACAGCCAGTTGGTCTGGTCGGTAAGAAGGGCGACCGAGACCTTTTCACGCAGGCTTCTGACCAATTCATTCATACCCTCCATGGGTTTGAATGCAGTCAGGATCTCAAGACGGAAGTCAGCAGGGGAGCCCTCCAGACCTGAAATGTCTGCAAGCTGTTCCCAGTAGATTTTCTCGGGAACCCTTCCGTAAACGTATCCACTGGAAAATACAAGCTCCAGAGCATGATCGTAAAAACTGTTTTCATCGAGCCCGGCAGTCCTCGCAATGGAAAATAACCCCTCCCGGAACCCCTCGCTGTAGTAGACGCCGCCCAGGTCGAAAAATACTGCCTTTATGCTTTTCATGGTTAATGCACTCTCCCGGGTCCCTGGCCCGATCCCCACTTTTTTCATCACCTCGGGCAAACTGGGAACATTTTTTATTGACTATTTCCCGAATGCCTTAATACTTTGCACTGTGACGTCCGTACGAACCATGGAGCTTTAGAAAGTATGCACATACAGGACATATTTGTAAATGACGGTGTGAAGAAGAAGGTCATAAGGGAGCTTTTGACCTCAGTGACTGCCATCCTTAACACAGGACATGCCTGCTGATATGCTGCTGGGCGCCCACGAATCCATAGCCGGCGGTGTGGATCTGGCGCCGCAAAGGGCTGCTGAAGACGGCTGCGAAGCGCTCCAGATCTTTACCGGGGCCCCGGGTCGATGGGAAACTGCGCCTGTCAGTAACGAAAAAGCGGCGGCCTTCATGGAAGAAGTCTTCAGGTGGAACATCGGTAGTGTAGTTGTCCACGGTTCGTATCTCATCAATCCGGCATCACCCGACGCGCCACTGTGGAAAAAGTCTCTTGAAGCTCTCATCCAGGAGTATAAGCGATGCGCAGATCTGGATGTGGATTACCTGGTTATCCACCCGGGCTCCCACCGGGGAGAAGGTGCCGCCGAGGGTGTTTCCCGGGTGGCAGAACAGCTGAACCGCTTGCTGGACGCTGTGGGAGATGGCCCGCTCCTGTTGCTGGAGAATACTGCAGGGTCGGGAAATACTCTCGGGTCGAGTTTTGGTGAACTTAGCCGTATCAGGGACAGGGTCAGCAAAAAGACCAGGGTCGCATACTGTATGGACACGGCCCACGCGTTTGCGGCAGGGTATGATCTGTCAGTGGAAAAGAAGTTCGCCAGGGATCTCGCCGGTATCGGGTCGGAAATTGACGTTGAACTGATCCAGGTCTTTCATCTCAATGACACCTTGAAGCCGCTGGGTTCCCGTGTAGACAGGCACGCTCGCGTGGGGGAGGGGATACTTGGCATTGAACTCTTCAGGTATCTTGTGAACTGCGGTGAGTTCAGTAATTGTCCGGGAATTCTGGAAACTCCTCCAGAACCTGGATTGCGTTATTCACCTCAGCTCAGAGTCCTGAAGAGCCTGCGGGACGAGGGGCTGCAGCCTTGACTCTGACGACCCTGTTTGCAACTGCATTCGTAGTTGCACTTTCAGGAGCCCTCATGCCGGGGCCGCTTCTGGCGGTGACGCTGGGCCACTCTCCTGCCTACGGATGGAAATTCGGCCCCATGGCGATCGTAGGGCATGGACTTCTGGAACTGGGGCTCATTTCCCTTGTTTTCCTGGGCGCTGGGCCCGTGCTGAAGGCCGCCAGTGTTCAGGGCTGGGTCGGCCTGGCTGGAGGGCTGATCCTCCTGTGGATGGGAAAAGGCATGGTGAGAGTATTAAGAGCAGGCGGCCGGGCCGCTGAAACAGGAGTAATTACAGGCAGGGGCGACAGAGCTGTCTTTCTAGGGGTAATCATGAGCGTTTCCAATCCCTACTGGACCCTCTGGTGGGCAACGGTGGGTCTGGCTTATCTTACCGTGGCAGCCAGGAGCGGACCCATCGGCATCGCGGTTTTTTTCGCTGGCCACATATCCGGCGACCTGGCCTGGTACACCCTGGTCTCCTTCGCAGCATCAAGGGGTGTAAAAGTGTCAGGCTCCAGATCCTACATGGCCCTGATGGCGGTATGTGCCCTGATCCTCGTGATCCTCGGGCTGTGGTTCTCTTACTACGGGGCAAGCATTCTCTTCAAGCTGGGCAGTGGGCTGGCAACTTGAAACCTGGAACTGCAACCTGTGTCATTTTTTTATCTGAAAACAATTAAATCGAAAATAATTATTAATAATCTGTTTGAATTAATGTATAAATTAATTTTATTTTTTCCCTTTGTTTGCAGTGCATTGTGCCGCTCAAATAAAATTAATATATATTAAAATAATATTTAATTAATTACTGGATTTTATTTTTTTTAATGTATAATCATAATTGTTTTCTCAATTTATTTTTCTGAAAGGAGAGTCCAGTGGAACGAGAAGAGATGGAGAAAATCAAAGCCGTTCTGGAAGATGCCAGGAAAAAACTGGTTGATGTTGTGAAAAAGGGCAAGGGGGAGGCTGACAGGGTAACAAAACTGGCGCAGCTCAAGATTGAGATCGGATCCATGAACAGACAGAAAAAAGACCTCTATGAGGATCTGGGCGAAATGTTCTACAAGAACTTCAAGAAGCCGACAGATAAAGGCCAGGCAGAGGTTGCCGAGATTGTAACGCATATCGGCGGACTTGAAACCCGGATCGGGTCTTTAAAACGCGAGTTAAAAGCAGCGGGCGAGCAGGCTAAAGAGCCAGGGAGCCGCAGGGGAAGACCCCCTAAGGCCAAGGCTGGCGGAGACACTCCAAAGAGACGGGGCAGGCCGCCAAAGGCAAAGGCCGCCGGTACAGCTCCCAAAAAGCGGGGCAGGCCGCCAAAGGCAAAGGCCGCCGGTGCAGCTCCCAAGAGACGGGGCAGGCCGCCAAAGACAGCTGGTTAGCAATCACTGAAATGTCCGTTTAATTCCGGAATGCGGGTGTGGTATCATCCCGTCGTCAGGGGCGATTAACTCAGCGGGAGAGTGCTGCCTTCACACGGCAGAAGTCACTGGTTCAAATCCAGTATCGCCCACCATAATAAAAAAAGGGCTGCCTGTGCAGCCCTTGTTGTTGTGTCAATAAAGTCGTAAAAAGTCCATCCGTGGCTTTTTACTCATCGGGAAGTGAAAAGCGTGGTTTTCTCTTTCCTCTCGGATCTCAAACTTGCGCTGCAAGTTTCTGATTCGGGCGCCCCTTATGGGCGCGTTAACCGGATCATAAAAGTCAATTATTAATCAACGGCAGGTCAGCTTTGCAGTTTGGGAGTTGGTATCTTGAAATATTCAACACCCTCTTCGTTAAGTTCGGATTCTTCCTCCGATGTCATGGAACCGTGGATGTTCCTCACGTCCGTTTCGCCAAAGTGCATTTTAACGGCCTCTTCAGCAAAATTGGGCCCAACGTTGTCAAAATTCTTTTCGAGGTAATCCGCCATCGTCTGGTAAAAGGAAGCGCGATTTTCAACGGGCGCCTTTCTGCCTTTGGAGTAGAAGCCTCCACTGGGCTGGATGACAATATCGCTGTCTGCGCAGAACGGGCACGCCAGACGGCCGGAAACCTTTTCCGATTCGAATTCGGACCTGTCCCCGAACCATCCCTCGAATGTGTGCCCGTTGGTGCATTTTAGGTCAAAAACTATCATGGCCTGTCTCCTGTATATCAAATTAAACAAATAATTACTCGTGTCAATCCCTTCTTCAAAAGTCTTCTGACTGGTCAAATCGTTTTTAACGTTTCGTGCTCTGGTCAGGGCTGTGACGCTGCCAGGTTAAAAGACGGGCTTGATGTTGCAGAAAACGGGCAGCAGTGTGAGAGCAGATAGCCGAAAAGAGGGGCACGCAGGCAAAACGTCTGAAGTAGGCATTCGGGTTGTAAAGGTTCTCTGAATGGTTATTCTTATTGCGTAAGTTTAATGATACCGGAGGAAATGATATGGCGATAAATTTCGAAAAGTTGACTATAAAAGCTGCCGAGGCGCTTCAGGAGGCCCAGAGGGAGGCCGAGGTCAGGGGACACCAGCAGATCGAGCCCGAACACCTTTTATTTGCACTGACGGGGCAAAAAGACGGTGTTGTTACTCCCATAATGGATAAGGTTGGTGCTGCGCCTGAGGAGGTCCGCACCGAGCTTGAAGATGAACTGGATCGTCTGCCCAGGGTTACCGGGCTTAAGCAGGCCTACCTGAGTCCTGACCTTAACGGACTCTTCAACACTGCCCTCATAGAGGCGGAGGGACTCAAAGATGAATTCATCAGTACGGAACACTTATTCCTGGCGATCCTCTCGCTGGGTTCGGGCAAGGCGGCCGGTATTCTGAGCAGACATAATCTGACAAGGGAGAAGGTGCTGGAGGCCTTGAAAAGTATCCGCGGCAGCCACAGGGTCACAGACCAGAACCCGGAAGAGAAATACCAGGCCCTGATGAAGTACGGCAGGGACCTGACTGACCTGGCAGCTAAAGGTAAAGTGGATCCGGTGATCGGGCGAGACGATGAGATAAGGCGGGTGGTCCAGGTTCTTTCGAGGAGGACGAAGAACAACCCTGTTCTCATCGGTGAACCCGGCGTAGGCAAGACTGCCATAGCCGAGGGGCTGGCCCAGAGGATAGCGTCAGGGGATGTACCAGACGGATTACTGAAAAAAAAGATAATCGCGCTGGATATGGGCGCACTGGTTGCTGGTGCCAAATTCAGAGGGCAATTCGAGGAGCGGCTGAGGGCCGTGCTCAGTGAGGTGCAGGAGGCGGCAGGGGAGATCATCCTGTTCATTGACGAGCTTCACAACCTGGTTGGCGCCGGCCGGGCGGAAGGTTCCATGGATGCATCAAACATGCTCAAGCCCGCCCTTGCGCGCGGTGAGCTCAAGTGCGTCGGGGCTACAACACTTGACGAGTACAGGATGCACATAGAAAAGGATGCCGCCCTGGAGCGGCGCTTCCAGCCCGTCATGGTGCTGGAGCCATCCGTAGAGGACACTATAGCGATACTAAGAGGCTTAAAGGAACGTTACGAGGTTCACCATGGAGTACGGATCACTGATTCGGCCATTGTAGCGGCGGCCACCCTGTCACACCGGTATATTTCCGACAGGTTCCTGCCGGATAAAGCCATCGATCTGGTCGACGAAGCTGCATCAAGGCTTCGCATTGAGATCGACAGCCTTCCACAGGAGATCGACGAGATCGAGAGAAGGATCATTCAGCTTCAGATCGAGAAAGAGGCTCTGAAGAAGGAAAGTGACAATGCTTCGCTTAAGAGACTTCAGAAAATAGATGCTGAACTTGGGGAACTCTCTGAAAAGAGCGGTGCCATGAAAGCCCATTGGCAGCAGGAAAAGGGTGCGATCCAGAGCCTGCGCGATTTCAAGGAGGAGTTGGAAATAGTTCGCTTCGAGACCAATAAGGCCGAAAAAGAAGGCAGACTGGAAGAAGCGGCTGAGCTCAGGTACGGGAAGCTTCCGGAACTGGAACAGAAGATCGCCGATGCGAGCGGGAAGCTGGAAAGGCTGCAGTCTGACCAGCACATGCTCAGAGAAGAGGTGGAGGCAGAAGATATTGCCCTCATTGTTTCCAAATGGACGGGCGTTCCCGTTAACAATCTCATGGAGGGCGAAGTTGAAAAACTCCTCAAGATGGAGGAGAGGATATCCGAAAGAATAATAGGTCAGGACATGGCAGTGCAGGCCGTTTCCAACGCTGTCAGGAGGGCAAGGGCTGGTCTCCAGGACCCTGACCGTCCCATTGGTTCATTTATATTTCTCGGCCCCACCGGCGTAGGCAAGACCGAGCTTGCCAAGGCTCTGGCCCATTTCCTCTTCGACGATGAAGAGGCGATGGTCAGGGTGGACATGTCCGAGTTTATGGAAAAACATGCGGTTGCCCGTCTGATCGGGGCCCCTCCCGGATATGTTGGGTACGAGGAGGGTGGAGTCCTTACCGAGGCGATCAGGCGCAGGCCCTACAGCGTGGTACTTTTCGATGAGATCGAGAAGGCCCATCCCGAGGTTTTCAACGTCCTGCTTCAGCTGCTCGATGACGGCAGGCTGACGGATGGCCATGGCAGAACCGTTGATTTTAAAAATACAGTTGTGATCATGACCTCCAATGTGGGGTCAAGCCATATTGCCGAAATGAGCGGAGCGGGGGAAAAGGAAAGGCAGGACCTCGTCACCGAGGCGCTGAGGGCCAGTTTCCGCCCGGAATTCCTGAACAGGATCGACGACGTAATAATATTCAACTCCCTTAACCACGAGGAGATCAGGCAGATAGTGGAGATACAGCTCAAAAAACTGATTTTTCTCCTGCGCGAAAAGGGCATAAACCTCAGTACGACTGAGGCTGCCCTCGACCTGCTTGCGTCAGAGGGGTACGATCCTATCTACGGGGCGAGACCCCTGAAAAGGATCATTCAGAAACAGGTCCAGGACCCACTGGCCATGGAGGTACTATCGGGCAGTTACGGCGAGGGCGATACTGTACAGGCCGATGTGATAGATGGGAAGATCGTGTTCGAGAAAGCAGAGCATTAGATATTGGAAAATAACGTATACACTAATAAGGGGATATATATCGAAGTATCATAATGCAAGATCTACCTGAAACCAGAAACCCGACCTAAACACTAATCCTGTTTCATCGGGATAGTGAAGTGGAATGTCGAGCCTTTGCCGGGTAGGCTGTCGAGCCATATTTTACCCCCGTGCAGTTCCACCATGGATTTGGAAATAAACAAGCCCAGGCCGGCTCCATGGTAGGGCCTCGATGGACCCTGGTCCACCTGAAAAAACTGTTCGAAGATACGCTGATGTGCTTCCTCCGGAACACCGATCCCCTCGTCAGACACGCTCACCTGGAGCAGGTCACTGTGGTCAGTCTCCCGCCTGCCGGAAATTGGCTTGATCTCTATCCTCACCGGGGACCCGGGTTGGGAGAATTTTATCGCGTTTGAGACAATGTTGGTCATGATCTGCAGAAGCTTGTCCCGGTCAGCCTCGATCTTCGGGAGGTTTTCTGGAAGGCTGATCTGTAAGTTGGGCTCGACGTTTGTAACATGCCTGGTGGAAAACTTGACATCGTTAAGTATCTCTCTCATATCTATGGACTTGAACCTGAAGGCGATCTTCCCCTCTTCGAGCCTGCCGGTGTCCAATATGTCGTTTATCAGGTTGAGAAGGTCTTTGCCCTTCCGGTAGATCTGCAGCGCATACTCTTTCTGCTCGGCTGAAAGAGGGCCGACCTGTTCTTCAGCCATCAGCTCTGAAAACCCGATAATGGAAGTCAGGGGCGTTCTCAGTTCATGGGACACTGTTGCAACAAAGTCGGATTTTATGTTGTTCATATACTGAAGCTCTTCATTGGCGCGCTGAAGCTGTTCATTCAACCTCATGTATTTGCTGGTCTTTTGCTCCAGCATCCTGTAGAGGGTAGCGTTTTTGATAGCGTTGGAACTGGCACCTGCTATCACTCTTGCAATGGCGATCTCTTCTTCTGTAAAACTCTTGCCTGGCCGAGTGGATCTCATCAGCAGGGCACCCATTATTTCGCCGCGGAAGGTCAGCGGGACGGCGATGATAGACTTCAATCCAAGGTGCTCAAATTTTTCCCTGACGCCCTCCATGATGGGATCGGTGCGAATGTCCTCTACAAGGACCAGCTCCCCGGTACGGAAGGACTTTATGATCTCGGGGTATTTGATCAGATCAAGAGGGATCTCCGCGAGGTTAGGATCGTCGTCGGAAACGAGAACCCGGCCTTTTAATATCTCCTTTTCTTCGCCCCATTTGCCCTCGATGGCGATAATGGAGCATCGCTCGGCCTTAAGGGATTTGGCGGTGCGGTCCACAAGGATGTAAAGCACCTGTTTAATGTCAAGGGAGGAGGTCGTCGTCTCCAGGACTTCATAGGCCAGGCGGAACTTTTTGGACCGGTCTGTGAGCTTGTCAAGGAAGAATTTCTGTTCCAGGTTTACCCTTGCCCTTGCAAGAACCTCGATGGGTGAGAAGGGCTTTGTGATGTAATCCGTGGCTCCGGACTTGAGCCCTTTAATTACATCTTCTTTCTTGTCGAGGGATGTGATCATAAGGATGGGGATGGTTGCCAGTTCCGGGGTTTTTCGGGCGGTCTGGCAGACTTCATAGCCAGATAGGCGCGGGAGCACGACGTCCAGCAGGACGAGGTCCGGTTTCTCGGACAGCATCAACTCAAGGCCAACGTGTCCGTCTTCAGCCTGAACCGTCTTGTATCCTTCGTTGTCAAAGATGTTTGACAGGATATTTTTGGAAATGGGGTCATCCTCAACAATGAGAACGACTCCCTTCCTGGAGGCAAATTTCGACATCGGTTAGCTTCGCAACCCTCTGTGTAAAGTGAAAAGTGCCACTTATCGGTTTAGCTTATCAAGATAGTATGAAATGGCAGGACACTTGTCAAGATAAAGGGAATCAGGTTAAAAAGAGTTTGACTTGGAATTTCGGGTGTTTATAATCAACCCGTCGTCTGTGAACCAATCAAAAATCAGTTCTCTAAAAAGGAGGGTGGACATGGCCATCAGAGTGGGGATAAACGGATTCGGCAGAATTGGACGGCTGGTAGTAAGAAACGCGGTAGACGACCCGGCTGTTGAGTTTGTAGCTATTAACGACCTGACTGACGCAAAAACCCTCGCTTTTCTGCTGTGTCACGACTCGGTCCACGGATGCCTGAAAGTTGAGCCGGAGGTGACAGGTAAAGGTATAGTGCTGTCCGGCAGAGAGATAAAGGTTCTTTCTGAAAAGGACCCTTCCAGACTTCCCTGGAAGGAACTGGGGGTCGACGTAGTGCTTGAGTGCACCGGTCTCTTCAGGGCCAGGGATGATGCTGCCAGGCATCTGGAAGCCGGCGCGAAGCACGTAATTATTTCAGCACCGGGGAAAAACCCGGATATTACAGTTGTGTACGGTGTCAATCACGAAGACCTCGATCCCGAAAAACACAAGATCATATCAAACGCCTCCTGCACGACAAATTGCCTGGCTCCCGTAGCCAGGGTCCTGGACGACGAGTTCGGTATCCTTCACGGTGTTATGACGACTATCCACGCCTACACCAACGACCAGAGGATACTTGATCTGCCGCACTCTGACCTGAGGAGAGCAAGGGCAGCTGCACTTTCCATGATCCCCACAACTACAGGTGCTGCGGCCGCCGTCGGGGAAGTTCTTCCCCAGCTCAAGGGAAAGCTGGACGGCATTGCGGTAAGGGTCCCGACACCCAATGTGTCCCTTGTCGACCTCACGGTTGAACTGGCTGCACAAAGTGATGCTGATTCTATCAACTCAGCGATGCAAAAGGCTGCATCACAAGGGCCCCTTGCCGGGGTTCTGGCATATAGTGATGAGCCCCTTGTGTCGATAGATTTTAACGGGAACGTGAACTCATCCATATTTGATGCGCCCATGACGAAAATGGTAGACCATCGAATGGCCAAGGTACTGTCGTGGTACGATAACGAAACTGGCTATTCTTCCAGACTGCTGGATGTGGCGAAATATCTCTACGGAGCCTGACGTGCATCGCAAAAAGACCCTCGAAGAAGTTAGTTTTGCAGGTAAACTGGCCCTCGTCCGCGTGGATTTCAACGTTCCGCTGGACCCGGACTGCAATATAACCGACGACACCAGGATCAGGTCCGTTCTCCCCACGATTAACTACATACTGGATGAAGGTGGGAAAGTAATACTTATGAGCCACCTTGGCAGGCCCAAGGGCAAGCGAGTTGAAAAGCTGAGCCTCAAACCTGTTGCGAGGAGGCTGTCGAGGCTTCTCAGGCAGGACGTTGCAATAGCACCCGACTGTGTTGGCAAAGAGGTCAGGGCTTTGGTCGACAGTCTGTCCGAGGCCGGAGTCCTTCTCCTGGAGAACCTTCGCTTTAACCCCGGAGAGGAAGCTAACGACCCGGCTTTCGCCAAGGAGCTTGCCGGCTTGGCTGACGTTTACGTCGACGATGCCTTCGCCACTGCCCACAGGTGCCACGCCTCGGTCGTTGGCGTCCCTGATCACCTCAAACCCGCTGTTGCGGGGTTCCTCATGAGGAACGAGCTGAATTACTTTGTGAAAGCTCTGCAAAAGCCGGAAAGACCCCTTGCCGCAGTTCTGGGCGGCGCGAAAGTCTCTGACAAGACCAAAGCGATAATGGAGCTGGTGAAAAAAGTTGACAAGATCCTTATCGGCGGGGGGATGGCCTTTACTTTCCTCAAGGCTTTAGGGTTCGACGTCGGCCGGTCGCTTGTTGAAGAGGAAATGCTCGGCCTCGCGGTGGAGATAGTGGAAAAGGCCAGGGAGGGCGGAGTCGCTCTTTATCTTCCGATAGACGCGGTGGCGGCAGACCGCAGGGAGGAAACCGCTGATACGAAAGTGGTTACTCTCCACGAGTTCCCGCAGGACCTGATGGGACTCGACATTGGTCCCGCGACGATCGTTCTGTTCAGGGAAGCCCTGGCCGATTCGAAGACAATAGTATGGAACGGGCCAATGGGAGTATTTGAGCTCTCTCCTTTCAGCAAGGGCACCTTTTCCATGATCGACATCCTTGTGCATTCCAGGGCGCTTACCATCCTGGGCGGGGGTGATACGGATACTGCAGTTCATACAACTGGCAAATCAGATCTCATAGATTATATCTCCACCGGGGGAGGCGCCTTCATCAAACTGCTCGAACAGGGCTGGCTTCCGGGCATCAACGCCCTGGAGGACCGATGAGGGCTGACCTTGACATGACTCCCCGCGGATGATATAGCCGGCCTTCCATACAGAGGAGAGGTTCAAGGTATGCGAACACCTCTTATAGTAGCCAACTGGAAAATGAATAAGACCATTTCGGGGTCCTCTGCGCTCATAGGGGATCTGCTGACACATCTTGCGGATCATTCAAGTGTCGAAGTAGCCGTTGCGCCGCCTTTTACCTCAATGGAAACGGTCTCGAGATTAATCGAGGGGACAAGAGTGCAGCTTGCTGCCCAGAACATGTACTGGGAAAGAGAGGGCGCTTTTACAGGGGAGATCAGCCCGGGCATGCTCGCGGAGATGAACTGCAGATTCGTCATCCTGGGACACTCGGAAAGACGGCAATACTTCGGGGACGGAGACGGTGAGGTGGCCAGAAAAATAGATGCGGCCCTCGAAGAAAGCCTTGTTCCTATCCTCTGCGTTGGGGAGACCCTCGGGGAACGTGAGTATGGAAAGACTTTCGAAGTCGTAGAATCGCAGATCGCCGGCGCCCTGTTAAACGCTTCCTTTGGTTCTGGCAGCGAACTGGTCGTTGCATACGAACCTGTATGGGCTATTGGAACCGGAAGGACGTCCAGTCCGGAAGTGGCCCAGGAGGCCCACGAACACATCCGTGGTGTTTTGTGCAGTATCTGCGGGGATGATCAGGGCGGCCGTACAAGGATCCTCTACGGCGGCTCGGTCAAGCCGGATAATGTTGACGATCTCATGGCGATGAGTGATATAGATGGGGCGTTGGTGGGCGGCGCCAGCCTTGACGGTGAAAGTTTTGCCCGTATTGTGGACTTCAAATAGATCTGGAGGACGTTGAAACATGACCCTGTTACTTCTTAAAATTCTTCACATTGTTGTTGCTGTTTTTCTCATTCTGGTCGTTCTTCTTCAAACGGGGAAGGGTGCCGAGATGGGAGCTGCCTTCGGCGGCGCCAGCCAGACGGTCTTCGGGAGCGGGGGGCCTGCCGGTTTTATGGCCAAGCTGACCACTGCCGCAGCAGTAGTGTTCATGCTGACGTCGCTCAGCCTTGCCTACCTGTCTTCAAACCGTCATATTTCCTCGGGGAGCGTTGCCCCGACTCAGACCCAGGTGCCGGTTCAGCAGCAGCCTGTACAGGTTCCGCCTGCAGCTGGCGGCGGAACGGATGCCGGACAACCTGCTGCGTCTGAGGCAGGAACAAATTGATAATAAATCGAGCATCTACCGGGCAGCGGAAACCACTCTTGCGCCCACAAAGATTTCCCTGTAGCTCTTGGTTATCCTGACGACTGAAGTTTTTTCCCTGGGCGCGACTACTTCCACCAGACCTATGATCTCCTCGGGAGGCGTGAGCTTTTTACTCGTCCGAGGACTCTTGATCTTGTCCTTTTGCCTTACGACCTGAAGGACATCGCCGGGTTTCAGACCCTGGTTCAGGCCCAGGTCAAGGAAGAATACATCACCCACACCCATCATGGTCTTACCCTCGGGATTGGCAAGCACTGTCCCCTCAAGACCAGCCTCAACACCTGAGACATCCTTGGGAACCCACGAAAGGTAGTCAACGTGCTCCATAACGCGGTCGCCGATCTCCGCTGACCTGTAAACCTCTCCCACTATTGAGGTCGCCAACTCATCCCTGACATCCACAACGGAAAGGTCGCCCAGAACCCTTGCCATAAATCCGACCTTGCGATCGGTTACAGGATTACGGACCTCTTCAAAGACCTTGATGATGGAGTACTTCTCGCCGAATGTGAGTGGTTTCTTTTTAGGTGAAGTTACGAACACCTTATCTCTGGGAGCGATCAAAAGACGATTGTCTTCCGATGAAGTAATCGTTCCAATTCCGAAATCCCTGCTCTTAACAATAAAGCCGTAGGTCGCCATGGAGCGGATCAATTCCTGCTTCTTCTCGACCGGAAGAGGCTTTTCCACCACCTTCGGCTCAGGCGGCTCAGGTGGAGGCGGGACGGGTTTTTCCACGACTTTTGGCTCTGGCATCTCAGGCGGGGGAGGGAGTACCGGTTTGGCAGGCTCGGGTACTGGCGGCTGGACAGCGACCTTGAGAAGCTCGGCGGGAATAATTATCTCCTGACCCGGGTGGATCAGGTGGGGATTTTCAATGTCCCGATTGCTGTTCCAGACCCTGGGCCACAGGAACGGATCATAAAGATAGGCAGAGGAAATATCCCAGAGAGTATCACCTTTGACAACCACGTGTACACGCTGCCCTGTCTGAGCGAAACCAGGGGGAGCTGCGACCAGTACGGCAGCAGCACATACCAGAAGGGCGGCTGTTACAAGGGCGGTTCTGGATATTTTCATGGCAATCTCCTCTCCCGGAGGTCGGTGAATTACGATTTATCCGCAGATGATAGGCTCCCAGGCAAATCATGTCAAGACAACATAACAATATCAACAATGCCAGATCTGACCCTTGAAAGGCTTATTCTCCAGGCAGCGCAGGCACGGTTATCATGGAGTCCGGAGGTCAGAGTGCTACAAAAAATCACCCTGATGCTATGTCGACGTATTGTGGTTGACGAAACTCAGGTACATCTGTGCCTTGTTGTTACTCGGGCTGGTCTGGAGAACTTCCTCCCACTCTTCGGCAGCTCTGTCCAGAAAACCCTGGGAGAAAAAGGTGATCCCGAGCTGGATCCTGGCGTCGGCATAGTCCGGCCTGTTCTGGGCAGTGCTCGTAAAAAGTTCTAATGCATCATCCACAAAACCCATCTCTCTTAAAGTCACTCCCAGCTTGACCTGGATGTCAGCAAAACCAGGGGACAGGGAAAGGGCTTTTCTGTATTCTGAGGCAGCTTCTGTTAGCAGCGAAAACTCCCTGTATATATCTCCTAACTCCTTGTGCTTATTGGCGATCTTCCCGGCAACAAACGGGTCGACGGTTGTATCTCTCTCGCCAACCCTGTTCTGGGCCGACTGAACGACTTTCTGAGCCTCGTTGTACTGGCCCATCTCGTTTAGAGTTACAGCCAGGTTCAGGGAAGCTTCAGTGTAATCAGGATTCAGCTTGATAGCACGTTCCAGGAACGCTCTGGCGCGGACAAAATCCCCCATCTGGTGATACAGGTGCCCCAAACTGTTGCATATGTCGGCAAAGTCAGGAAAATTCCTGTGCAGCTCAAGAAGGACATCCTCGGCTTTTCCCAACTGGTTAACCTCCAGAAAGGCATCGGCTTCCGAGATCTTCTCGTCGATCCTGTGCAGCCTGTCCAGGTTGCTCAACTCATGCATTTCATCTCCCAACGCCTTCATCTAAGAAAAAAAGGAACCCTGTCAGGGACCCTTGCTCGATCTGGCCTGTTTCAGCAGTTTCACCGCTCTTTCTTTAATATCCTTCGGGTGGTCCTCCTCAATTATCCTTTCGACCCTCAGGATGGCAGCATCGGGGTTGTTTTTCCGCAGATAGTATGAAGCGATCTCCAGCTCATGTTCACCAACTTTACTGCGAAGTTCGGCTTCCCGGGCGGCTGCCTCTTCGATAAACTCCCCTTTGGGGTACTTACGCGTGTATAAAGAAAAAAGGTCTCTTGCCTCCCTTATGAAGGAAACATCTCTGTCAATGGGCAGCACTTTTCTGACGCTGAATAGACCAAGTACTGATCGCTGCGACTGGCGGATCTTGGAACTCGCCTGATAATAGAGCGCCTCCTGAGCAAAACGACCGTCAGGGTACCCGGCCAGATACAGCCCGAATGCGGGGTCAGATTCGAGGAATTTGCCCTGCTTGAAATAGGTGAGGGCGGTGAGATATTTTATTTCCTCGTCCCTGATGTTGCCCGCGATGGTGAATTTGAGGCCGTTGAGTATCTCGATGGCTTCTTCGTAGCGGTGTTTTTTGAGGAGGGTGTGTATACTGTCTATCCTCTCATCGGGGTCTATCTGGGCTTTGGGTGTCGAGGAACATGAGGCGAGTGCCAGGGTGAGACCGGCAGCCGCAATAATCGAAAGGATGTTTACCCTGACCTTCTTCAAAGTAGCCGACCTGCCTCCTGAAGGGAAATGCCTGTATTTTAAAATTGCCCTGCTGAGGTCCTGCACCTGGCTCCTAGTATGGTGAGAAAAATGGTTAGGTGTCAAGTGCTGAGCCATCTGATGTGTAAAAAACCGCACAATTCCGAGGGAGAGTGAAATG
>CAYVSA010000002.1:43232-80263 GCA_964454175.1 uncultured Pseudomonadota bacterium
ATGTAGCTGACCTCGCCCCTATGCTGTTTGCAATGAGGGCGCCTGAGACCGGCCGAAGTGATCCCCTGCTTGTGACCGGTCCGGAAGGTTTCGCGGATTATTATTCAGCGCTGCTAGGTCTTTACGGTCCATGGGTCGAGGGTGCCGGCTACGATCTTGAGACCATGGAGTGGTCCGGGGAACCTCTGGAATGGCGGGGAGTCGTGGTGGAGGGCGCCTGCACAACCCACTCCAGGCCCAACCTGGCATATTTGCTTCATGATCATGGCAGGGGGGGGAGTGTCCTGTTCACGGGAGACGGAGAGCCGACCAGAGAGCTTATCCGGATGGGGAGGGACAGAACCGATGTCCTGATATGCGAGTGCACTTTACCGGCAGGGACTGTGGAAAAGGGCCACATGAACCCTGGGCAGGCCGGGCGCCTGGCTGGGGAGCTTAATGCTCAAAAACTGATCCTCAGCCACCTGCGACAGGACTTTAATGCACTGGATGCTGAGGAAGCAGCAATGGCGTGCTTTACCGGTGAGATCATTGTTGCAGTTGATGGTCTGAATATCTCTGTTTAAATTACCCTCTGAGCTTTGCTTTTGGACCTTTACCGGGATCTCTGAGCGTGGCTCGTGTAAACTGATCTGTTCGCTTCAACGTCCAACCTCACCTGTGAGCCAGGTCCCTGGCCACTTGCTGCAGCCCGCAGTTTCATTATTCCTGTTTCTCGAAGCTGTTCTGGGCACCGCAATCGCATTTTTTGGGTTTGCAGCGGCCTTCTTTGGTTGCGCCGCAATCTGAACATTTGAATGTCGCCATTTTCAGTTCTCCCTTCATTGAAGTTGTCCTGGTGTCAAGACTCTGCCATAAAACTAATTTATAGCACTATTATTTGGATGCGCAAGGCGGTTTAGATCCATGAAAAACTGGAAAATTTCGGTTGTCCGGTCCAGATCAGTCTTAAACTGCCTGCTGCATGTGCCAGGTTTCAGGTCCTGCTGCACTTTTCGCACAGACCGGAAAGGTAGGAGTGGGTAGTTCGGACGATGAATCCGTCTACTTTTGAATTGATCATGCTCCTGAAGGTAGATGGATACTCCGGGATAAAATCCTCAATTTTCCTGCAGGCAGTGCAGAAGGTGTGTGCGTGATCCGAAGTGTCGGGATCGTAATGAACCCTCACCGGGTCAATGGTGAGTTCATCTATCTCTCCCAGATCCCGCAGAGTCTGGAGCGTCTTGTAAACAGTAGTAAAGGATATGGAGGGATGGGTCTCCAGGGCCCTGTTGAATATCTCCTCGGCTGAGGGATGATCATGGTTGTTCTTGAGAAGGTTGAAGATGCACAATCGCTGTTGGGTGACCTTGAGGCCGGTCTTTCGGAATCTCTCGATCGTGTTTGCAACGTCATTCATATCTGGAGTCAATGCTCTGTTAAACCGATGTCGATGGGTTTACCTGCGCATGCCGGACACTAAAGAGATGTTACCAGAGGTACCAGTCGTCCCAGTCACTTTCGAAGAGATCGTGGACGAATCCCATCAGTAGGAAGTAGAGAATGAGCAAGGGCAGGACCGAAGAAAACAGTATCCAGAAGGGCTTGCGCCCCCATATATAACCCAGCAATGTAAGCACCATCAGAAGGAGGGCAGCTATCCAGAGGAAAAGGCGTGTTGAGGAATTCCTCCATCCGGTCACGGAGTAACGTTTGACCCGGCTCCAGTTATTTTCCATGGCCCCCTCAGACCCCTCAAGTGAAATCTTTCCCTGCATTTGATTTAACTCTACTTGGTGTTTTATGTCAAGAGTTGAGCGGTGGGTTTAGCGGTGGGCCCTTCGATCACGCCTATTGCGTGACTCAGGGCAGGCTATGGGCTATGGGCGGTGGGCAGTGGATCCTGGATAATATATATGGGTCATGGGACTTGGGTCCTGGGACTTGAGACACAAAACCCCGCAGGCTGCCCTGCGGGGTTTTTTAACTGGTGCCGAAGGCGAGACTCGAACTCGCACGGGCTCTCGCCCACCACCCCCTCAAGATGGCGTGTCTACCAGTTCCACCACTTCGGCAAGGATTGGCTATTATTTTAGAAGGCTTTCGATTTGTCAAGCCTTCAGGTGAACCCGGGACATTGAAGTTGATTTACCTTAAAAATCAAGGTATTAGTACTCCATATGTAATAATGATTCTTCGATTTTCGAACAACTGCTTTCCCTTCGGGGGTGGATTTGGCCCCGAATGAGCAATGGGAGGTCCATTTGAAGGTCAGGAAGGTAGTGATACCCGCAGCCGGCATGGGCACGAGGTTTCTTCCAGCTACCAAAGCAACGCCCAAAGAGCTGCTTCCCATCGTTGATAAACCGGTTATACAGGAAGTGGTGGAGGAAGCTATAAAATCCGGCATCACCGAGGTGGTACTGATAACAGGCAAAGGCAAGGAAGCCATTGAGGACCATTTTGATATATCACCGGACCTGGAAGCGTTTCTTTCGGCTAAAGGTCAGGACAGGCTTCTTGAGAAGGTCATGGAGATCTCCCGCATGGTCGATATCATTTCTGTCCGCCAGAAAGAACCGAAGGGCCTTGGGCACGCTGTCCTTTGCTCAAGAGTGGCTGTGGGCAATGAGCCGTTTGCAGTACTACTGGGAGATGACATCGTAGATTCCGAGGTCCCCTGCCTGGCCCAGCTGCTGGAGGTCTTCGCGAAATACGGGTCGACAGTTGTGGCCCTTGAACGTGTGTCTGACACTGACGTGGACAAATACGGGATCATTGAGGGTTCTGAAGTAGAGCCCGGGGTTTACTGTATCACCGGCCTGGTTGAAAAGCCTGCACCCGCTGATGCCCCCACTAATCTTGCCGTTATCGGAAGATATATTCTCCTCCCTGAAGTGTACGATGCTATCGAGGGGGTGGGACCGGACTCCCGGGGAGAAATACAGCTCACCGACGCACTCAATGTGCTGGCGGGCACCTCGTCAGTCTACGGAGTTCTGTTCGAGGGTACCAGGTACGATGCAGGTAACCGCTTCGGGTTCCTGGCGGCAAATATCAACTATGCTCTAAAGGATAAGGTTCTGGCGCCCCAGCTTAGGGATTACCTGACGGGTCTTGTGGAAAGCTGGAGCAGTAAGTGAAAAGGAAAAAGGGGAAATTTGACGAAGTGATCATGTATCGTACGAGGATGAGCAAGATCCTCAGTCAGTTCTCTTCACCCTCTCATGAGGGAAGCCGCCTGGAAGAGACTTCCGATCCTGTTATAGATGTCTGGGAGAGAGAGGGCGATATACTGGTGGAGTGTGAGCTTCCCGGAGTCAGTGAGGACCAGATAGCTCTATATGTCGACAAAGGGTATCTGGTCATAGAGGGTCACAAGACCGAATCTGCTGACCAGGCGTGTCAGCGATATCTTCGCCTGGAGAGGCAGTACGGGTTTTTCAGGAGGATTATCGAACTGCCGTCCAGTGTCCATACCGCTCATGTTCAGGCAGTGCTGAGGGACGGGCTGCTGAGTATCAGGTTTGCGAAGGTGACCGAGCGCAGGAAAGAAAAAGTGGAAATACCCATTTCCCGGTAGTTCACCCTAAACTCTTTTTGAGGGATAAATATGGCTGAAGAGATCATCGCTCACGGTGAAGAGGATTCCAGCGAACACAAAAGTCTGGAGATCCCCGAAGAGCTGCCCCTGCTCCCCATCAGGGACATAGTGGTGTTCCCCTACATGATAATCCCGCTGCTGGTTGGAAGGCAGAAGTCGATCGCCGCCCTGGACGAAGCACTCAAGAAGGACAGGCTCATCTTCCTCTCAACACAGACTTCGGGAGAAGCCGAGGAACCGTCAACTGAGGAGATCAACAGGCTTGGAACGGTGTCAGTTATAGTGAGGATGCTCAAAACTCCGGACGGAAAGGCAAAGATCCTGGTGCAGGGCCTGCAGCGCGGAACGATCTCGGAATTTGTCAAGGATGACCCCTTCTTTTTGGTAAAAGCCGATCTCATTGATGAGGAAATACTGGATCCGGTGCCTCTGAAACTTGAAGCCCTGGTGAGGACAGTGAGGGAACGCCTGATCAGGATCGTCCAACTGGGCAAACCGATCGCTCCTGACGCCCTTGCGGTCGCTGAAAACATCACTGATCCGGGAAGGCTTGCCGATCTGGTGGCATCTAATATGGGACTTGAGATCGAAGAAGCCCAGAAGATCCTCGAAAAAGTAAGTTCAGAAGAACGCCTCCTGGCAGTTCATGAAATACTGGAGCGTGAGCTCAAGATCCTAGACATGCAGCAGCACATTCAGGACCGCACCCAGGAGGAGATGACCAAAACCCAAAGAGAGTATTTCCTGCGCCAGCAGCTCAAGACCATACAGGAAGAGTTGGGCGAGAAAGATGAAAAGGAACAGGAACTCGAAGAATTCCGCAAGAGGATCAAAGACGCCGGTATGCCCTCCGAGGTTAACAAGGAAGTTGAAAAACAGCTCGGCAGGCTCTCCAAGATGCACCCTGATGCCGCTGAAGCGGCGATCATCAGGACCTATCTCGAGTGGATGGTCGAGCTGCCCTGGAAAAAGACCACCCGGGACCGTCTTGATCTGGTAAAGGCCCAGAAGGTCCTTGATGATGATCACTATGACCTTGACAAGGTCAAGGAGAGGATACTGGAGTACCTTGGAGTTCTTAAGCTGAAAAAAGGCCTCAAAGGACCGATCCTCTGTTTTGTTGGACCGCCCGGTGTGGGAAAGACTTCCCTTGGCCGATCGATAGCCAGGGCAATGGGCAGGAATTTTTTCAGAATGTCTCTCGGCGGGATGAGGGACGAAGCGGAGATACGCGGACACAGGAGAACCTACGTCGGCGCCCTTCCGGGACGAATAATTCAGGGTATAAAACAATCCGGATCCCGCAATCCGGTGTTCATGCTGGATGAGATAGATAAACTGGGAGCCGATTTTCGCGGTGACCCTTCTTCTGCCCTGCTGGAGGTGCTGGATCCGGAACAGAACAATTCCTTCAGGGATCATTACCTGGCGGCGCCCTTCGACCTGTCTTCTGTGATGTTCATTGCCACTGCAAACCTCGCCGAGCCGATCCCTGCCGCCCTTCTGGATCGCATGGAGGTGATACGTCTTTCCGGATACACGACTGAGGAGAAAAAGCACATCGCAAAGCGGTACCTGATCAAACGGCAGATGGAGCGGAACGGCATCGACGAAAAGCTCATTTCTATTTCCGACGGCGCTCTGGGGAACCTGATAATGAACTTTACCAGGGAGGCCGGTGTACGCAATCTGGAAAGAGAGATAGGAAACCTTTGCAGAAAAGTGGCAAAACAGGTGGCCATGGGACACACAGCCAGGAGCGTTGTCACCGTGAGGAACCTTAATAACTACCTTGGTATACCCAGGTTTCTGCGGGATGAAGAGCGAAGTGAGCCGCAGAAGGGCGTTACCATGGGGTTGGCCTGGACCCCTGTTGGCGGTGAAGTGCTGTACATTGAAGTATCTGCTGTTAAGGGAAGGGGAACGCTGACGCTGACGGGTTCTCTGGGTGACATAATGAAGGAGTCAGCCCAGGCGTCTCTCAGCTACATCAGGTCCAGGAGCTCGAGTCTCGGGATATCACTTCAGTCCCTCACCGGACTGGACCTTCACGTTCACGTTCCAGCAGGGGCCACTCCCAAGGACGGTCCTTCAGCGGGCGTAGCGATCACCTCAGCAATGGTATCTGCAATAATCGGTATACCCCCGAACGCCGGTATTGCCATGACAGGAGAGATAACTCTCACCGGCCGGGTCCTGCCCATCGGTGGTTTGAAGGAAAAACTTCTGGCCGCAAAGCGTGCTTCCGTGAAAACAGTGATAATTCCCAGGGGAAACCTGCCGGATCTCACGGAAATCCCTCCGTATGTAATGAAGAACCTGCAGATAGTACCGGCCGCCAGCGTGGACGACGTGCTGGACGCTGTATTCCCCAAGGGCGTCTTTAAGAAGAAAGGCAGAACGGGCGCGGGTCGAAAGACCGCCTCGTCGAGGAAAAAATGAACGGATCGATTCAAAAGGGAGCTGGTCCCATCCTCGTCGTTGACGATGAGAGATTCTTCCAGACCCTGCTGGGCAAGATACTTACAGAGGCCGGGTACGAGATTGAAATAGCGGCAACCGGCAGAGAAGCTCTGGAATTTTTTGAAGCGGGCGCCTTCCCTGTGGTTGTACTTGACCTGGTACTGCCTGATATCATGGGTACGGACGTGCTGGTGCAGGTGAGGGAAATGGACCCTGACGCAGCAGTGATCATGATCACTGCATACGCTTCCATGGAGAGTGCCATAGATGCTCTGAAGGCAGGGGCCTACGATTACATACAGAAGCCTATTGTCAGGGAAGATCTTTTAAGGGCCGTGGAAAGGGCTCTGGAAAGACAGCAGCTGGCTGTGAGAAACAGGAGCCTGATCGAGGAACTTGAGGAAAAACTTGGCGAACTGAGGACGATGGGAACCGAGAAGGAGGAAGTCTTCAGGATACTGGATGAGGGACTGGTGATCCTTGAAGACGACGGCAGGATCTTTGACATGAATGAGAAGGCTGCTTCCATGACTCAGCTGTCAGGCAGTTCCTGGGTCGGTGAAGATTTTATGAGCTCCGAGCTGCCCATTCCGAAAACTTTCCTGGGATCCATCGGGGAGCCGGGCTCTCGCCCGGTACGGGCCATGGTAAATGTGGATAACGATCTTGCCACCTTTCGCAGTGTAGAGCTGATCGGAACGACCCTGAACAGCACAACCAAACCCGACAGATACCTGATCTGCATGAGAGATCTGACTGCCATCAAGGAAATGGAAAAAAGGAGGGAAGAGTTCATGGCGATCGTCACACATGACCTCAGGACCCCCCTCACTTCGATGAAAGGGTTCGTTGAACTGCTCCTGGGCAACTTCGACTCGGATCCCCTGCTCATCGAATACCTGAACATCCTGGATTCGGAAGCTGACAGGATGATCTCCCTGATCAGTGATCTGCTGGATCTGGACAGGATCGATTCCGAGAAGCTGGACCTGCATAAAGAAGATATTTCCATTGTGGATGTAGTAAAATATGCTCTAAGGAGCATGGTTGGTGTCGCTGGTAAAAAAAATGTCACAACCCGCCTGAAGGTTGAACTTGAAGACGGGGAAATGATAAAAGCTGACAGGAAACGGGCGCTCCAGATACTGGTGAACATATATTCAAATGCCCTGCGTTATTCCCCCGAAAAGGGTACGGTTGACACCAGGATCTCCGCTGATGAAAAGGGCGTCCTGGTTGAGATATCGGATGAGGGCCCCGGCATACCCCCAGAGGACAGGGAGGTTGTTTTCGAAAAGTACCGTCAGCTCGGCGCCACCGCTCCCAGGCGCCTGAAGGGCAGCGGCCTCGGCCTGACTATTGTCAAGCGGCTCATGGACCTCCACCAGGGGGATATCTGGCTGGAGGATGTGGACGGTGATAAGGGGATAAAGTTTGTCCTTCGATTCCCCATTGAGGAGAAAGGGGCTTAAAGGCATGAGTCAACGTATTCTGGTTGTGGATGACAGCCCGTTCATCCATGAACTGGTCAGGGATATACTCACAGAGGCTGGCCACGAAGTGGAGAGGGCCATGAACGGCCACGAGGCCATGGTGTCCATTGGGCAGAACCCGCCGGACCTGGTTCTTCTGGACATCATCATGCCCGAAATGAGCGGCTATCAGGTCTGTCGGCTGATCAGGAGCGACAAGCGCCTCATGAATCTGCCCGTAGTGATGATGACTGCCAAAGACACTCAGAAGGACCGCTTCTGGGGGCTCGAAGTCGGGGCCGATGCATATATAACAAAGCCGATTGAAAAGTCTGAACTGCTGTCCACCATTACAGAGCTCCTCGAAGAAGCCCGTGCCCCGGTGACACCCGTAAGCGAGACTGAGCTTACAACCGAGACCCTGAAGGGCCGCGCTGACGACATCCTCGAAAGAAAGCTGCTTGAGCTTACGATAATTAACGAGACGGGAAAGCTTTATTCTTTTCTGGATCGTCCTACTGTCCTTTTACAGAATGCCCTCAAACTCATCTCACAGGTAATAGATTACGACCTGGGCGCCGTTTTCCTGGTGTTCCCGGAGGCGGAGGACAAGATCTTTGCTGCCCGGTACAGGAACTGTCACCTGAAAATGTCCAAGAAGGAAATTCTCAAAAAAGGTGCCGAGACCATCGCCTCTGAACGCTCCGAGGACATCAGTATCGTGCAGGATCTTCACACGATAATGACGGAAGAGAGCGAGATAGGGGAAGATTCATCGAGAAAAGCGGTCAAATCGAGGATCAGCGTCATCATGAGATCATCCAGGGGAGTCCTGGGAACTGTCATGCTGCTTTCCTCAAGGAAGGATTTCTTTATTCAGGACGACAAGTCTCTGGTGGAGATGATCAGTGTTCAGCTGTCCCTCCTCCTGGACAACGTCTGGCTCCTGAAAGAGAGGGACTATCAGCTGTCAGGTATGGAGCTTGAAAAGAACCGGGTGGAGGCGATCCTTGGGAATATGGGTGAAGGTGTGATCGTCACCGACTGGTCCTACAAGATCATACACGCAAATCCCAGGTCGAGAATGCTTCTGGGCCTGGAAGATGTTGATCTCGTCGGGCACCATCTTTTTGATCATGTTCCAAGAGAATCGTTCGGGATACTGGAAGATCAGGCGATCGGTGAAGAAAACCCCATCTGGAATATCAGGTTCAATTCCAAAGTGCAGCAGCTGCCTATCATGGCAAGTGTGGCGGTGGTGGATGAGGAAGAGGAAAAGACCCTGGGCCTTATTCTTCTTCTGCGCGATGTCACTGAAGAACATGAACTGGATAAAATGAAAAGCAGATTTCTCGAAAACGTCTCATCTCACCTGAACAGCCCTCTGACCTCACTTCGGGGTTTTTCGGACCTTCTAAGGGAAGAGATCTACGACTCTTCCACACCTCGCCAGAGAGAGTACATGGAAGTGATCGACAAGGAGACCGGGAAGCTTGCCGAAATACTTGATGATCTCATGAGCCTTTCACGGATCGAACTGGCCGACTACAAGTTCGCTCCCTCCCGGTTCCATATATCTGAAGCACTCCTCACATCTATGGTTAACTTCCAGAACGCTGCCCAGGCCAGGGGCATCACCCTGAAGACCGACATTCAGGATAACCTCCCGGAAGTTTTCGCGGACAGAGACAGCGTCGAGGATATTGTTAACAGACTCCTTTCTAACGCGATCAAGTTCAGCCCCGACAACACGAGCGTTATAATAGGAGCAAGAAATACTCCCGACATAAAGGACGATGGATTCCTGGAAATATTTGTAAGTGACTCCGGCCCCGGGGTACCTCAGGACAAGAGGGATCAGATATTCGAAAAGTACCAGCAGATCTCTCAGTTCATGGAAAATCGTGGTCAGAGCGTTGGTCTTGGACTTCCGATCTGCAGGAAACTCACTGAAATGAACAGGGGCAGGATAGGCATCGACTCATCAGGAAACAGGGGAAGCACCTTCTATTTCACACTGCCTGTTGCCGAAAATAATTGATCATCTGTGCTGACTGATCAGAGGGGATGATTGACCGGTCCGATATGGAAACACTTGAACAGAGTATGAGTGAGCACAAAGCCCCGCTTCCGGAGAAAGTGATCCGTGATTATCTCAGGTCTCTTGCGAAGCTTACTGGGCTTCGTTTCTCCTTTTTCCGGCCTGGAGAGTATCGTGAGAGGATCGTTACGGGGGAGACCCGGTTCTGCATGGAGATTCAGTCGACAGTTGATGGCTCCAGGCGCTGCAGTAATTCAATAAGGTCCATTATTCAGAAAGCCGAAAGGTCTGACGAGTCTGTTTTCGATCTCTGCCACAGCAGGATGGGCATGGCGGGGGCCCCGATCCTTCATAATGGGAAGGCCATAGGGTTGGTAGTCACCTGCCAGGCCCTGCTCCACGGGCTGTCGGAAGAGCATAAGGAGCACCTGCGAACCACTGGCCGGGATATCGGTATGGCCAACCCGGACGACCTTTTAAAAGCCGCTGCTAAAAATCCCCTCCTCTCGAGAACCCAGCTCGAGGACATTATCCAGTTTACCAGAGAGGAACTTGAGGAAAAGGCAGAATCAAGGACAGTGCTTGAAGATACGACCGAGTACCTGATGGACAAGTACGAGGAACTCATGTTCCTCTATTCCATCACAGAAAAGCTAGCCCCCGAACACGAGTTTACCAACACCCTCTCTGAAATACTGGACAAGGGTCTGCAGAAACTTTCGGCACGATCGGCATTCATTCTCCTGGAAGGGGAGAGCGGGATACATGATCCCGAGGCAATGGAGGTTTACGGGGAACCATTGTGGGACGAAGACCCGGAGTCACTCCCCCAGGGGTTTGCCGATTTTCTGTCGACCTGCGCCGGACCGGCGATAGCAATAAACCAGAAAGATATGGGTCTTGCCGCCGATGACAGGTTCAAAGCTCTGCTGGTGTATCCCTTCCGGATCAAAAATTACAGAAGAGCATTCATGGTGTTCGCGTGGGAGAAAGTCGAGGAGCTCGGGGATAACGAATATAAATTTGTGGCGGCCCTTGCCAACCAGGCTTCCGTTGTCCTTCACACTGTCCACCTTTACAGGGAACTGGCAGACCTGCTCTTTTCCACACTTGAAGCATTAAGTTCCGCCATTGATGCAAAGGATCCATACACACATGGGCACTCCCACAGAGTTGCCGATTTTGCAGTCAAGATCGCCGGTGCGCAGGACAAGGGCCCAAGGTTTCAGACTATGATAAAGATCGCGGGCCAGCTCCACGATTTCGGTAAGATCGGGATCGCTGAAAGGATCCTGAGCAAAGAGGGAAAACTCGATCCGGCAGAGCGCGCGCTCATCAATGAACATCCTGTGCTGGGAGCCCAGATACTGAGTCGCTTCAAGGCCTTTTCTGATATAGTTCCGGGGATCCGGCACCATCACGAGCGGTACGATGGTACGGGGTATCCTGATGGCCTTGCTGGAGATCAGATCCCCATTGTTGGGCGGATAATTGCGGTGGCCGATGCCTTTGATGCCATGACTACCAGGCGCCCTTACAGGGACAGCCTGAATTATGAAGAGGCGAAGGCCGAACTTGAAACAAACGCCGGGAAACAGTTCGATCCAGGGATAGTAGAAGCCTTTCTGGTCGGGTTTGACGATAATAGTGACGAGGGTGAGATATGACGAAGATCCTGATCGTAGATGATGAAGATAACATCCGACATCTTCTGAAGGTGGCATTTGAAGACGATTTTGACATCGCCATGGCAGTTGATGGTGTGGAGGCTTTCGAGACAGCCCTCAAATGGAACCCTGATCTCATTGTCTCGGATATCATGATGCCCAGACTCGACGGATATGGCCTATACCGTAAACTCAAATCCAGGCCCGAGACATCTTCTATCCCCTTCGTCTTCCTGTCGGCAAAAAAAGACGTGGAGGAAAAAGTCGTTGGTCTCGAGATGGGAGCTGATGACTACATCACAAAGCCGTTCAGTATCAAGGAATTGAAAGCGAAGATACGATCCATAATCAAAAAAGTCGATGAGATGCAGGACAGGGGCAGCCTGGAAGGCAGCCTCAGGGAAGTTGACCTCGTCGAAGTTGTACAGCTGATCGAGATGGGAAGAAAGACAGGCATGCTCGTGCTGGAGACGAGTTCCCAAACAGGACATCTCTATTTCAAAAATGGTGAGCCAACATTCGCACAGGCCGTTCACTGGTTGGGTTCCGAGGCTTTTTTCAGCATGCTTTCCTGGAAGGACGGCCGCTTCAGGTTCGCGCAGCAGCCTCTGGAAATGCAGGAAAATATCGATTCAAACCGGGGGCAGGAACTGCTGATGGAGGGTGTGAGGCTCCTTGATGAAATGGCAGAGGCCGTCAGGAAACTGCCCTCACCCGAGACCAGGCTGATCCTGGCCGGGGGCAAGAGCCTGCCTGGTGGTGAGATTGGGAGTCTGCTTGAGTCGTTCAGAAAAGGGGATCACATCTGGAATGCCGCAGAAAAAACTGAGATCCCCCCATACCGGTTCTATCCCATGCTCATGGAGGCTCTCACAGCAGGATATCTCGTGTCCTTTGCTGCTGGGGCCAAGCGCCTCGAATCCCTCAGGCGACTTAGAAAAGCGGTGGAGGCGTTATGAGCAGCCAGGACAAATTTATCAGATATCTCCTGCTTTCACCCGTGAACTCCATGAGACAGTCTTTTGTCGGGGCTGTTTTTGGTGCCTTTGAGCTTTCGCCGCAGGGACAGGGAGAAAAAGTTACTTTTAAATCTTCCAGCGGTGACGTGCTTGAGATAGTGGGTATAGGTGGATCAGGCAACCTCGATGACCTTGGTCGAAAGCTCTTCGAGGGCAACGTAAAAGTTGACGGCATACTTGCCCTCCTCCCCTCGGGAGACACCGGATCCCTGGACCAGGCACGCGCGCTTGCCAAATGGCTTGGGGAAACAGGGACTGCTGTTCCCATGAGGACCCTGGTGGTCGACGATGGTTCGGAAGTCCCCAAGGAAACAGCCAAAAAAACCCTTGTAGCTCTCATGGATGAACACGAAGAACTCCTCAAATCTTCCGGCTCAGGTGCTTGATGGCCGTTGAATGGAGCCCCAGGCGTACTCAACCCCTGAGGGTCATCTTCCCCGAAGCTCACCGGAATTTTGGGGAAGGATTTCTCATTTTTGTCAGGATCTCCGATCCATCTGACAACATTTCATCACTGGGTCTTTAAATGGGAAAAGGTTTTACAGTTTACATAGATATGCCCGATGCGGGGCAGGCCGCCAGGCTCGCGAAAATTGTCAGGAATCTGGGTGGAGACGTCCACCTCGGGGCAGCCGACGAGATCATACCCGATGTGGTAGTGGCAACTCCCAAACGGGTGGAGAAGCTGGAAAAAAGGCGGCTCTGGGGCCGGGCGGTTCCAGAAATTATCGTCTGGGCAGAGAATGACAGCATTGACGTGAGGTCACTATTAAATCTGAAGGTGAGCGCTCTTCTGGACCCCTCGGGCAAGGAAGAGGAGATATCGGAAACCCTCAACATGGTTATGGATGACCTCAGGGCCTCGAGGACTGAACTGGATGAACTCCGTGAGATGGAGGACCGGTACAGGGAGATATCCACTATAATCCGCCTCAGTCTGGAGATTGGTGTTGAGCTGGACGTAAACAGAGTCCTGGAAATGATAGTGCAGCAGATCTCTCAGGACCTTGGATATGAGATCGTATCCATCATGCTTCTTGAGGAAGATTCGAAGTTTCTTTCAATAAAGGCCGCAAGGGGTTTGAGTGACAAAATAATCAGTTCGGCCAGAGTGGAGCTGGGAAAAGGGGTCTCGGGTACAGTAGCCAAGACCGGCGAACCCATGCTCATAAAAGATATTGAAAGCGACGATCGATTCCAGAAGTTGAAGAGCCACGGGCGGTACTCGTCCAAGTCCCTGATATGCGTGCCTCTCAAAGTAGGGGACAGGGTGATCGGGGTCCTTAACGGCAACAACAAGAAAACGAAGGGTGACCTGGGGAGCCACGATCTCAGGCTTTTGAGTGTTTTTGCTGCCCAGGCCTCTGTATCCATAGAAAGGGCCCGCCTTTACAGGAGTCTCGAGCTGCAGGCACAGGAGGTCAAGAAAGCTTACGAGCGGCTTCAGGAACTTGACAGGATCAAATCAGATTTCATTACCAACGTCTCTCACGAGTTTCGAACGCCCGTGACTGTCATGCTGGGATATCTGGAGATTCTCAAAGGCAGTCTCACCGATAAGGACCAGATCGAGAAGGTGGATATTGCGCTGGAATCCGCACTGAAGCTGGCGGTTTTTGTCGAGGATTCCACCGACGTGCTCAAGCTTGACACAGGCGCCATGCACTTCGATTTCAAAAAGGTCTCCATAGATGTATTCGTTGAGGACATGACACGGAAGTTCTGGGGCGAATTCAGCTCAAGGGGGATCGAGCTCATCGTGGACATCGCGGAAGGGCTGCCCGATGTGTATGTGGATATAGAAAAGATCACCAAAGTGTTTAACAAGCTCCTTGACAACTCACTCAAATTCACTCCTGAAGGGGGATACACAAAGATCGCCTGCTCGAACTCCGAAGATGAGGGGATAACGGTGCTGATAGAAGATTCCGGCCCGGGGATCCCACAGGGCGAGCACGAAACAGTTTTCGAACGCTTTGAGCAGTCCGGGGATATCCTGACCGCCAAACCAGCCGGCACGGGTCTCGGCCTCCCCATCGCCAGGGCCATAGTGGCACATCACGGGGGAACCCTGTCCATCGACGAGAGTTTCAAAGATGGGTGCCGTGTGTCCTTCATGCTTCCAGCTCAGCATCCAATTGAGCAGAATGACGGGAGCGCTGCTTGAGGAATATCAACCCCCACCTCAGCATCCTTGCAGGTTTTGCTGCAGTGATCGCCGTGGGAACAATCATACTGCTTCTTCCCATTTCCACTGTTGACGGGAAGGGACTGCCCTTCCTGGACGCTCTTTTCACAGCTACTTCCGCCACGTGTGTCACGGGTCTTTCCACGCTGCCCATCAATGACACCCTGTCGGGTTTCGGTCAGAGTATTCTCCTCCTCATGGTTCAGATAGGCGGCCTCGGTCTAATGACGATCTCCACTTTTTTTGGTCTGCTTCTGGGTATTCAGCCCAGGCTTCAGGGCAGGATCGTCATAAAGGAGGCCCTGAACCAGGTAGATGAAGTTCACACCACAAACCTGATCAGCAGAGTAATATTCTTCACTATTCTTATGGAAGGGGCCGGAACCGCGGTACTTTACACCAGGATGGGGGTCGGCCACAGCCTGGGACAGGGTCTTTACCTCTCCCTGTTCCATTCAATATCGGCATTCTGCAATGCAGGGTTCACACTTTTTTCATCCAGCCTCGAGGCTTACAGATCTGACGTGGTCGTCAACGTGGCTGTGATGGTACTGATCGTCAGCGGAGGTCTGGGGTTCTGGGTAGTGCAGGATATCTACGAAAACATAAGAGCTCGCCTTTCCGGCAGAGCAAGCAGGCCCCTGTCCCTGCAGGCCAGGGTTGTGCTGGGAATGACTCTGTTCCTTATCGTCTCGGGAACGATACTGTTCCTGCTGGTTGAGGGAACCAGGACAGGTGGGCAGCTCAACGGCGAGGGGCTTTTCTGGTCGGCGCTTTTCCAGTCGGTAACCACCAGAACAGCAGGTTTTTCCAGCGTCGACATAGGAACCCTTTCCATGCCCACACTGGTCTGGATGACCGCCTGGATGTTTATCGGCGCCTCCCCGGGTTCAACTGGCGGAGGCATCAAAACTACCACATTTATAGTGATGCTGGCCTCTTTCAGGTCGGTCTTTACAGGAGCGGAAAATGTCGAAATTGGCCGAAACTCTATCTCTGACCATGTTGTCCGACGGGCTAACGCAGTCTTCCTGGCAGCCTCAACATGGCTCCTTGTAGCTGTATTTGCAATGACCATCGCCGGGGTGACAAAAGGGGTTTCGACCTTTTTACCGGTTCTGTTCGAGACCATATCGGCATTTGGAACGGTGGGACTCAGCATGGGTGTCACCTCTTCCCTGACCGGCATCGGGAAAGTTGTTCTGATACTGACAATGTTTGCCGGGAGGGTGGGCCCTATGAGCCTTATCCTTGCCCTGGCACAGAGAGCGGACCGGCCCGGGATCACATATCCCGAGAGAAATTTGTCCATCGGTTGACAGAGAGCGGGCCAGGGCGCTGGCCGGGGCAGAACATACCGTAAGGGTAAGGAATATAATTGGAGCAGTGGGTGAAACTTCCCCTGTGGACAGGTGTATAATTATTATGCGAAAATTTGATAGTACTGTGAGATTGTTGACACTTTCAAAGGTGCTGTGCTACAAAAACCGAAGAATTCTCTAATGTTTACAGAGATTTGTCGTGGCTGAAAGCTGGAGTAAAGACGCAGCGCAGTTTGTAGGAAAGGACTCCTGGGCCTTCGAGGCGCTAAAGGAGCTTCTCATCCAGGAACGAGGGCTGGATCTTGAGGCCTACAAGGAAAGCTGCATTTACCGCAGGATCTTCCTCAGAGTGCGCTCCCGCGGATTTGCAAGCCTCGGTGCTTATTACAGGTCGCTTTTAAGAGATCCCGAGGAACTGGAGGGGCTCTTTAAGTACCTGACGATACACGTTACTGAATTTTTCCGGAACCCGATGGCTTATGATTATCTCCGGAAGAGAGTCCTGCCAAAGCTGCTCCTTGACTTTCGAAGCGCTGCGAGGCTCAGGCTCTGGAGCGTGGGATGCTCAACCGGTGAAGAGGCTTACAGTCTGGCCATTCTGATGCAGAGGGCCAGGGAGGAGATCGGAGTCACAACGCCTTTTACAATATCTGCTACCGATATTGACGACGGCGTTCTTGAACGCGGCAGAAAAGGATATTATCCCAAAGACTCCCTGAAGAACGTCGACCCCATGGATCTGGTCAGATATTTCAAACATGATGGAGATGGTTACAAAGTTAGAAGTGAATTAAGGGATGTGGTAAAGTTTAGCCAGGCGAACGTATTGACTGACAAGCCCAGATATACCAAGAACCTTATTGTCTGTCGAAACCTGTTGATATATCTTGCAAGGGAGCAGCAGGAGAGGATCATAACCCGTTTTTCAGAATTCCTGATACCCGGCGGTTTCCTCATGCTGGGAAAGGCAGAGACCCTTCTCGGGGAGAACAGGGTGTATTTTCAAAATATTTCACCTGCCGAGAGGATCTATGTAAAAAGAGAAGTTCCTAAGGATCCACAGGGGTCCTAGTGCCCGCTTTTGACAGTGACATAAGGGAAAGGAGTTCCCAGTCATGAGAATGGAAATCAGATTCAAGTTAATCCTCACTTTTCTGGCGGTGGTTGCTGTTGTGGTATTTGTTCCATACCTTTTCGACATGATCGGTGTTGGGGGCGCTTGGGGAGAGTTTGGAGCCGTTTCGGCAGCCATAGCAGTCGGTCTGTCCCTGGGGAGTTTCGTCGCAGCAAGGATCACAAGGGACATCAGGGAAATGAGAGAGGTGGCATTAAAGATAAGCGAGGGTGAACTTACTGTTGACCTGGGGCACAAATCCTCGACTTTCGAAGATGAATTCACTGACCTGAGGGAGACGTTCCGTGTGATGGTCCAGCGACTCACAATCCTGGTGAAGAACCTTAAGAACTCATCCGAGGAGATCCACGAATCAGCACAGACGTTCTCTGCCACAGCCCAGGAGATGAACGCTTCCACCGAAGAGATAGCGGCTGCCATTGACGGCATCAGCAAGGGGGCGGAGATCCAGGCAGGCCAGGTGGAGAAGATCTCGACAACCATTCACAATGTGGCCACAAGCCTCGACTCTGTCGCAAGCAAATCCAAGGAGGCATCAACTGTGTCAACTGAAGCCGGATACACGGCCCAGGCAGGCAGCAAACACACAGAGACCGCCACCACCAAGATCAGGCAGGTTTTCGACTCCGTTCTTAAGACCAGCGAGTCGGTGATGAGTTTTGGAGAGAGAAGTAAGGAGATCGGAGAGATAGTTGATATCATCACCGGCGTTGCGCAGCAGACGACGCTCCTGGCCCTGAACGCAACCATCGAGGCTGCCAGGGCAGGTGAATATGGCAGGGGGTTTGCCGTAGTTGCGGAAGAGATCAGGAAACTCGCGGAGAATACCGGGCAGTTTGCCGACAAGATCACGGGGATCGTAGGGAGGATCCAGAACGAGAGTGAGCAGGTTCTCGTTTCCATGAAGGATGTCGGGTCACTCCTTGACGAAGGTGAGGGTATCATTCAGACAATGGGTGGGGCCCTCGAGGAGATAGTTAAGGCGGTCCTGGAGTCCAACGCCAGGTCCCAGGAGATCTCCCAGCTCACCGAATCACAGAGCAACGCTTCCAAGGAGTTCCTGATGTCCATAGACGAGATCTCCAAGGTTGCCGAGGACAACGCTGCATCGACCGAGGAAGTTTCAGCTGCTACGGAAGAGCAGATCGCGTCAATGGAAGAATTGGCTTCATCGGCTCAGGACCTGTCAGCTCTTTCGGAAAAGCTCAGGCTGATATCCGAGGAGTTCAAGGTTTAACTGAAGATGGCTGAACAAAACCTTCCGCCGGAAGAAAAAAACCGCGGCCTGACGCAGGAGAATCTGGAAAAGGAGTTGTCCCCGGTGCTGCGTGATCCTGACCATGAACTGGAGGAGCAGCCCGAGCCAGGGCACAATTCCATTCTTTTCAGTGTTGGGAGGGGGCTTTTTGCGATCCCGCTGGAGGATATTGATGAGATCTACAGATATGAGGAGATCACCTCTTTGCCCACGTCCCCTGATTTTCTAAAAGGGGTTATCAACGTCCACGGCAACCTGACTTCCGTTATCAGCATCGCAAGTATCATGGGTGTGTCGGGCTCGGTAGATAGCGACCTGACGATTATTCTAATACCCAGGTTTGGCGGTATCGCTGTAAAGGTTGATTCCACGTCTGGATTCGCGACATACACCATGCTGGAGGAAGTTGCCGTTGGGTTCGGCTCATCTTTCCGTGATTCTGGTGATGTTTCCTTTATTGAGGGGGTTTTTACTACCGAGAGAGGACTTGTTTCGCTTATCAATCCCGAAAAACTTCATCTCTGGATTGAGGATGCGTTTTCGAAAGGGGATGACTGATGACAATCAAGGTTTTGATCGTCGATGACGCGATGTTCATGCGTAACATGATCGGCGATATCTTCGAAGGGAAAAAAATTGATGACCAGGAATTTACGGTCGTAGCCGAAGCTGAAAATGGCATCGAGGCTGTGGAGAGATACAAAGAGCACAACCCCGATATCGTAACCATGGACATCGTCATGCCCGAGATGACCGGCATTGAGGCCCTTAAAGAGATCATGAAAATAGACAGCGACGCCAATGTGGTTATGTGCAGCGCCCTTGGTCAGGACAGCCTTGTCATGGAGGCGCTGGATTCCGGTGCTCGTGATTTTATTGTCAAACCATTCCAGCCCGAGAAGGTACTGGATGTGGTCCTGCGGATACTCAAAGAAAGAAATGCAGGTTAGCCGGCACGGAGCAGCATGCGGCAAGTTTCTGCGAGGGGTTTCCCGGCGGCCGAAGGTGCCGGTTTTTCAGGTGATATTTAACCGCGTGAGTCCTGAAAACGCTGCAGATCAAGGTTCCCGGTCTTATAACTGAACGTCGCATTAGCTTGAAAAGGTATTTCCCATGGACATGTCCAAATACAAAACCCTCTTTTTGACAGAGGCCAGGGAACACCTTCAGGGAGTTAACGACTGCATCCTTGTCCTGGAAAGCGATCCGGGAGCTTCCGAGAGTATCAATGAACTTTTCAGGCACGCCCACTCCATAAAGGGAATGTCTGCATCGATGGGTTTTGGAGCCATTGCCCAGCTTTCCCATCGAATTGAAGATCTTATGGACAGCGTCCGGAAGGGACAGGTTGCGATCACCCCGGCCATTGTCGATGTCCTGCTTGAGGGGACTGACAGCCTGGAGGGGATGGTTGACGAGATAGAGAATGACAGTCCATCGCGGGAAGCAGACGAGGCGTATCTTGCAAAACTAAAGAGCATCATCGACGGAACTTTCGACACCGCTTCACCTGAAACGGCTGGCGAAGCTCCCGAGGCTGCGGCCGAACCTGCAGCTCCGCCGCCTGCGGAACAGGCCGGGCCGTTGCAGGAGCCCACTGTCATTGAGACAGAGGCTGTCGCGAGCCCCCCTGTCCCGACGGCTGCAGGTGAGGTCAGCGTGAATTTCAAGATCTCCAGCGAAAGTCAGGTTCCCTGCGCCAGGGCTTACCTTGCCGTCAAAAAGATGCAGGGCCTGGGGGATATAACTCACATCAAGCCGTCCCTGTCCGACATCAAGGAGGGCAGGTGTACCGGCGCCGTTTCCCTGAAATTAATCGGGAGCGATCCTGAGACCGTAAGCAGCACCCTGTCAGGTCTCGTGGAGATGGGAGAGTTCCACATTCAGCCGCCGCCTGGCGGGGAGGCGCCTGAATCTCCGGCTCCTGCCGAGGCGGAGGTTGAAATGCCCGAGGCCCCTGGCCCTGCCGAAGATAAAACCGTAACGGACCCCTTGCCGCAGCGCGCGGATCCGATCTCAACCCCGCCCGCGCAGGCAGTGGATCAGCCCCAGGCACCTGCGCCAGAGCCTGCCGTTGAGACGCCAATAGCCAAGCCGCCTCCGCCGAGGCCAACTACTGCCAAGGCTGCGCCTTCCAAGATGGTGAGGATCAGCACAGCCCTCCTGGACAATTTTATCAACCTGGTGGGTGAACTTATCGTGACCAAGAGCAGGATCAAGGACCTGACACACGGCTCCGGCTCGAGAGCCATGGACCAGGTTGTGACCCAGTTCGAGCAGTTGGTTGGCAGTCTTCACACTGAAGTCATGAAAGTGAGAATGATGCCCCTGGAGACGGTTACCCAGCGTCTGCCGCGCGTTGTCCGTGATCTCTCGCGTGAACGAGGTAAAAATGCAGTCCTTCATATCGAAGGGGCCGAGATCGAGCTGGATCGGGCGATCCTGGAAGAACTCGGCGACCCGTTGATACACATCCTTAGAAATTCAGTGGACCACGGACTGGAAAGTCCGGAGGACCGGAAGGCGGCAAATAAGGATGAAAACGGCAAGATCGTTCTGAAAGCATATAGAGAAAGGGATATGGTCTTTATCGAGGTTTCGGACGATGGCCGTGGAATGGATCTCGAGAGGATCAAGAGCAAGGCTGTTGAAAAGGGCCTTATCTCCTCACAGAAGGCCTCAGCCATGGAAGAGGAAGAGGCCGTCATGCTGGTGTGCCGCCCGGGTTTTTCAACAGCAGAACAGGTGACCGATGTTTCAGGGCGCGGTGTCGGGATGGATGTTGTCCAATCAGTGGTCGACTCCATAGGGGGAAGTCTTTCTATTACAAGTACTGTCGGGGAGGGGACGACTTTTGTGCTGAAACTCCCCCTGACAGTTGCAATAGTCAAAATGCTGCTCGTAGAAATGGCTAAGCAGATATTCGCAATACCGATCACAAGAGTTGTACGTACTATTCGTGTTCCTGTTGAGGAAGTGAGCGAGAGCCAGGGCAGACAGTTCTTGAATCTCGAAGAGGAGTTGATTCCCCTTTACAAGCTCAGAGAACTCCTGAAAGTGCCCAATACCGGCAAACCGGATGAAGAATTTACCATAGTGCTGGTAGAAGTGACCAACAGGACTGTCGGGATCCTGATCGACGGTATTACCGGCCAGGAAGACATAGTTATCAAGCCCCTGTGTTATCCTCTGGAGAACCTGATCAGATATTCAGGGATGACCGTGCTTGGTGACGGCAGGATCGTCCCCATTCTCGACCTTGGAAATCTCTTTTAACAGAAATGATAAAAGCATCCACCTCCGGCTTTAACTTTACTCCTGAAGATATCGATTCCATCAGCATGGTAGGAAAGATAGGAGCCCAGCATGCAGCTGCAGCTCTTTCGAAGCTCGTCGGGATAACTGTCAAGCTTTCCAGGCTGGAGGCCATGACCCTTTCGGTCGGGAAGGTGCCTGACCGGGTAGGCGGTATGGGAACGCCGGTGATGGGAGTCCTGATCCCATTTCAGGGAGATGTCACCGGAAACACGCTTCTGCTCTTCTCCGACGAAGCGGTTGATGAACTACTGGTGCTTTTATTCCCGGATCGTAAAACCATAGAGGGCGATCTCAGGGATTCAGCCATAGCCGAGACGGGCAACATTCTTGCGGGCGCTATTCACACGGTGCTGTCCAGGTTGACGGGCAGGATACTGATCTCACTTCCGCCCGTTGCAGTTCTCGACATGGCCGGGGCATTGCTTGATTCCCTGCTGGCCGAGGCGGGATCGCGTGGCGATGCCGTGGTCTGCCTGGAGTTCCAGCTCACCGATGGCGATGGGAAAAACCTTGTAAAGACAGTGCTCCTTCCGGGCCTCGAGGGCCTGGAATTAATGAAAGAGGCTGCGAAACGACTGGAAACCGACTGATGAGCCCCGTAGTTGTCGGTATCTCGGAGTTCAAATTTGCGAATGTTCCGGGACGGCTGATCACCTACGGCCTCGGGTCCTGTGTTGCGATAGTACTTTACTGCAGGGATGCAGGTGTCGCTTCCATGGCTCACGTTATGCTGCCCACTGCCTATCCTGACCAGGCGGCAGCCCATCCAGGTAAGTTTGCTGACACAGCCGTGGTGTCAATGCTTCGAGAGATGCAGGATCAGGGGATCAATACCGTGGATCTTGAAGCCAAGATGACGGGAGGAGCCGAAATGTTCGCCGGCAAGATAAAGGGTCTTTCCAGGAGGATCGGTGCGAGGAATGTTCTTGCCGCCCGTAAGACCCTGGGAAATTACGGGGTAAAGATCGTGGCACAGGATACCGGGGGGCATGCCGGTAGAACGGCTGAATTTATGACTGAGGATTGTTCTCTCATAGTAAGAACTCTTAGAGTGGGAGATAGAGTGCTTTGATCGAACAGGCTGCAAGTCACTGAGCCTGACCAAAGCACGGTTCGCGAGGATGAATATGTCTGATAAGGCGCATATCATAGACGGCAGAGCTCTTTCGGGCACTGTTCTGGAGGAGGTAAAAAAGGATGCAGCCCGGTTCAAGGCCGACCAAGGCCGGCCGCCAGGGCTTGCAGTGGTTCTTGTGGGTCAGGATCCGGCCTCCGGTGTGTATGTCCGCATGAAGGCCCGGGCATGCGGGGACTGCGGCATTGAGTCCTTCTCGCATGTACTCGATGAGAAAACGACCACAGATGAAGTTGTGTCGCTTGTCGAATCCCTTAATGCAGACGAGGCCACGGACGGTATCCTGGTCCAGCTGCCCCTTCCTGGCCAGATCGACACCAGACGGGTTTTAGACAGTGTGTCACCTTTAAAGGATGTGGACGGATTCCACCCTGTAAATGTTGGCCGTCTGGCCAGGGGCGACGAAAATGTTCTCGTGCCGTGCACACCGGCGGGTGTTATGCGGATGCTTGATGCCTGCGGTGTTGATCCACTGGGTAAAAGAGCGGTTGTAATAGGCAGGAGCGACATCGTCGGCAAACCTGTTGCTATGCTCCTCCTCCACAGACATGCCACTGTTACGATATGTCATTCAAGGACACCGGATCTTAAAGGTGTCGCCCGGGAGGCAGACATCCTCGTGGCGGCCGTGGGGCGCCCTCTCATGGTGAAGAAGGACTGGATAAAAGAGGGAGCTGTCGTTATCGATGTGGGGACCAATAAGGTCCTGGAGGAAGAAGCTCCCGGGGAGATACTGAAAGTTCCTGAAAAGATGGCCGACTTCCAGAAGAAGGGCTACACTCTTGTTGGTGATGTAGCTTTGGATGCGGGGGAAAGAGCCGGCCAGATAAGTCCCTCTCCAGGTGGGGTGGGTCCCATGACAATTGCCTTTCTCATGAGCAATACTGTCAAGGCGGCGGACTGGCGGGTTAATAACAGTTGAATGTTGATCGCCATCGTGAAGCATTGCATTCAACTTTAAACCGATAAAGACCGGGTAATATGAACAGGAAAAACATTCAAGATCTACTGGAAAAAGTAGCGGCCGGGGAAGTTGATCCGAAAGACGCCCTGACCGAACTGCAGGATTTCCCGTCCGCCATGCTGGAGTTTGCCCAGATAGATACCCATCGGATCCTTCGCCGTGGAGTCCCGGAAACCATTTTCGGGCTGGGAAAAACACCTGACCAGATCGAGCAGATAGTGGGGCGGATGATGGATTCCGATTCTCCTGTTCTGGTCACCCGTATCTCCCGGGATGCGGCAGAAAGGATCCTGTCTCACTGGCCGGAGGCTGACTACGATCAATTATCGCGTACGGTATCCATAGGCAAACTTCCACCTGCTGGAGGGAAACGAATACTGGTGATGACAGCGGGAACCTCCGATCTTCCGGTGGCGGAGGAGGCTGTCCGAACAGCCTCTTTCCTCGGTAGGGAGGTCGGCAAGGCTTATGATGTCGGAGTCGCCGGGATCCACAGGCTCGCCTCCTGCAGAGATGAAATGGCCGGGTCCGGGGTGATCATCGCTGTGGCCGGGATGGAAGGCGCACTTCCGGGAGTGGTAGCGGGATTGATCCCGGTGCCGGTGATCGGAGTACCCACAAGTGTAGGATACGGGACGTCTTTTTCTGGTATAACCCCGCTATTCACAATGCTTTCTTCCTGCGCCTGCGGCCTTACAGTGGTAAATATTGATAACGGCTACGGGGCTGCGATGGCTGCGCACTTTATCCTTGGGCTCGATGGTCGACCGGAAGGCTGAGGCTTCGGTGACAGAGATGTCTGACAGGATATTATACATAGACCCTTACAGCGGTGCTTCCGGGGACATGTTCCTCGGTGCGATGCTGTCTGTGGGCGTCCCCCTGGATCTGATAGCCGATGCGGTGAACCGTGTTGTACCTGGAGAGGTCAAGCTGGAGTCTTCTGAGGTCAAACGCGGGGGGATAGCATGTTCACTATGCAAGGTGACAGTGTCGGACCCGACGGCCAGAAGGACCATGCCGGAGATGAGGGAACTCTTCGCGGTATCCGGCATGCCCGGAAAGATGAAAGATGATTGCCTCGGTGTCCTCGCCCTGATCGGTGCGGCTGAGGGCAGGGCCCACGGCCAGAAAGAAGCTGTCCACCTCCATGAATTGGGCGGTCAGGACACAATAGCGGATATTGTGGGAACCATCGCTGCAGTCAGGCACCTTGCTCCGGGCCGAATTGTCTGCGGCCCTGTAAATCTGGGCCGGGGCTGTGTTGATACCGAACACGGGACACTCCCCGTTCCGGCCCCTGCCACAGCCCTTATCCTTGAAGGTGTTCCGGTGTTTTCGGCTGGGCCCGAAATGGAGTTGACAACACCCACAGGAGCAGCCCTCATCAGGTACCTGGCCTCGGAATTCGCTGCCCTCCCCGAGCTAAAGCTTCAGTCCGCAGGGATGGGGGCCGGGGCAGGGGACAGTAAAGAAATGCCGAACGCCCTCAGGGTGTTTCTGGGCACTGGAACAGGAGATCCCCAAAAAGAGAGCGTGCTGATAGAATGCGGCATTGACGACGTAAGCCCTGAGTATCTGGCACCGTTATTTGAGTCCCTTTACGCCAAAGGCGCCCGGGAGGTCTTCATGATACCTGCCCACACGAAAAAGGGGCGGATGGGTGTTCTCCTGCGTGTACTTGTGCCCACCCATCTGGAAGGTGTTCTCACCGACGCTGTTCTGGAGGGATCGGGCAGCGCGGGACTGAGGTACTGGCGAGTGGACCGAAGGGTGCTCGACAGGGAAGTAGTAAAGGTAATGACGACTTGCGGGTCGATCAGCGTGAAAAGGTGGCGCATGCCCTCAGGGAAATGGCGAGCCAAGGTGGAGTTCGAAGATGTGAAGGAACTGGCAGGCAAAAACAACATACGGCCCGAGCGTCTCAGGGACGAGGCAATGGCTGTATATCTCATGGAGTTTGAAAATGAACAGGAATAAGATCGAAAAGGGAATGAGGCTGATCCTCGAAGGCATTGGAGAGGATCCCAAAAGACCCGGTCTCCTGGAAACACCTCGAAGGGTCGCCGACCTCTACGAGGAGGTCTTCTCGGGTATGGATGACGACCCCATGCAATTTCTTGTGCCGGTGCTGGGTGAGGCCCATGACGAGATGGTCCTGATAAAAGACCTGCCCCTTCACTCCATGTGCGAGCATCACCTGCTCCCCTTCATAGGTGTTTCACACATAGCCTACATCCCGGAGGGCGGGACCATAACCGGGCTTTCAAGAATAGCCAGGGTACTTGACAGCTACGCGCGCAGGCCCCAGGTTCAGGAGAGGCTTACTACTCAGGTCGCCGAAGCGATCATGGATGGATTGTCGCCCAAGGGCGTGATGGTCGTGATAGAGGCCGAGCACCTGTGCATGTCAATGAGGGGTATTAAAAAACCCAACGCACAGACGGTAACATCTGCAGTCCGGGGATCCTTCCGGCGGGATGAAAGAACCCGGAGCGAGACACTGTCGCTTATATACGGTCGTCAACGACGATAATTAAACTGGTCCCAGGACCCAGGACCCAGGACCCAGGACCCAGGACCCAGGACCCAGGACCCAGGAACAATTGTCAATAATCCAATATCCAAATCGATGATCGACCTTGGACCTTGGACTTGGGACACCGGCATAAGGCCGGCATGCGAGGGACGACCCGGGGTTCCTGATTCCCACTCTAATATCTTGCTACCAAACCCTCTTTTTTGATACCGTAGTTCCCGGGCGAATACATTGTTCCGGTTTGCGGAAAACAGGGCCGTCCCGGTGATCGAACAGAGCCTGATTCTTTTATGATGCAGGGTGACGATTGATAGTGCGGGCATTTCTGCTGCTGATATTATTTTCAGTTCTTTACTGGGCGCTGAAGGATGTATTCTCACCCGGGAGAGGAAAAAAATCCCGCTATGGTCCTCATGACAAAGGTGAGGAAATGGTTCAGGATCCAGTATGCGGGGTGTACGTGCCCCTGAGTTCGGCTGTTTCTAAAACCGTCGGCGGCAGGAAATTGTACTTTTGTTCGGATAAGTGCCGAGCCTCGCACGGCAGGTAGGTGGGCGTCCGCCCTGTGCCAATGAGTGCTCTCTTAACCGCCGAAGGGTATAAACTACAGGAGGAGAAGGTGAGAAAGAGAATAATAACAGTTGTCACTGCTGTACTGGTACTCACGTCCCCCCTTGCTGCAAAGGCCTTTAACGTAGGTTCCCCGGGAAAGCCGGTGGCCCCTGGTGGATCGGTCATCTCTGGGTCCATAGGGTTCCTGTCAGTTGATGTGGAAGACGTTGAGGTGGACAGCAAGTTCTTCCTCTTTAAAGGCTCGTTTGGAGTTTCAGATAGTCTTACCCCGTACTTTAAGGCCGGTTTCGCCGATATATCTGTTGACGCCGCGGGGTTCCAGGGCAACATGGGATTTTCCTTCGGGGGCGGGTTTCTCCTGGGGCTCATTAGCCCCGGTGAGGAGGGCGGCCTCTCTGTAAATCTCGATTCCCAGGTTCTCTGGACAGGGAGCAGTGAAGCCGGAGCCGATTACGACCTGTTCCAGGGGCAGCTGGCAGTACTGGGCTCCATGAAATCCGGCGGTACTACTGGCTACGGAGGGCTCGCAGCATCCTTCCTGACGCTTGACGGCGGCGGGTTGACCCGGGACGAAAGCGCACGGGGCCACATCTTTTTCGGGTTCGATTATTTTATGGACTACAACTTCTTTTTCAACCTGGAGGCTCATCTTTTTGGCCAGAGCATGATCTCCGCCGGGGTGGGCTACCTTTTCTAGGGCCTTTAGCCGGGCTGACAGGAGCATTGGGATGAAGTTCTTTCTTGACACTGCTAACCTTGACGACATACAGAATGCCACTGAAATGGGGCTCATCGACGGCGTCACTACCAATCCGACCCTGGTTGCAAGGGAGGGCAAGGAATTTCTCCCCCTGGTCACAAGGATATGCGAGACCGTGGACGGGCCAGTATCCCTGGAGACGGTGAGTACTGACGCAGAGGGCATGATGAAAGAGGCCAGGGACCTTTCGGCCATCGGCGGGAACGTTGTGGTAAAGATCCCCATGACCCCGGAGGGGCTCAAAGCTGTCAGACTCTGCACAAGTGAGGGGATAAGGACGAATGTGACCCTTGTTTTCTCCCCGGTACAGGCTCTTCTGGCGTGCAAGGCCGGCGCGGATTATATAAGTCCCTTCGTGGGCCGGGTAGACGATATGGGCAGGTCGGGGATGGACCTCGTGGCAGAGATAATAGAGATCAAGGATAATTACGGATTTTCCAGCGAGGTGATCGTGGCCAGTGTTCGCCACACCGGGCACGTCCTCGAGTCGGCTCTCATGGGGGCAGATATAGCCACAGTGCCCTTCAAGGTGTTGATGCAGCTTTTCAACCACCCGCTGACCGATGCAGGGATAGCAAAATTCCTGGCCGATTGGGAAAAAGTACCCAAATAGGGAGAGGGCTGAAATGGGAACCCTGTTGATCATTGACGATTCAGCGGCCAGCCGAAGCCAGATCATCGAGCAGATGGAGGGCACTGAAGAGTTCGTCCGCTTCCTGGAGGCCGAGGACGGCGCCCAGGGGCTCAAGACCCTCACGGAGATCGGAACCGGTGTGGATGTGGTCGTGTGCGATATCAACATGCCGGTGATGGACGGCTACAATTTTCTGAGGATGGCCAAAGCCAAAGAGAATCTGAAGCACATTCCTGTCGTCATGATTACGGCCGAAGCCGACGTTGCCGAAGTGGTCAGGGCTTTCGACATTGGGGCCAGCGATTACATTACAAAGCCTTTCAACCCCCTCATCCTGAAGGCCCGCCTGAGCAACATGCTCAGGATAAAAGAACTGCAGGACCAGTTGACCATGCAAAAAGATCTGATGGAGGTTATGGCCACTACCGACCCTCTCACCCGGATACCCAATATCAGGTACTTTGCAAAGTGGCTGGACACGGAGTTGGCAAGATCCATGAGGTACGGGAACGATCTTGCCCTGATCATGCTGGACATCGATCACTTCAAGAAGATCAACGACACGTACGGGCATCCCCAGGGCGACACGGTGTTAAGAGAAATGGCCGATGTGTTCAAAGATGACCTTCGCAAGATCGACGTTGTGGCAAGGTACGGCGGCGAGGAGTTTATAATAGCCCTGCCGCAGACGGACTGTGTCGGCGCCCTGATCGTAGCCCAGCGTTTGAGAGAGAAGGTGGAAAAACACCAGTTCAAGGGATTTACCAACCCGGTTACGATCACCATAAGCCTTGGCCTGTGCTGTCTGGTGGATAGTGATGTGCCAGAGCCGAAAAATATGATCGATGAGGCCGACCAGGCCCTCTACCGGGCCAAACGTGCCGGCAGGAACCGAGTTGAGATTGCAGGTAACTGCAAGAGGGCAGCAAAAACAGGCTAGGTCACCATTCTCTGACGGGAATTTCCTGCAAAGAGAAAAGGAGCGCTTCGTATTGAATGTTCCCAAGGACTGTCTGTATTCCAGGGACCACTTCTGGTCAAAGCCGGAAGGCAACGAGGCTGTCGTGGGGATCACCCAATGGGCACAGGGCGACCTCGGAGAATTCGTGTTCGTCGAACTGCCTGAGGTGGAAAGCGAAGTTGAAGCCTCGTCGGCCTGCGGTATCCTGGAATCTTCCAGGGCTGTTTTTGATATTATGGCTCCTCTTTCCGGGGAGGTGCTGGATTTCAATCCGGACCTGAAGGAGAGCCCTGAACTGGTGAATGAGGATCCATACGGGGACGGCTGGCTGTTTCGTATTACCGTTGCAGATCTCGATCAGCTTTCCACACTGATGACGCCTGAAGAGTACGGAGATTATATAACTGATCTCGACACCGAGGAGGACAGGTGAGGCACGCTGGGACTATTACCAACCCTGGAGGAAATTCTTTACTTTCTGAAGACGGCACCGGCACCATTGTCCGAATGGTCAATGATCGGTCCGAACGCTTCGGCGACAGGGTCGTTTTCGAGCGAAAACGAGAAGGTGCCTGGGAGACGTTCTCGTGGAAGGATCTCTGCAGATTTTACAGGGAAGTCGCCAGGGGTCTGCTCAACCTGGGGATCGAGGAGGGGGACAAGGTTGCCATCCTGTCCGAGAATAGACCCGAGTGGGCTTTCGTGGATATCGGGGTCCTCTCCATGCAGGGAGTGGTGGTTCCCCTCTACTGGACCCTGACGCCGGCCCAACTGGAGTACATTCTGAGGGATTGTAAAGCAAGGGTGATCTTCGTCTCCAACACGGAGTATCTCGACAAAATACTCAAGATAAAATCCTCTTTGCCTGACCTGGAGACGATAGTGTGTTTCGATGCCTTTCCCGTTGACAGGCAGGTGGATGGTCTCCTGTCCTTCGACGACCTCCTGGAGACAGGCGCAAAGGCTGCACCGGAAATCTGGGAGGAGCTGGGAAGAAGGATAGCCTCTGGGAACGAAGGGGATCTTGCGACGATAATCTATACTTCCGGAACGACGGGGGAGCCCAAGGGTGTAATGCTCACCCATAGGAATTTCCTCTCCAACGTCAGGTCCGTCCTCGAGGTAATCGATGTCAAGAGCTCCGATACGTGTCTTTCCTTTTTGCCCCTCTCCCATGTTTTTGAGAGAGTAGCCTACTACCTGTTCCTCTACGTTGGAGGCAGGATCATCTACGCAGAGAGCATCGACAAGATAGTTGACAATATGCAGGAGGTGAGCCCGACTATTCTTGTGAGTGTTCCAAGGATCTACGAAAAGGCCTACGCTAAAGTTCTGGACAAGGTCCACGATGCTTCGCCTCTTCGCAAAGCCATATTCAGCTTCTGCGTGGGGATCGGGCGCGAGGTGAGCGGCAAGCTTCTGGCCGGGCAGGAGATCGGCGGGCTGCTTGCCTTCAAGATGAAGTTAGCCGAAAAACTGGTCTTCGGCAAGATCAGGGAGACCTTTGGCGGGAAAATAAGGCTTATGATCTCGGGAGGAGCGGCCCTTTCCCGCGAGATCGCCGAGTTCTTCCACGCGGCCGGGCTGGTTATCCTGGAGGGGTACGGACTGACCGAGACCTCTCCCGTGATAGCGGCAAACCATGATGGCAGCATACGTTTCGGCTCTGTGGGCCAGGTCCTTCCGGGTGTTGAGGTCCGGATCGAGGGGGACGGCGAGATCTCCACCAGGGGGCCCAACGTGATGCAGGGCTACTTCAACAGGCCCGAAGAAACTGCAGAGGTGCTGGATGCGGACGGCTGGTTCCACACTGGAGATATAGGGCACTTTGACTCCGAGGGTTTCCTCTGGATAACAGACAGGAAAAAGGCGATCATCGTAACGGCCGGGGGCAAGAACGTGGCTCCGCAGGCCCTGGAAAACTCCCTGTCCACGGACAAGTTTATCTCCCAGGCCTTCGTTTACGGAGACGGGAGGAAGTTCATATCGGCCCTCATTGTTCCCGACTGGGAGAGGACGAAAAGCTACGCCGCGGAAAAAAATATCGAGTATTCTTCAACCGCCGAACTCTGCAGTAATATGGTTATCATGGAGCTTTTTGAAAAGAGGGTGGAGCTTGCCCTGGTCGATTTTTCACGGGCTGAAAAGGTGAGGAAATTCAAGCTCATGGAGCGGGAGTTCAGCCAGGATGAGGGAGAGGTAACACCTACCCTCAAACTCAAACGCAAGGAAATAACCCAGCGGTACTGGAACGACCTCGAATCCCTTTACAAAGACTGAATAAAACGCTATTTTACGCTTGGTGCATCATCAAAATGGCTTGAGGGGCAGAGAGCTGCCCCATCAAGCCATTTGTTGTTAGGGTGGGGACGCAATAGCTTATTTGTGGGATTTATTCATTCTGAAATGTTGGGGTATGGGAAAGGAGAAAAAATGAAAGGGTGTTTTAGAATTGTGTTTATTGCTTCCCTCGTTACTGTAATGGCGGCGGGGACGGCGATGGCGGGCTCATTCAGGATCCCCGAGTCAGGCGCTGCTGCCATGGCCCAGGGTAACGCCTTCGTGGGCCAGGCCGATGACCCATCGGCGGTTCACCACAACGTGGCGGGCATTACCGGCCTTGAGGGAAACCAGTTCATGGCTGGGTTGACGGTCATAACTCCGGAGAGCGAGTTTAAAAGTGTTGGCATGAAGGATCAGACCTTCTATCCGCCGTACCTGTTCTACACGAACCACCTGGGTGACGGCGACTGGTGGCTGGGTTTCGGGGTCAACTCTCCTTTCGGGCTCGGTACGGATTGGGATAATACAGCACCTTTTAATGTTACGTTTATCGGTGCTTTTGGGATTCCGGTTACGACGAAGACTGAGCTTGAGATCGCCAAGATCGCTCCAGTACTCGCCTACAAGGTTAATGATAAATTTTCCATCGGCTTCGGCCCGGAGTATTACAATGTCCTGAGTGTGGAATATAACGGCGGAGGGCTTCCCCTGGGAGTGCCCACGCCTTTCTCACTTAAGGGTGATGGTGACGGTTACGGCTTTACAGTTGGGGGCCTTTATCAGGCCAGTGATGTGCTGAGGATCGGGCTTTCCTACCACAGCGGTGTTACAGCCAAGCTTTCGGGAGATGCGGTGAGCTTGCCGGGTAATACAACTGCAGATGCTGCATACACAGGGAGAGCCAAGCTCGACCTGAATATTCCCGATACCTACGCCATCGGCATTAACTACCTCGCCAGCGATCAATTCTCCATCAACGTGGATCTTGATTTTACACAGTGGTCTGATTACGACAAGCTGGTATTCAAGACCGCGGCCGGGGTTGAACAACTCACCGTAGACAAGAATTATGATAACGTCATGGCCTGGAGGCTTGGCGGAAGTTATTACGTTGATGATAATTGGACGATCAGGTTCGGTTATCTGGCAGAGCCCACGCCGGTAATTGAGAGTACATTTGATCCAAGACTCCCGGATGCCGATGCAACAGCGATATCGGTTGGAGGGGGTTACGATGCCGGTTCATGGGCCATTAACGGGGCCTACATGGCTCTTACGAAAGATGACCGGACTGTTGACAGCGATGTTCCATCAACACTACCGACTCTTTATGACGGTGCCTATAAAACCACGATCAGCCTGCTGAGCGCGGATATAACGTTCAGATTCTGATCGCTGCTGGATCGCTGGAAAAAGAAGGGGCAGGAGAGATCCCGCCCCTTCTTTAGTATCGAGTATCTAGTTTCTGGTAACCCCGACACCCCCATACTCCCTTACCCCTATACCCCCTGACCCACCAGCCACTCCATAACTTCATCACCCAGGACGCCGTGACGAATGATCCTGGGCGGGTCGGTCGTGAGATCGAGGAGTGTTGACGGAAGGCCCCCCTGAACCAGCCCGCCGTCTACCAGAAGGTCGACACAACTGACAAGTGCCGGGTCCAGTTTGTCTATCGTTGACGGCGGCGGATAGCCGGCACGGTTGGCGCTGGTCGCTGTAAGAGGACCAGGAAACGATCCTGCCAGGTCCAGGGCCAGGGAGGGTCCCGGGACTCTAATTCCAACGGTACCTGTCCCTGCAGTTACGGTTTCGGGGACTGTTTTGTCAGCGCCAAGTACCAGTGTGAGCGGCCCGGGCCAGAATGAACCAGCGGCTTCGCGAGCCAGGCCGGGCACATTTCGGCACACCGAGAATGCTGTTTCCATGGTTCCTGCTATGAGAGAAATCGGCTTTCCAGAGGCCCTGTTCTTAGCGGCAATGAGGGCTTGCATGGCTCTCTTGTTGAACGGGTCGGCACAGATCCCGTAGAAAGTCTCGGTGGGAATGACTGCAAGACCGCCTCTTTCCAGGATTTGGACAGCTTCTGCCAGAATTTTTTCACCTGCGGCGATAACGCTTGCCAGGGCCGGTCAACCTCCGGTGCTGTTTTCTGTTTTCTCTCGATACGATACGAGTTCCCGGGCCAGGTCTTTCCTGTTCAAGGCCAGAATGGATACTGCCAGAAGTGCGGCGTTCTTTGCGCCCCCGGGGCCCAGAGAGACAGTGGCAACAGGCACCCCGGCGGGCATTTGAACTGTCGAGAGTAGAGAATCGAGGCCGTTAAGAGGCGAGGAAGCGATAGGCACGCCGATAACCGGTCTGGTAGTCAGGGACGCCACGACTCCGGCGAGATGAGCAGCCCAGCCGGCACCGGCTATGAAAACCGAGCATCCGTTCTCTTCGGCCTCCCGGACGAGGCTCCTTACCCTCTCAGGCGCCCTGTGAGCCGAAGCTACCTCAATGCGGTGTTCAACGCCAAATTCTGAAAGTAGCGCGGATGTTTCATCCATAACTTCTTTATCAGATACGCTGCCCACCAGGACAAGGACATCTATTGGATCCATATTTCTCCTTTATTTCGCAATTCTTCCTCGTACTATTTCAGAAATTTTATCGCTTTTGCGCCGATGTCGCGCCTGTACTGCGCGCCCTCCCAGTTTATAATGTCGCAGGCTTTGTACGCCCTTTCGATAGCGTCAGGAATGTCTTTGCCCAGAGCAGTAACACCAAGGACCCGTCCTCCTGAGGTCACGACGCAGCCGTTCTCAAGGGCGGTGCCGGCGTGGAACACTTTTACGTTCTCCATGGCATCGGCCTCTTCAATTCCCTTGATGACCCTGCCCTTTTCGTAGGACCCGGGATAACCTTCAGACGCCATTACAACGCAAATAGACGCGTCGTCGTGCCATTCGAGATCGATCTCATGGAGGCGCTCGTCCACCACCGCCTCCATCACTTCTACCAGGTCCCCGTCCAGCCTTACCAGCAGCGGCTGAGCTTCAGGGTCGCCATACCTCGCGTTGAATTCAAGGACACGCGCCTTTCCATCCTCGATCATCAAACCCGCGTACAGAACACCCTTGTATGGCCTTCCCTCTGACTCCATTGCCTGGACAGTCCTTATCATTATCTCTTCCATAACCTGGTCGAATATCGCCTGAGTGACAACCGGAGCCGGGCTGTAGGCTCCCATACCGCCGGTGTTTGGCCCCTTGTCGGCGTCGTAAATGGGTTTATGGTCCTGCGATGTGGCAAGGGGCAGGACGTTTTTTCCGTCAGAGAATGCAAGGAAAGAGGCTTCCTCACCCGTGAGGAATTCCTCTACCACGATGAGGTCGCCCGCGTCACCGAAACGGCGTTCCTCCATAATGATCCTGACCGCTTCGTCGGCCTCATCGATGGTCTGGCAGACGATAGCTCCCTTGCCGGCGGCCAGCCCGTCGGCTTTGACGACAATGGGGGCACCAACCTGGCGGATATAATCCCTGGCCTTGCCCGGGTCGTCGAAAACCTCGAAGAACCCGGAGGGAATGTCGTATTTTTTGAGGAGGCGCTTTGTAAAAACTTTACTCCCCTCGATCTCTGCAGCTTTTTTACTCGCCCCGAAGATGCGAAGGCCCGCTGCCTCGAAAGCGTCAACGATCCCCATTGTCAAAGGTAGTTCGGGCCCAACGACGGTCAGGCCGATCCCTTCATTTCTGGCGAAATCAACTAACCCTTTGATATCCTCAACGTCTATGGGAACGTTTTCGCCTTCTATTGCAGTGCCTGCGTTCCCAGGAGCGCAATACACCCTGGAAACCCTCGGCGACTGCATGACTTTCCACACGAGGCTGTGTTCCCTTCCCCCTCCTCCAACGATCAGGACTTTCATTTTTACCTCCTGTTAAACAATGTCCAATGTCCAGTTTCCAAGTTCTAATGCCTGAAATGCCTTATGCCCGTGAATACCATTGCAAGGCCGTGTTCGTCTGCTGCCTCGATCACTTCCTCGTCCCGGACTGATCCTCCCGGCTGAATGATCGCGGTTACCCCTGCCTCCGCGGCCGCGTCCACGCCGTCTCTGAACGGGAAAAAAGCGTCCGAAGCAAGGACAGTTCCTTCAATGGGCAGGTTGGCTTTCTGGACGCCGAGCCTGGCTGAATCGACCCGGCTCATCTGCCCCGCACCAACTCCTACCAACTGCCCCTCACGGGCGTAAACGATGGCATTGGATTTAACGTGCTTTGCCAGGATCCAGGCAAATTTAAGAGATTCCATTTCTTCGTCAGAGGGCTGTTTCTTCGTGACTGTTTTCAGGGTGGACTCGTCGAGGCCTGACAGATCGCGGTCCTGGACCAGGAACCCTCCTCCCGCACTGATGACTCTCATGAGAGACTCGTCCATACTGCCCTCTTCCAGCCCCGGTAGTTCAAGGAGGCGCAGGTTCTTTTTCGTCTGCAGTATCTTGAGGGCCTCAGGTGAGAAACCGGGAGCGATCACGGCCTCCTTGAAACCGTCTACAATGCCTTCGGCCGTTTCCCTGTCCACTGTTCGGTTAAAACCGATTATGCCGCCGAAAGCTGAAAGTGGGTCGGTTGCCATGGCTTTGTCGTAAGCCTCCCTGGTTGTCGACCTGGAGACTGCGGCGCCGCAGGGGTTGGTGTGTTTGAGGATCACACAGGCTGGCTCCGAAAACTCCCTGACCAGGCTCAGTGCTGCGTCCAGGTCCAGTATGTTGTTGTGCGAAAGTTCCTTACCCCAGAGCTGTCTGGCTCCGATGAGGGTGGGTTCCTCCGAGAGGGGACCGCTGTAAAAGGCCGCCTGTTGGTGGGGGTTCTCGCCGTATCGGAGATCCTGAATTTTACGGCCTCCGGTTACGAATACCTCTGGTAGTGGGGGTTTTTCCAGCTTTATACCGTCGTCGTCGATGCCTGACAGGTACGTGGAGATCGCTGAATCATACATGCACGTGTGAGAAAATGCCTCTCTTGCCAGGCTCAGTCTTGTTGCAAAAGCGATCTCACCTCCACTTTTCAGTTCATCCACCACAGTGGAATATTTGTCCGGGTTTACTATCACTGCCACAGAGGGGAAGTTTTTTGCTGCTGCTCTTACCATGGCTGGACCGCCGATGTCGATCATTTCAAGGACTTCATCCAGGGATGTGTCCTTTTTAGCGGCAGTTTCCTCAAAGGGGTAGAGATTGACTGCCACCAGATCGAAGGCCTTGAGATCATGGACCGAAAGCTCTTCCATGTGAGATGGCTTGTCCTTCCTCGCGAGAATGCCTCCGTGGATCCTGGGGTTTAATGTCTTGACCCTTCCATCGAGTATCTCAGGAAAGCCAGTCACTTCCGTTACGGGGATCACCTGCAGGCCTGCCTCGGATAGGACCCGTGCAGTACCTCCGGAAGATATTATTTCTACACCCATTTCGTGAAGAGCGGTGCAAAATTGTACGAGTCCCGATTTGTTCCAGACGCTGATCAGCGCCCTTTTTACCTTGAGGGGTTGTTTTTTCATTGGTTCCCTTTCGCTATGTGAATTCGCAGTGAATGTTTGAGAGTGAAACAGAAAAAGTAGTTTTACATGAGGTGCGTGCGCGGGTCAACTGTTCATGGAGTTCAGAGTGTTGGAAATTCGAGATTATGGAAGGTAACGAGTGCCTAGTGCATGGTGTCAGAGCCTT
>CAYVSA010000003.1:0-23899 GCA_964454175.1 uncultured Pseudomonadota bacterium
AGTCGGAGCTAATATGGCATATTGACCGTGGTCATCATCTGCCAATCCAGTTAATCCTCCGTGGTCTATTGTTCCATCTGCTTGAGAAGTTAAAGCAATTATTCCATTGGCGTCTGGTATTTGTAGAGTCCTTGTGGTAGCTGTGTATTGAAACAGGGGACAGGATCGGAGACGCACGGTGGAGATTCCCTTGCCGGCGGCGCCGACAAGAAATCCCCCGGTATCCACCAGCTCCTTAAGTTCATGGTGGAAAACGACGCCAGCGATCTTCACATCACCCCTGGAACACCACCGCAGCTGCGGGTTGACGGGAGGCTCCGACCTCTAAACCTGGACATTATTGGCCCAGCCGAGACAAAGAATATTGCCTACAGCCTCCTGACGGATGCTCAGAAGCACACCTTCGAAGAGGAAAAGGAGCTTGACTTTTCTTTTGGTGTAAAGGGCCTGTCCAGGTTCAGAGCCAACATGTTCATGACAAGGGGCTCTGTGGGCCTTGCCATAAGAACCATCCCCTTCGAAAACTGGACCTTTGACGAACTCGGCCTGCCTCCTGTTGTAGAAGAGCTCACAAAAAAGCCCACTGGTCTCCTGCTGGTAACGGGGCCGACCGGCAGCGGCAAATCCACGACGCTGGCAGCCATGGTGGACCGTATCAACAACAGCCGCAACGAGCACATAGTGACCATCGAGGATCCGATAGAGTTTCTTCATCCTCACAAGAACTGCGTAGTTAACCAGAGGGAAGTGGGATCCGACACCGATTCATTTAAAAAAGCTCTTAAGTACATTCTCCGTCAGGATCCCGATATTGTTCTTATTGGTGAGATGAGGGATCTTGAAACTATTGAAGCAGCGCTGAAAGTTGCAGAGACCGGCCATCTCGTACTGGCCACACTTCACACCAACGGATGTGTTCAGACCATCAACAGGGTAATTGATGTATTCCCGCCGCATCAGCAGTCCCAGATAAGGGCTCAGCTCTCTTTTGTTCTGGAGGGAGTGCTTTCCCAGGCCCTTATCCCGAAGAAGACGGGCGGCAGGATCCTCTCGCTGGAGATAATGATCCCCAACGCAGCCATTCGCAACCTGATCAGGGAGGATAAGGTCCACCAGATCTATTCCAGCATGCAGGTAGGTCAGACAAAATACGGCATGCAGACCATGAACCAATCTCTTCTGGAGCTATATCTTAAGGGATCAGTCAACCTGGAAGATATTCTCGGCAGGACAACCAACCTTGAGGAACTTCGCCAGATGCTTACCCAGGCCGGTGTTAACCTTGCAGAAGGCCAGGGGAGCAGTGGGAGGTCCGATGGTTCCGCAGGTCATCGGCGATAACGGCCCAGCTAAACCCGGGAGGTAATCAATGCCTGTTTTCAAATGGGAAGCTCGAACAAGACAGGGTGGTGTTAAAAAGGGTGAGCTCGAGGCCCCTAACGCAGAGGCTGTTCACGCTGCGCTGCGCAGGCAGGGACTTAACCCCACCAAGGTCAAGGCCAAGCCGAAGGAGATCAAGATCAACATCCCCGGGCTTCGCGGGAAGAGGATCAAGGACAAAGACATAGTCGTGTTTACACGCCAGTTCGCCACCATGATCGATGCCGGGCTTCCCCTTGTCCAGTGTCTTGAGATCCTTTCCAGCCAGTCCGACAACCAGATGCTGGGTACTACACTGGGAACTATTCAGTCTGACGTCGAAGGCGGCGCTTCCTATGCCGAGGCCCTGGAAAAGCACCCCAAGGTCTTTGACGATCTATACGTGAATATGGTAGCAGCCGGTGAGACTGGAGGTATCCTGGACACCATCCTGAACCGTCTGGCAGCTTATATGGAAAAGGCCATTGCCTTGAAGAAGAAGGTCAAGTCAGCGATGGTCTATCCCATAACGATCCTCGCTGTTGCGGTTCTCGTGGTAGCGATCCTCATGGTGTTCGTCATTCCCAAGTTCGCCGACATGTTCACAGGCATGGGTGGTGAACTGCCTGCCATCACACAGATCGTAATTAACATGAGTGATTTCGCGGCCAGCTGGAAAATGGGAGCTCTCGTGGGAGTGATCATCTTCTTCATTTTCCTGATGAAGAGGTACTACGGCACCGAGAACGGGAAGAGGAGATTAGACGGTATCATGCTCAAGGCGCCAGTCTTTGGCATGCTCATCAGAAAAGTTGCCGTGGCAAAATTTACACGGACCCTGGGCACCATGCTCTCCAGCGGAGTCCCGCTCCTCGAAGCCCTGGAAATATGCGCCAGGACCTCGGGCAACAAAGTTGTGGAAGATTCGGTTTTCAAGACCAAGGTCAGCATCAGCGAGGGTAAGACCATTGCCGAACCCCTGGAGGAAACGGGTGTGTTCCCCCCCATGGTCGTTCAGATGATAAGCGTGGGCGAAGCCACCGGTGCCCTGGACGCCATGCTCAGCAAGATCGCCGACTTCTACGACGATGAAGTGGATGTTGCCGTTGAGGCTCTGACCTCTCTCATGGAGCCGATGATGATGGTGTTTCTGGGCGGTGCCATCGGTTTCGTGGTCATCGCCATGTACCTGCCTATCTTCAAGATGGCCTCCCTGGGCTGACCGAAGGCATGGGCAGCGGCCCTGACAGCGAGGCAGTAATACCAACAGCCGGGCTGGATTTCCTCCTTAAAGTCCTGATGTTATTCAGGGTGGTTACCATCACCCTGCTCCTGGGCGTGACAGTAGTTGCCCAGGTCAAGGGCAGCCAGGTACTTTTCTTCGCGCCCCTGTATTTTGTATATCTTCTGATAGTAGCGGTCTACCTCGCTACCATATTATTCTCCTCCATCTTCGATCAGGTAGCTGACCTGAAGAAATTCAGCATGGTCCAGGTCGGGTTCGATCTTATTCTGTACACTGCCATCGTTTTCCTGTCGGGCGGCTTCGAAAGTCCCTTCCCTTTCCTTTATCTTTTCGCCATCCTGTGGACGTCACTGGGGTTCCCCGGAGGTGGTGGCTACTGGACCGCCTCCTTTTCGTCGATCCTTTACGGAGCCATTGTGGACCTTGAATATTACAAGGTCCTCCTGCCGCCGCACGAGAAGGTTTTCGCCCTCATAGCCTCCTCAAACCCCTGGGACATAATGACCAGGATCTCCCTGTACATAACGGCATTCTTTGCCGTTGCTTTTCTGGGCAGCCAGATGGGGAGAAGGTACCAGACCACTGAAGACGCACTGACGGAAAAAGCAGCAGATCTTGAGAGCCTCAGACATCTGAGTGATGTTGTCTTCGACAGCATCAACAGCGGGATCCTCGTCCTCGACACGGAGGGAAAGATAATTACAATAAACGCTTCGGGAGGCCATATTCTGGGTATCGACAGAACGGACAAGATCGGCAGCTATGCGCGGGATATCTTCAACGACGTGCCCATTGATAACCTCTGCAGGAGCGCCGCTTCGGGTATGCTCAACAGGTGGGAGGGTATATTTACCCACATCTCAGGAAGGCACTGCAGTTTCGGCCTCTCCATCTCGAAGCTGATGGAGCCTGAGGAGGGATACGTAGTCATATTCCAGGACCTTACGGACTTTCGTGAAATGGAGGAGAAACTCAAGTCTGCTGAGAAGCTGTCCGCCATCGGCCGAATGGCGGCCAATATAGCCCACGAAGTAAGAAATCCCCTGGCTTCCATGAGTGGGTCGATCCAGATCCTGAAGGATTCCCTTGACATCGCTATAGAAGACCGGAATCTTATGGACATTGTTCTCCGGGAGACCGAGAGGCTGAACACTCTTGTTGAGGAGTTTTTAACCTATGCAAGGCCGCCTTCCCCCAGGTTCGAGAACGAGGATTTGAGGAAGATCGTTTCAGAGACCATGAAAATACTTGAAGGCAGCGTTGATGCAGACGGAATTGAGCTCATCGAGGAGATCCCGGATGAGCCTGTGATAACTGCTATGGACCCGGGTCAGATGTCCCAGGTCCTGCATAACCTGGCAAAAAACTCCCTGGAGGCGATGGAAACCGGAGGCGAGCTTCGGATCGGGCTGAAATTGACAGTTGTTGATGAGTCCCCCAGGGCGGTTCTGACAGTCTCCGACACAGGACACGGAATATCGGATGATATAATGGCCGAGATTTTCGAGCCATTTAAGACCACGAAATCCAAGGGAACAGGCCTGGGTCTTGCGATAGTCTACCAGCTGATCCAGATACATAAGGGAATTATCGATATTTCGTCCGTCCCGGATAAGGGGACCACATTTACGATCTCGCTTCCGGCCAGGAGTGTGACATGAGTTCAGGCAGCAGGGGAAGGATCCTCGTTGTTGACGATGAAAGAAGCATGAGGGAAATGCTGGACATCTTCCTGGGCAGGGAAGGCTACACCGTCACGGAGTGTGCCGCTGGTACCGAGGCCCTGCGTCTTCTCGATGAAAAGGGTCCGTACGACCTGATCATTACAGACATTAACATGCCTGGTCTTTCGGGCTTTGACCTTCTCAGGGAAGTGAAGATAAAGTTTCCTGAGCTTCCCGTGCTGATGATAACCGCCTACGGATCACCCGACTCGGCGGTCGAGGCCATGAAGCTTGGCGCGACCGACTACATCACCAAACCGTTCAGGATTGAAGAGATAAAGGCCAGGATCAGCGCTGCTGTGGAACGCAGACGCCTTGCCGAAGAGAATGAAGAACTGCAGAAGCTCCTCGACGGTAAGTATGGATTTGAAAGCATCATAGGCAAAAGCGCGGGCATGAAGAATATCTTCGAAATGATCCGCCGGCTCTCGGAGATGGACAGCACTGTGGTTATCTCCGGTGAGAGTGGAACGGGGAAAGAGTTGATCGCCAGAGCGCTTCATTACAACAGCCTCTCGGGGCCTGGGCCCTTCATCACAGTTAACTGCGGTGCATTGGTGGAGACCCTGCTGGAGAGTGAGCTGTTCGGGCACAGGAAAGGATCTTTCACGGGTGCTGACTCGGACAGGAAGGGGCTCTTTGAAACGGCCAGCGGAGGGACACTTTTCCTGGATGAGATAACAGAAACCTCTACCGCGCTCCAGGTCAAGCTTCTCAGGGCCATTCAGGAGGGAGAGGTAGTGCCCGTAGGGGATACCACTCCGGTTGTGGTTGACGTAAGGATAGTTGTGGCAACGAACAGGGATCTCGCTCGGGAGGTAAAGGAAGGCAGGTTCCGGGAGGATCTATACTACCGGCTCAACGTCATCCATATCCAGGTTCCGCCCCTGAGGGACAGGAAAGAGGACATACCCCTTCTGATCGATCATTTCCTGAAAAGCCTCGCCGAAAAAAGGGGGCAGGAAGTGAAGTCCCTTTCCAGGGAAGCAGTGCTGATGTTGATGGACTATGGGTATCCGGGTAACGTCCGAGAACTGGAAAATATAATCGAGAGGGGTGTTGCTCTTGCCGATGATAATATCATTGATCTGGATTCGCTGCCCCAGGAAATTCAGATGACTGCCGAACAGCCTGTCAGCCCGGCGGCGCTCCCGGCAGACGGTATAGACCTTGACTCACTCATGGAAAAATATGAGAGGGAGCTGATCGAGACCGCACTGGCGCGTTCGGGAGGCAACCGGACAAAAGCCGCCCGGATACTCGGCATAAGTTTCAGATCGCTGCGATACAGGCTAAAGAAGTTCGGTCCAGACGATGTAGATCCAGAACCAGTAAAATAGCAAGTTTGCGAGGACTGTTCTCAGGGAGTTTAATTTTGGCCAAGAGGCATACATCAGGACAGAAGGGGTTTACGCTTATTGAACTACTGATGGTTATAGCTATCATGGGAATACTGGCGTCCTTTGCCATACCGAGCTACATGGGCATGAAGGACAAGGCCACATGGGGAGTCACCAAGGCGAACCTGGATGTTATCAGGACGGCCCTGGCGAACTACGCGGCCAACTCGGCCGAGACCATGTATCCCCTTTCGGTGAGCAACTGGGCCAACCTTGTGGCCCTCCTGCCTGAGTCAAACCTGCCGCCTACCAGCGTCCAGGCAAAGGTGGCGGCGGGGACTTTCTCCTACGCCTCATCGGTGGGTGCGAATTTTACTGTAACGGTAACATCCACGAACAAATTCTTGGATGTTCTCACCGCAAAACCGTCAGGCATCTCTCCACAGGAGTATCCCCGTTAGGGCAATGTCGTGCAGGCATCTGTGTCTCCAAACGGAGATTACAGGACAGGAAAGGTCACAAAAACTGACAAATTTTGTCATTACCCTCCGGTGTCCGGCAATATGCATCCATTTTGCAATAATCCATATTTAGCTGTTTATTCAATGAGTTAAACCACAAATTCTTTCTTATCTCCCCCCAGTTAGAGATTGGCACAACGCTTGCTCCTTCCAGTGCGCGATCACAAACAATCAAATCTATTGAAAGGGAGGTATCGAAAATGTTGATGAAGATGAGAGCAAGAAGAGGTGAAAAGGGTTTTACCCTTATCGAGCTGATGATCGTTGTGGCGATCATCGGAATCCTGGCAGCCATTGCCATTCCAAATTTCCTGAACCTCAAGGACAAGGCGATCTTCGGAACGGCCAAGGCCAACGTTGATGTACTGCGCTCGGCACTGGCAGCCTATGCAGCCGACGACTCGTCAAACAGGTACCCGACAGCGACTGGTCGGACATTTAGTCAACTTAGCAACCTGGTTCCCAACGCCAATATGCCGTCAACCGCAGCTCTGGCAAAATTTGGTAGCTTTACCTACGACAGTGCTGCCGGCATGAGCTTCACCATCACGGTAACGGCGACGAACCGTGCCAGTGACCAGCTTGTTGGAACACCCTCGGGGATCACACCCAACGCGTATCCTCATTAATCTCCTCTGCAGTACTTTAGTGGGTGAACGGCGGCTTTTTGCCGCCGTTCGCTTTTCCGGGGGGCAATCATGAATGACACTGCAGACTTTGGTGCCACGAGAATTTCCGGGGTTGTGTTTTCCCTCCTTCTTATAGTACGCCCCCTGTTATCCGGTGCCGCGAGCCCTTACGTGGAAGGACTTTTCGCGGTCATGGCCCTGCTGACAATTTCACTGCTGGTTCTTTCAGGTGCAGATGTACCTGTTTCAGGAAGCACCGACCTGACCCCCATTGTGTCTCTAATACTTATGTACGCGTGGATGGTTATATCCCTTGCGTGGAGTGTTGATACGGGCGCAGGTATCAACGAACTCGTAACCATGACAACGGCGGTCGCCGGTTTTTTTGCATCCTACTTCCTGGTTAAAATTTCTTCTGTTCGCGAAAAATATCTGGTAATACTCCTGCCCGCCGTAATTCTTCCTGTCGCAGCCAGAGCTCTTTATCAGAAATTTTTTGGCTTTGGAGCCATCGGTGAGGCACTTGCGCGTATGGCCGCGGCTGGGCAGGATGTAAGTGACCTTGCCGGTTACATTAAATCAGGAAGAGTTTTTGCCGGATTTCTAAACCCCAACATGCTCGCGGCGTTCTGTGCGATGACAATACCACTACTGATTTATCTTGCAGCGAGCGCCCGGAAAGTGCCGCACCGGGTGTTTTCAGGCAGCCTGCCTGTCCTCATGGCAGTCATCCTTTTTCTCACTGGCTCTCTGGGAGGTGCGTTGGCAGCAGCCTCCGGCGTATTCGTCCTGGTAGTTCTGTGGGGAAAAACCGGGAGGCGGGTCGGAACCGGCCTGTTGGCTGCAGCCGTAGTCCTGGTAACAGGAGTTATTTATTTCAGGGGCACCGGGTTCCTGTTTGGCAACGATGGTTCAGTAACACAACGGGCCGGCTATATGGCAGCCGGTATCCGGATGTTTTTTACCAGACCCCTGGCTGGATGGGGCGTGGGGTCTGTGCCGGGAACCCTTATGGGGTTTGTAAGCAGTTCTGTCAGGCCCGTGAACGATCCCCATAATTTTTTTGTCAGGACCCTTGCTGCCTGGGGCCTTATCGGGACTCTTGTGCTAACAACATTTTTCCTTTCAATGGCAAGAAGCGTCAATGAGAGATTAAAAGCTGCCGGGGACAGGGGTTTATCCGCTGCCCTTATCGCGTCGTCTGCAGCTTTCCTGATCCACTCCCTTATTGACATGACTTTTTTTGTGCCTGAAACAGCCCTTTTCGGCTGGGTCGTTATGGGCGCCGCGTTAGGATCTTTAAGCGGTCCTTTTTCCCGGCCTCATCGGGAAACGGGCAGGGGACCTGCCAGGATCGCCCTGGGAGTAGTTCTGATCTTCCTGTGTGTCCCTACTTTGTATTTCTTCCAGACCGAGTTCGTCTATTTTCAGGGAAGACAGTCTTTTTTCAAGGGAGAATTTGCCGAGGCGGCAAAGCTCTTTGGCCAAGCGCGTTTCCTCATGCCCTTCAAGGGCCAGTATCCTCTAATGGAAGGAAGGTCAAAGATCGCTCTTGGTAACTATCAGGAGGCGCGCAATGATTTTTCTGTAGCGTCAAAACTGCTTCCGGCAAGTCCATATCCCTTGTGGGAGCTCGCTCGGGCTGAGACAGGAATGGGCAACCAGGACAGGGCGTTAGCACTTCTTGACGAGGCGGGAGATAAATTTCCCACCTCTCCCTGGATCCGCATCGAGCGGGCCCAGGCACTGATGAAAAAGGGCAGGGGAGAGGATGCCCTGTTGGAACTACTGGAGGCAAAAGCCTACTCGGCTTTTGATATGGAGGCAGCGAAGATCATCAACGATGCCCTTGCCGGTGTTGGCCAGGAAGCTATAGACAACGTGCTTGGCCGACAGGATCTAGAGTTCAGGTTCTAGCGATGAAACACTCGGAAAATCTGACCGATCCTGTGTTCTATAGCAGCGAAAAATGCTCTGGGTTCTATTGTGAACCGGCGTGCCCTGAAAAGTGTTTTCATAAAAGTTCTGTCGATGAATCCTCTATCTCTCCCGAAGTAGTCCCTGAAGACAGCATCCACAGTAGGACCTCTGTGGCGGCGTACCTGCCCGGAACCGGTGAGAGAACGCGGGTGTACCCTGAATCCGGAAAGAAAACTGTCTGTCCTTCTGTAATTAGCTCCTTTGCGGATCATTCTGTAGAACATATCGTAGTCCATGGAGTACCGGCACTCCCGGAGCCCCCCGATCTTCCTGAAAAGATCAGACTTCCAGAATGCGGCTGGCTGGTTGAAAATGATGTTGACTTCGTAGAGGAAATCCCTGATATCGAAATCCACGGTATAGACCCTCTTTGTCACGCTGTCTCTGGCGTCGATCTCCACCATATTGCCGTAGTAGATATCTGTGTCCGGATTTTTGGCAAGGAAGCTGCCGACCTTCATGAGTGATCCCGGGAGCAGTACATCATCGGAATTGATCCAGGTCATGTATCCTCCCGAAGCGAGTTCGACGCCTCTGTTAATGGCGTCCCACTGGCCACGGTCGCTGCCGCTTTCCCAATGTTTGAGAAGAGGTTCGTATCGTCTGATTATGTCAACAGTTCCGTCTGTGGAGCCCCCGTCCACCACGATGTGTTCCAGGTTGGGGTAGCCCTGGTTGTGGATCGACAGGATGGTCCGCTCCATGAAGGGCGCCTGATTGAGAGATGGCGTAATAATTGAGATTATCGGCAAAGAGGGGTCTGCCGCCGGTCTTGTCCCGGATTGAAGTACTGGACTTTCGAGAAAAGCCCTTAGTTCTTCAGTTATTATGCGGCTGGTATTGGAGATTCCCATCGACATTCCGTCAGTCCCGGCAGATTAACCATAACTGGGAGAATTGGTACTTGAATAAATGCACCCACCGGTTATAGTATGAAAAAAATTCATAGCACAATTAAGTTTTTGTACCTCATGCCTGATAAAAGGTTCCATATGTGGAGTATATGGAGTTGGATTTCAAGTTTCAAGGTTGGGTTTAGAACATTAGAGCATTAGAAATTAAGTTGAATTGCATTTACCAATTACTAATCACCAATTACCAATCACTCGTCACGTTGGACATTGGACGTTGGGCGTTGGGCGCAGACCGGACTTCGGTCTTGTGCCGGGGAGAGGAGGGCAAGACTTGAACCCGATTATTTACGCTGCGAGTTTTGCCGTTTCTCTGGGTATTTCTCTTGCCCTGACGCCGTGGATCTCCGCGACGGCGACGCGCATAGGTCTCGTGGATATGCCCGACGGCCAACTGAAAAAGCACGTAGAGCCGGTGCCTTATCTGGGAGGCCTGTCTGTCTTCGTAGGTTTCCTGGTGGGGTTGTCCGTATTTTTCCGGTTTGACAGGGAAGTACTTGCTGTCCTTCTTGGGGGGACTCTCATTCTTTTGTTGGGGCTCCTTGATGACATGGGTGATTTCCCAGCCAGGACCAAACTCCTGGGGCAGGCCCTTGCCGTCCTCATCGTAATGAGGGCGGGTGTAGGTATCAAGATCACTTTCCTGCCGGTATATATTGCTCTGCCGCTCTCCTTTTTTTGGCTGCTCGGTCTTACCAATGCTTTTAACCTCATCGATATCATGGATGGGCTTTCCGCAGGGGTGGCTGCTGTAGGGTGCATTTTCCTGTTTGTTCTCTCTATTTCTGCGGGGCAATCGGGCGTGGCCCTCATGGTTGCCTGTCTTGCAGGCTCTCTCCTGGGATTTTTACGCTTCAATTTCAAGCCGGCGAAAATCTACCTGGGAGATGCCGGCAGCCTCTTTATCGGCTTTATGCTGGGCGCCCTGAGCCTTATCGGGGTCTATGCAAGAAAAAACCCTGTGGCCCTTCTGGCGCCGCTCCTCATACTGGGTGTCCCTATTTTCGACACGCTGTTCGTTATCCTGATCCGCTACCGGAGAGGTGTACCGGTTATGTGGGGAAGCCCCGATCACGTTGCTCTAAGGCTTCGCAAGTGGAGGCTTTCTGTTTTTCAGACCGTTATCCTGAGTTATGCAGTATCGGCACTGCTTGGTTTTCTGGCGCTGGTGATGGTTTTCGGCAGTCAGAAAGCAGCCCTGATAGTAATCGCGTGTGTCAGCGCCGTCACGTTGGCGACGGCCTTGTGGCTTAAAAGGATAGATATGACGCTCTGACCATACCCCGGGCGAAGATCGAAGGGAAACAGAATGGATCGTGGTTTTGCCGGGAGGAGATAGAGGATCAGATGAGTGACAGCCAAAACGGGGCAGCTATTAAGCCTTCAGAGGTTTCGAGGAATTATTACGGCTGGTTTGCCGTCGCCCTGGTAGCGGTCCTGCTTGTTGCCGCCTCCAGGGTCGTGTACCCGATAAGATACCTGATCTGGCACATCTCAGCTATTGCATGGTGGCTCGTTCTGTTGCTTTGCGCTCTTGGGCAGGGGACGTTTCTGCTGCGCCTGATAGGTGGCGAGAGGATCGAGGGGGACCATGGCAATGATCTTGCTATAGCCCTTGGCCTCGGGCTGGGGGCCCTGTCTCTGGAGGCATTTGGCCTGGCAGCAGTTGATCTAATGAACACCAGGGTTTTGACCCTTCTGGCCCTTTTGGTCCTCACTGTCTCGGGATTGGCCGCACGGCGGCCGGCAGTGATTCTTGTCAAGGGAGCCATCAGTGAATTCAGCAGAGATTTCAGGGAGGCTGCGGTGCCGCTCTATATCATTGCCGCGTCATCGGTGATGGTCTTTCCCTTCGTCCTTTTGCCCCCACGTTCTTTTGATGCGCTCGTGTACCACCTGGAAGTTCCCATACGCTACCTTCAGGCAGGAGGTGTCGTACAGATCAGGGAAAACCTGTATTCCTTTGCCCCGCTGCTCACGGAGATGCTCTATGGAATTGCTCTCGGGCTGGAAGGTGTGGACCTTGCGGGCCTTGTCTACTTTTCCTTCTTCCTCCTCGTTCTCGTAACCCTCTGGCGGGGAGGCCAGGCCCGATTCGGGAACGAAGGAGGGGCCTGGACGGCTGCCTTCGTTGCTCTGACCCCTGTTTTCCTGATGGAGGTCCCTCGTGCGGGCTCTGACTGGTCAATGGTGTTTTTTATCCTCACCTCCCTGTTTTTGCTTGCGGAAGGAAAACGCGACACCAGGCGTATGGTTCTTGCCGGTGTACTTGCAGGTATGGCTGCCGGGTGCCGTCACCAGGCACTGGGCTATGCCATAGCCATCCCTTTTGCAGTTGGAATTGCTGACGACCTCATTGAAAAAAGGGGTTTGCCTTTCAGGCCATGGGGTTTATTCCTCGCAGTTTCGATCCTGGTCGCATCGCCCTGGTATATAAAAAACCTTATCATGACCGGAGACCCCATTTATCCTCTTTTTAGTTCCATTGCGGGAAAAACCGACGTGGGGCACGGCTTCGTCTCCGGTCTTGTTGGCCCGCGCCCCATATCCCTTTTATGGGATTGGCTCTTTTTCCCTTTCAGGGCTGTTTTTGACATAACCCACTATAATATGAGCTCGACCCTTGGCGTAATACCCCTGGCTCTGCTCCCGCTGCTCCCGTCCCTGAGAAAGTCGGGTTTCGGCAGCAGATTCCTGGGCCTCTGGATGGTGTTTTCCTTCGCAGCCTGGTATCTCACCTTCAGAAGTTTCCGGTATGTCTTTCCCGTGGTGGCGGTCTTATATCTCTGGTACGGAGCTGCCCTGAGTATCGCCCTCAGTGGCAGTAAAAAGTTGAAAAAGTGGCTGCTGTCGGCCGTGTGCATCGCGCTTCTGGCTAATGCAGGGATCTTCCTTGGGCTATCAGATTTTGTGGACAAAAGTGTTGGCCCGGCCCTGGGCACCAGATCGTCTGAAAATTACCTGATGGCCACCTATGAAGTTTATCCGGCGATAAGTTACCTCAACAACCTCGATCCCCCTCCAGGAAAGGTGTTGTTCCTCGGGGAGATGCGCGGGTTTTACGCTGAGTTTCCCAGGGAAATTTCATCACACAACGTGACAAATCGCCTGATCGAGATGGCTCGCGAAGGATTGTCACCTGACCGGATCCGATCTTCACTCGCCTCAGCAGGATTTACTCACTTGCTTGCCAACCCGTCCGAGTGGGAGAGGATGATAAACGCAGGCGAGGCCAAGTGGAGGGTAAGCACAAAGACCAAGGTCAGGATCAGGGATTTTCTGAGCAATTACACAAAACCTGTTTTCTCCGAAAAAGGTTTAACCGTCCTGGAGTTGACCGGTGGCTGATAGTCCCGTTGTTATCATTGGTGGAGGCCTGGCAGGCCTGACAACCCTGGCAAAAATCACTCAGGCTGGTCAGGAATGCGTTCTTCTGGAAGCAGAAAACAGGGTAGGCGGTTTGTGCAGGACCGAGAAGGCTGGCGGTTTTTCCTTCGATTACACGGGGCACCTGCTCCATCTTAAGGAGGGCCAGGTACGGGATTTTGTTATGGAGCTTGTGGGGGATACGCTGGTGAATCATGCCAGGAGAGCTTCAGTTTTCACTAATGGCAAATTTGTGCCGTACCCCATTCAGGCAAATTTCGGAGCGCTTGACAAGGATACTGCAGAAAAGTGCATTGACTCTTTCAGAGCCCTGCGAGTTGAAGGGTCGGCTTGTGGTCCTGATTTTATCTCCTGGTCGAGGTCGACGTTCGGGGAAGGGCTTTCGGACATTTTCATGTTGCCCTATAACCGCAAGCTCTTCGTTCATCCCCTGGAAGAACTGGAGCCATCCTGGACGTCATGGTCTGTGCCTCGCCCCAGCGCTGAGGATATGGAACGCGCGGCAAGGGGAGAGGACACGGGGTCTTTCGGCTATAACGTTAATTTTTTATATCCATCCGAAGGCGGGATCGAGATCCTCGCCCGACGTTTGGCCAAAATCTCAGGCGACGCTGTTCAGCTAAACAGTAAAGTGACCGGTGTGAACCTTGAAAAGAAGACCCTGACGACAAGCGACGGAGAAGTCATCTCCTACAGCAGACTGATATCGACTATGCCCCTTCCCGGCCTCCTTGGCATCATTAAGGAAAAGTCAGGATATTTCGGTGGTGCGGCAGGCAGTCTCAGGTACAGCTCTGTGCTGTCCCTGTGCATCGGTCTTGACGGCCCGGTGTCAAGAGATGAGCACTGGATCTATTTCCCCGAGGAGCGGTTTCCTTTCTACCGGGTTGGATTCCCTTCAAACTTCTCTGGCGGTGTCGCGCCGGAGGGATGCGCGTCCATGTACGTGGAGGTGGCCCACGAGCCGTGTTCAACCCCAGACGGAAAAAAACTCCTCGCCGTTACCATGGAACACCTGCGGGGAACCGGTATCATTCGGGAAGGAGTCGGTGTCGCTAATGAACTGATACTTCCCATTCAGTGTGCATATGTTTTCTACGATCGTTTCAGACTTGAGAATCTGCCGGGTATCCTCGAAGAACTGAAGATCGCGGGAGTCCACTCTGTCGGGCGTTATGGCGCCTGGGAATATTCTTCCATGGAAGACGCAATTTCCTGGGGGATGAGAGCCGCGGCCGAGGCACTTTCCTGATGCCGGTTCCTGTGGTTCACATCGTGACCAAGATGGAGCTGGGCGGGGCCCAGCAGGTGGCACTGGATATTCTATCAAACATGGACAACTCGCGGTTTGCTCCGATACTCGTGACTGGCCCGGAGGGGTATCTGCTGGAAGATGCGAGATCAAAAGGTTTTCCGGTGTACGTAGCAAGTCACATGGACAGGAGTATAAATCCGCTGAAGGATGCTGTGGCCGTGAGGGAGCTCAGGAGGATCATATCCGGAGTCGGGAATGCTGCTGTTGTACATACCCACAGCTCAAAGGCGGGTATCCTGGGAAGACTGGCCGCACACCGCGAAGGCATTCCAGTGGTAATGCACACAATCCATGGTTTCGGAATTACGCCTGCGCAGAATCCGCTTGTGAGATCTGCACTCATCGCGGCCGAAAGGTATGCGTCAGGGATATCTACTCACCTTGTCGCTGTGTCAGACAGCAGCAGGATGGACGGTGTCCGCTGGGGTATTTTCGAACCGGAGAAGTGCTCGGTAATATACTGCGGTTTCGACCTGGATCCAATATACGAAGCGGGTCCAATAAGGGATGACCTGGAGGCGGAAAACGGTATCCCCCGCGATGCGCCCCTGGTCCTGATGGTGGCATGCCTTAAACCTCAGAAAGCACCGATGGATTTTGTGCGTATGGCTCAGTCGGTGAGGTCCCGCAGGGAGGATGTGCACTTCATGATCGCTGGGGACGGAGAACTCGGGGCCCAGATCAGGGAGGCCGCACAAAACGCCGGCCTGGGAGGGGTTTTACATCTGCTGGGGTGGAGAGATGATGTTTACAGCCTTATGAAGAGCTCAGATATTGTAGTCCTCACATCAAGATGGGAGGGGCTCCCCCTGGTGATACCTCAGGCGCAGTCCGCTGAGCGGCCCGTAGTTGCAACAGCTGTCGACGGTTCAGTGGAGGCCATTGAAGATGGGGTGAATGGAATTTTGTGCCCTCCCGGTGATATGGGAGCGATGGCCCGGAAGGTCCTTGATCTTCTCGGTGACCTGGAAAGTGCCCACCGTATGGGAATGGAGGGAAGAAGATCTGCGTCCCGGTTTGCCAGGGATCGCATGGTCAGGATGTACGAGGGTTTGTACGACCGTCTTCTCTCGGAAAGATATACACCCTGATGAGGCAGCGATCAGCGCCTGATATGTTCAAACAGCGGGCATCTTCTGGCGGGGATGTTCATCCGGTCAGCATGGAGGAAAAGGCAGAATGTACTTTGCGGTTTTGATTTTAGTTTTTATTCTTGGGGCGGTGATCGGCAGCTTTGCCAACGTGGTCATCTATCGTCTGCCCGTGGGCGAGTCCATCGTTCGGCCCCGGTCCAGATGCCCTGGCTGTAAGACGACTATTGCCTGGTATGACAATATACCCGTATTGAGCTACCTGATCCTCCACGGACGCTGCAGGGCCTGCAGCCACGACATCTCCTGGAGGTATCCCGCGGTAGAGACGGTAAACGGCCTGCTCTACCTCGGCCTGGTCATGAGGCTGGGTCTTCGGCCCTACACTGGCGTCCTCGCACTTTTCGGGACAGCCCTGTTGATCATTACCTTCATCGATCTGGATCACAGGATAATCCCGAACGTTATTAGCTTTCCCGGAATGGCTGCCGGTGTTGCTTTCAGTTTCATGCCCGGGTTTCCTGACCCTGCCGATTCCATCATAGGGCTGCTTGCTGGCGGAGGGTTTCTGTATGCAGTTGCTACAGGCTATTATCTCGTGACCAGGCGCGAGGGGATGGGGATGGGAGACGTAAAACTCCTGGGCATGATCGGTGCCTTTCTTGGCTGGCAGTCCCTTTTCGTAACGGTCATGTTTGCTGCCCTGACTGGCTCGGTCCTGGGACTTATAGCCATGAAGATAAATCGTGAGGACACAAAATACGCTGTACCCTTCGGGCCCTTTCTTTCTCTGGGCGCGATGGCCCACGTCTTTTTCGGAAGGGAGCTTATCCTGTGGTATCTGGGAAGGATGTTCTAGACTCGATTTTCAGCAGGAAACAGCGGGGTCTCAGGTGGGAGATAATCGTGAGCCTCGGACTGCTGATGTTCGGAGGCATTGCTTTCATGGGTACCACCGCCCTGAAAGCTGCTGAAAGAGCCATTGTCATACAGAAAGTCGAGTCCCTCATCCGGGTGACGCGATCTGTTAAAGAGTCGATCACACTTGCCTGGGAAAAAGGCGATTCCGATCCCGGCTATCTCAATGCCATGGTTAACCGCATGGTGGAGGGAATGGGCCTTTCCGACTTCGTCATTGCGGATATTGACGGGAAGATAGTCGCTCATCTGCGCCCGGAAAGTGTCGGCTCAGTGACTTCGGATCCGGGACTGCAGCGGGCATTGAAACAGCGGCGGATGGTTTCAACGGAAGAGTTTTCCGGGAAAAAACCCTTCATTCCCACTGGATCGTGGTCCTTTTCCTCGCCCCTTTACCGCGGTGAAGAAATTATTGGAGCATTTACGATCAGCTTTCCCATGGAGGATATCGGGGTGACCTTCAGGGTCCACAGAAAGATCATACTGTCCTTTGCCCTGGCAGATGCCTTTGTAATAATTATTTTTGGCAGCTGGTTGATCGGCCGGGTGGCCATCAGGCCCCTGGTGCTCATTTCAGAAGGGGCCGCAGCTCTTGCGGCTGGGAATTACAGTTCACGTGTGAATGTGAGCGGCCCAAGGGAGATAGCTGCGCTTTCTGAAGTATTCAACTCCATGGCGGGGGAGATCGAGTCGGCTGTCCGCAAACAGGGTGAGCACCTTGCCGCACTTGAGAAGGCAAATCTGGATCTCATGGCTGCCCAGCTGGAGGTCATGCGGAATGAAAAGCTTGCATCGGTTGGACGCCTTTCTGCGGGCATAGCGCACGAGATCGGCAATCCTCTCAGCGCTATCCTGGGCTATGCTTCCATTCTCCTCAAGGAGGAGCAGAGTGCCGAGGCAAGGGAATATCTACAGTACATCGAAAACGAAACTGAAAGGATCCAGCGGATAATTCGGGGGCTCCTCGATTTTTCGAGGCCCAGTGAGGCTACAATTGAGGCCCTGGAGGTGAACTCCCTCATAAAGTCAACCATGGACCTCGTGATCCCGCAGAATATTTTCAGCGGAGTCAGGATCGATCTGGACATCTCCGATGACCTCCCTCCGATAAAAGGCGACCGCAGCCTCCTTTGCCAGGCACTGGTTAACGTTTTCGTAAACGGAGCTCAGGCGATGGACGGTTCAGGTGTGCTGATCGTATCATCCTTTCTCAGGAAGCTGGATCAGGGGGAGGGCGTTGCTCCGAGGCGTCGTGCAGCAGACAGGGTGGACACCGACTTTCTTGCCCTCAGGCAGGGCATACCGGGCCTTGGTCCGCTGGGGGAGGGAGATGACGTGGTCAGTATCAGCGTGAAGGATTCGGGACCGGGGATACCGCCAGACCAGTTGAACCGTATTTTTGATCCGTTCTTTACCACCAAGGAGCCGGGGGAGGGGACGGGCCTGGGCCTGTCAATTACCTTCGGGATAATCCAGGCTCACCACGGCAGGATCTGGGCAAAGAGTGAAGCGGGAAGCGGGTCAGAGTTCATTATCGATCTGCCGGTCGAAGATATTTCAGGGAGGAAGAATGATGGAGTTTAAGAAGATCCTGGTGGTCGATGACGAGGACAGCGTCAGGAATATGATCTCCGTCCTGCTGCAGAAAGAGGAGTTCGATGCCAGCGGGGCAAGGAGCGGTGAGGAAGCTCTTCAGTTTTTGAGTGAGCGGACCTTTGACGCGGTCCTGTGTGATGTCCGTATGCCGGGGATGGATGGACTTGAGGTGCTCTCAACCATAAGGTCCCTTTACCCGGAAACGACCGTAATAATGATGTCGGCTTTCGGAACCGTGGACCTCGCTGTAGAAGCCATGAAGCAGGGCGCCTACGATTACATAAGCAAGCCGTTCAAAACGGACGAGATCCTGATCACCCTGCGCAAGGCCCGGGAACGGGAGAGCCTGCGCAGGGAAAATGTCCAGTTGAGGGAGCAGATAGAAGAGAAATTTTCTCTGGAAAACGTCATCGCCAAGAGCCCGTCGATGGTCAAAATAATCGATACTGCCCGGAAAGTGGCAGGCTACAGGAGCCACGTCCTGATAACGGGAGAGAGTGGGACGGGGAAAGAGGTCCTGGCCCGGGCGATCCACAATCTCAGCCCGTGGAAGGATGGACCTTTCGTGGGTGTTAACTGCGGAGCGGTACCATCATCCCTGTTGGAAAGTGAGTTTTTCGGTCATGTTAGAGGGGCTTTTACGGATGCTGTTGTGGATAAGACCGGCCTCTTTGAAGAGGCTGCAGAAGGTACGCTATTCCTCGACGAGATCGGAGAGATCCCCCTTGAGGTCCAGATAAAGTTCCTGAGGGCTATTCAGGAAGGGGAGATCCGCAGGGTTGGCGAGTCCAAAACAGTGAAGGTAAGCCCCAGGATCATTGCAGCGACAGCGGTGGACCTCGAAAAGGCAGTTAAAACCGGATCGTTCAGAGAGGATCTTTACTACAGGCTCAGCGTTGTGCCCATCCACATCCCGCCTCTCAGGGAGAGAAGGGAAGACATCAAGCCTCTGGCCGAGCACCTGCTGAACCTGATCGCCTTCAGGGTCGGCGGTCACGATATGCACCTGACCCCGGGAGGGATGAAAGCCCTCCTGGGCTACCCGTGGCCGGGTAACGTCAGAGAGCTGGAAAATCTGCTTGAAAGAGCTGTCATCTTGTCGGGTTCAGCCGAACTCAGTGAGGACCAGATCACACCACTGCTGGCTGGCTTTGAAGAGGGCACAGGGACTGATGAGGTGTCAGATGAACTTTCCATCAAGAAGTCCGTTCGTGAACTGGAGCGAAGATTGATCGTCAGGGCCCTTCAGAAAACCATGTACAATAGAAGCAAGGCAGCCAGGCTCCTCGAGATCAGCCACAGGGCCCTGCTTTACAAGATAAAGGATTACGGGGTACAGGTCCCCCGTTAGGAGTTCGGCATCAGGAGGAAAATAGTTAAGCAGTGCTATGAAAAAAGTTCATAGGCTGTTGACCTCATACCCTGAGAGATGCATAAAATGGGCATCTGTACATGGAACGCCTTTTGCTAAATACAAAAGGAGATAAATGCGAATTGGAGATTGCTATGATTGGCAGGTTTAATGGAGAAAAGGGTGTAACACTCATAGAGTTGATGCTGGTGGTTGTCATAATCGGCATCATTCTTTCGGTGGGTACCTATAATTTTCTCCAGGAGCTCCCCACCTATCGTCTGAGGGGGGCGGCAAACAAGATTGGGGCATCGGTGCAGTACATCAAGATGCGGGCGATAACCACCAACAGGAACGGCTGGTTCGTCGTTGATACGACAAATGACTTTTTCACGGGTTTTGTAGACGACGATGCGGATTCGGCGGTGGATGCTCCCGGCGAGTACACCATGTCCGGACTCGATGCTTCCGACACCGTGGCAGGGGTGCCGGGATTTCTCCTCCCGCAGGATGTTTCTTTCGGTATGCCCACAACCTATGCCGGAAGCGGGCCCGACGGAGTGGCCCCGGGGGGTGACACAGACGGTGTTTTTGTGTCAGGAAAACCGGGCGAGAACGACGTCGGTTTCAGGCCAACGGGACTTCCTGTTGTGGACCTGTCGGCAATATCAAGTCCCACTGAGTCAGTAATAATATTTCTCAAGAACACCAGGGAACAGGGCTATGCAGTGTCAGTTGGAGTTACGGGCAGGGTAAAGATCTACCAATGGTCAGGGGGCAGCTGGCAATGAAAAGGATAACTTTAATGAAGAGTATCAGGCAACCATACAGGAGTTCAGGTTTTTCCCTTCTTGAGCTTCTAATAGCAATGGCCATATTTGCCATTGGGATCCTCGGGATAGTCAAGCTCCAGATGCAGAGCGGCTACGGCAATACCTCGGCGCGGCACATGTCATCGGCTGTTAATCTTGCCAGGAACAAGGTCGAGGAACTGAAAAAGATCAGGGAGTACTACATCCCCACTACCGGTGGGACGGAGATAGTGGGCACCGACCTGGTGGATCCGGACAGCGGTAACGACCTTGCCAACTGGACTACCCCGGATCATTCAGACGGGGCTCTTCTCGCCGAGGACGGGTCCGCCGGCGGGATATATACCAGGGCGTGGAATGTAGTGGACGATATGCCCGACACCGATGTCAAAACAGTCAGGGTCAGGGTGAGTTGGCCTGAAGGTTCGGTGACGCGTTCTGTAGTTCTGGACACACAGATAGCTCGCAAGAACCTCGACTATTATCAGTAGTCTATTTAGCTGGAAATTAACTGAAACCGGCAGTGAAGGCGTTTGCCATTCAGGGAGGGATATCATGATATCCAGGGCAGGCAGGTTTAAAATCAGCAGAATTGGCAGCAGGGCCGGCTTTACCTTTATTGAGCTAATGATAGCTCTTCTGATAATGGGATTTCTCCTCACTGCTATCTACAGGGTTTTCACCTCCCAGGAAAGCATGTTCAGGGCCCAGGAACAGGCTGCCGAGATGCAGGAAAATATCAGAGCAACCACCGAGTTCCTCCACCAGGAGATGTCGTGGTTAGGGTACAGCGTCTCGGACCTGGCCGTAGTCTACGCTGGGGCCAGCCAGATAATCTACAAGTCGAATCTGCCCAACACGGGCAGTACCGTCAGCTTCATCCGATACACTTACGATGCCACCAACGAGAGCATCATGAGGGCTGTGGAAAGTACGCTGGTCGGCGCCCAGAACAACAACAATCTTAAGGTCCTCGCAAATGACGTTGACTCGCTGACGTTTTCATACTTCGACGGGTTTGGTACCGAGATAACTGCGATACCAGCGGTCAGCCCGACCAACGACAACGCCCTCGCAACAATACGACGGGTCCGTTCGGCAGTGGTGGTCAAATCAGCCAGGCCGGACTGGAATTACACCCATCCGACGGAAGGGGATAACTACAGGAGGCGGTCCTCCGTAGTCGATGTAAAGACCAGGAACGTCGAGGACGTGACTGTCGCCGGACTGGGTGTCGGGACAGGTACCTGCTCGTCATTTACCATGAACGTAACATACCCTGGTGTTGCCGGACGCTATTCAGCCTGTGATGACAAACAGGATGAGATAGCCACCAGTACGCAGGTCATTACTGATAATCCCTTGGTAACGGTTACTGTCGTCGATCCTGATGGTGCTCCGGACAACAACACGCCGGTATCAATATCGGCAGACCACGGATATATCTTCAAGGACTCAGGCGGGACTGAAAGGAGCGTTATATCCGGCAGGTCCAACGGTATCGGGAACGTTTACCTGGGGGCTGGCATGACAGCCATTGCTACCGAGGGCACTGTGGTCACCGTCAGCACTTTTTTCACCCCCCCTGAGGCGGGGTGCCTCCAGCTTTCAAATACGGAGGTATTAACTATCACAAGCGGAAGCCCATCCAGGTTTGACACCACAGCACCGTACGGTACCAACAAGATGGACCTGAATTATATTGCCCTTGACAGCGGCACCAACATCTCTCCAGCACCCTCCACAATGGCTATCTGCTCTTCTGCCAGCAACGTCGGTGCAAAGCTTGCCGTTCGTGTAGAGGACGACTGCGAAAACGGGATCGAGGGTGAAACGGTTGCCTATTCCATCAACCCGTCGGGCAAGGGAAGCTTCCAGGCGGGTACAAGTGACAATGGCGACGGCTCATATGACATTGTTTACGCCCCTCCGGACACCATTACTACGGGGGCCACCTCCGAGACCGTCACGATCAGCGCCCAGTGGGGTACGGCTACAGCGTCCAGCACCATTACCCTGGTACCGGGAGCGGCCTACGATATTGCCATTAACTCCATTGAAGGCCCCAAGGACGGGGGAGGCAGCTACCTATATCAGTTTACCAGCCCGACCAGCAACTCCTTTAACATTGAGCGGGTCAGCAACCAGCACGTGCAGATCAATTTCTCGGTGTTAGACGCCTGCGGCAACAGGGTCTTCGGCCGGGCACCGAACCTCACCGCGACCCCGAGCTACGGGAGCGTTACTACAATAACTGCTGAAGCTGACGGCACCTACACCCTTGACTGGTACTCTCCCTTCGGATGCGGCCCCGCTATCAGCAGCCAGACCATTATCATTAACGACTCTGGCATCTCCACTGCCCTTGCCAATGAGACCGTGGACTTTAACCTCCTGGCAAGCCTGGAGCCAAGGCTCAACCTGAGTGTATCAAAGGGCGGCAGCCCGGTCGAGCTGTCGGCAGGATGCACAGCAGATGAGGTTGATATATCTGCCGTCCTCCAGGAATATGATCCTGTGGTGGACGAGTGCGTCAACATCGTCAGGCCGGAAGGCTCAGTAACGGATTACTATGGAGTGACATTTACTGTGACGGGTGCCGGCGCGGGCCTCGGCAACGGGTCTTTTTCACACTCAGACCTCACACAGGACACTGTCACCACCAATACCGACACCCTGGGTTATGCGTACGCGGTCCTCAACCCTGGTTCAGGGATGAAGGACCAGATCTTTACTGTCACTGCCAACGCTGATGTGGACGGGGAGATCTACCCGCAGACGGCTTCGGTCCAGGTGCCCCTGTCAGTGAGCACACCCAGCACAGCGAGCGGGTTTTACGACAGCATCTACTCGGCCAAGAAGGGGGTCAACGAGTCCGTACGGCATTACGATCCGGGAGACACCATGTACTTCCAGGTAGGTGACTGCGACGAGAACGAGTACGTGTTCCAGGCAGATCCTCTGGGCGCTCCGGCAGTCTCTGTTGTCCTTGTCAGCGAACTCACAGGGGACAGCGAAAAGATATCTCTCACCGAGACCGGTGCCAACTCAGCCACCTTCAGGTTCCCCTCCGGTTTGGTAACCGAACTGAATACCGTTCCAAGTGCCAACGATTCCACGCTGCAGGTAGACTACGGCGACAAGGTGACAATGACGTACATAGACAACGACGATCCCTCACCCGCAACCAATTACACCTATGACGTCTTCATATCCGGCCCCAGGTGGTTGAATCTCTACAAAGATAACGGTGATGGTACCGAGAGCGTTATTATTTCAGGCGGAAGCCAGGTTCTCACCATGTACAACAACGACAAGCTCCGGCCAAAGGTATATATTCCAAGGCTGGAGGGAGACTCCTCCTTGAGCACGGATCTCGTTACGATCCTGGACAGCTCCGGCAGCGGGGGTGAATCTGAGACTGTTACCCTCCGGGAGTCTGCCGATACCGGAATATTTGTTCCCGATAGTTCGACTTACGGTCAGGACTACATCCTGATGTCCACATCAGGGTCGGTGCCTCTGGCGCAGGAACTCTTTTTGCCTTACACACCCAAGACCATTACAGTACAGTATCCCGATACAGGCTCCATTAAGAGCGCGTCCTTTGTGATAGAGGACGAGGACCTGCCAGAGGTCAGAGTCGATGCACCGACTGACGGTTCCACGGTGTCGGGCACTGTTACGGTGCAGGTTTACGCCGAAGACATCAACAACAC
>CAYVSA010000003.1:23999-67760 GCA_964454175.1 uncultured Pseudomonadota bacterium
TCGGTTAACACAGGTTACACGGTCCTCCTCAAGATCGGGACTACCTTCCGGACGTTAACCGCCCTGGGCGGGGATGCCTACGCTTACAGCTGGGCCACGGGTTCTTCCTCAGAAGGCACCGGGGCGAAGGCCATGCTGGCTACGGTTCAGGACAGCCAGGGGAACACTGAGTCTGCAGCCTGGTCGGCCATCGTTGACCACACTGCACCGACTATTACACCATCAGATTCGCCTAACCTCTGGGTCGGTGATACTGCGCCCTATGCATGGACCTTTACTGTAACGGATAATTATGGGTTCGCTGATTCTTCCAATACCGTCCTTGTTACTGTCTCCGGTACCGGAGGTTTTACTGATCAGCCGGCTACGTACGGCGGCAGCACGTGGGATGGGAGCAACTGGAATGCCTCCTATTCATTCATTTGGGCCGGGCCTTCGAGTGGTTTTGAGGATTCGAGGACATGGTCCGTGAAAGCTTACGATTCCTCCCTGCCGGCTCCGGGCAACCTTGGGACGGGAAGCCTGGCATTTAATTATGACAACATTCACCCTACTGCCAGCTCCGTTACTCCAGGCAGCACTGTTGGAACACCTATTCCCGGCTGGGGGCCCTTCGTGAAAGGTACGGTGGACCTGAATACGACGATAAGCGACACTTTCCCACTGTGGGGTTGGCTCTACCTATATAATTATAGTGGAACTGGTTGGGTACTTACTTACACGACTCCTGCATTTGATCTGACCTCCAGCCCGGCGATAGCTTTCAGCTGGAATACAGGAGGGAACATACCCTCAACGGCCACACCCTGGCCCCAGGGGTTCTATGCAGTATACAGGCTCGGAATGGACTATGCAGGTAATCAGAACGCCGATTTTGGAAGTTCATATAACATTTTCTATGTTGACAACAACGCACCGAGCATAGTTGGCAGCAACTCGCCGACTATTCCCAACTACGTCACCAGCGTCGTTTCGGTGCCGTACAGCGCGGATGCCAACTACGGATACCTGGCCAGCGTTGGCTACTCGATTTACGACTCATCAGTATCGGTGGTGGCATCGTCAGTGCAGACTTTCCCGGTTGCCTCATTAGTAGCAGCCACAAAGTCGACCTTTACAGTTGACACCCGGGCTCTGACCGAAAACGGCCCACATTCCATATCGGGCCGGGCAGGAGATCACGCTCTGAATTCGTCATCAACGGCTCGTGTGCCCTTCGAGGTCTGCAACAGGGTTGCGACGATAACAACCGTCACATGGACTCCCGGTACCGATTACGGCATCCAGGTGGATGGTACCCTGGTACAGCTCCAGACTTCCGGGACTCCCCTTGATGCTTCCGGGAAGATGTCCATATTTGTGTCGGCCAACGGCAAGTCGTTCTCCGATTCTCTAACGTTCACAGGTGGTTCTTTCTCATATGCGCATACTATTACCGAGATTAACCCCTCCTTGACTACGGGCGATACGGTTCAGGTGGATGTGGAGAACGTCGATTCAGGATGTCACACCAACTTTTACATTGACGAGGATACCGACACTGGACCAATACCTTAAAGATCGAGGTAGAGCTGGTTATGAAAACCGATATGGATTAAATATAAAGGCCGGGATTTTGGTGAATCACGAAGTGAAGCTCAAAGGTTCTTGCGAAGGCGAAGGGGTTCTTGCCGGTTCCCGATGTTTACAATACGGACTATAGATGAATCGGGAGATGAACCAGGATCTCACCATGAAAAAAGTTATCTGCAGCTATGAAATAAAGTCACACAAGGCTACCGGGGGCCTGAAAGTCACCACAGTTACGGCATCGGCAGGTGGTATGCCTCTTGCTCTATCATCAAGTGTGGTAGCAGAAATTAACAGGAGGCTAAAAAAATGAATACGAAAAACACATCACATTTTGGTACTGACTCGGAAAGAGGAGCGGCTCTTGTGGTGGCACTCTTTCTCATAACGATCCTGACAGTACTTGGCATGCTGGTTCTGAACACTTCCATCGTTGAGACCAAGATGGCTTCCAACCAGAAGGCATCCAGTCAGGTATTTTACGCCGCTGAAGGCGGTCTGGACCGCGGCCTCGGGATACTGGTAGCCGACATGGAAGTGGATACCGGCGCCGGAGGCCCGTGGGGCAATGTGAATTTCCCGGCTTCGGCTGGCGGCATCACCGCATCCTACGTGAACGGCTCAACGGTGTTCGATCCCACGGTTCGCTCTGTGGAGATGTATCGGGACGGTGACAGTGCTTCACTGGTTAGGAAGCTGGCCTTTTCAAGCGGCGGCACCTCCGTCGGCAACGCGAGCTACGAGCTTTATATGTATTCACCCAACAACAGTGAGGTCTATCTGCTCTCCTACGCCAACGGCCCCAGCGGTGTTGCGGCGGTGGAATATCACCTGGACACTGACGACCTGTCACCGTATAACAATGCAGTATTTTCAGGGACCGGTCTCAATCCGGAAGATAGTACAACGATGAATATCAGCGGGTCCATTTACGCCAACGGCCAGGTCAGCCTCAACGGTAACTCCACTATTACAAACAATTACACTGATGGCGGCATCGACTCCACCCTGGCATCCATGCTCCCCGCCGTTACGGGTTTGAACACCAACGTCAGGGTCAAGGGCGGCAACTTGACGCTTACCGACAACGCCCAGATCGGTACCACCACAGCAAGCCCCCCTGGTGCTGTTAACAACATCCAGGTGGATGTCAGCTTCAACAGCGCCCAGCCCTACTATGCCGGCAACGTTGGCTCTGACGTGCCCAATATCCAGATGCCAACGATCCTGAGTGGCCTGGAGTCCCAGTACCCAGGAATATCCAGCAGTGCGGCCTACTCGGGCATCGGCAACCTCAACGATCGCGCTATGGCTATTTACAAGGATCTCATCCGCGGGCAGAACGGATTTGCGCCCAGTGGAACCTACGCAGACCCCAACGCCACCGTTACGTCCAAAGGTGTGGTGATCGATGGGTCCATCTGGGATTGTCACGATGGCGGTGAATGGAAGACGGGCAAGCTTTCCATCCGGGACTGCACGGCCAATTTTTCCTACACTGATGCTCTGGGCAACGGCATAACATACGACGCGGCAACGAAGGTAGTCACGATGACAGGAATGGTCCTATTCTCTGACGAGTTCAAGATGGATGTAACCGGTGGGCTTACATATGTTTCGAAAGGGGCTTTCATAGACTCTGCCGGGACGACAACGGCCCCCACTGGACAGAACGAGCAGGCCGCCCTGGTGATCGCCCAGAAAGAGATGGAGATCAAGAGCAGCTTTACTCCTGACAACGGCGGTTACCTCCAGGGAGGCAACATGACCAACAGCATAGGTTTTATGGGGGGCAGTGAAATAGAGCTCGAGCCTGCGGCCAATTCACTGATTACAGGTTTCTTCTACTCTCCAGGCGAGGTTAAGGTCGAACACACGGCACAGATCGCCGGCACACTCATTGGTGGCGAGTTCAACGCCGAAGACAACGCTTCTATTTTCCAAGTGCCTGCCCTGAAGAACTTCCTACCCAAATACATGCCCGGCGCCCAGACGATCGTGGCACTCAAGAGCAGGGAGTGGAGGAGAGTGTATTGATAAGTAACGTGTCCAAGGTCCAATGTCCAAAGTCCAACGTATAGAATACATTTAAAACGAATTATGAATCCCCCGGGGTCTCCCCCGGGGGATTTTATTTATGTGCAGAGTGTCAGATATTAGAAAACCAATCACCAATCACCACTCACTAAATACTCCTCGCGCGCTACGAGTCCACGTTGAACCTTGGACGTTGGACCTTGGACGTTGGACTTTGTCCACCACCCACAATTAATTGTGGTTTTGAATAGAGTTGAATACATAATGTTGTGGATATCGTTTAAGTGTTAAGTATAACTAACGGTAATGAAAGGATTTTTTAAATTTTTTACTTGACAAACGTTTTTGGATTAATCATAGTTACGCTAAATTTTTCCATATTAGGCAAAATTTGGTGTTAATTAAGTAAAATTAAGAGATTGAGGAAGGACATGAATAAGGCTAAGAAAGATCGGGGAGAAAACAATAACGTCAGGAACCTCAGGGAAGCGAGGATGATGTCCAAGGCTGAGCTTGCAAGGTCGGCCGGGGTGTCTGCCCTCACCATCGACAGGGTCGAGAAAGGTTTCCCCTGCCGTATGGACACCAAGAGAAAGATCATCAAGGCGCTGGGAATGAGGTTGGACGAACGAGAGAGTGTATTTCTCGATTAGGGGAGGATTTAGATGGCACTGTTCTCTAGTGGAAAAGTTCTGGCCGGGCTGGACATCGGATCCAGTTCCATCAAATTAGTCCAGCTCAAGGAGACGGGCAAGGGCTACAGGCTTGTCAACTTCGGTATTCGTCCGCTCCCCCAGGAAGTAATAGTTGACGGCGCCATAATGGATGCCGGGGTAATAAGCGACACCATCAGGGAGATGGTTAAGGAGATAAAGCTGAAGGTAAAGGATGTGGCAGTTTCTGTTTCGGGGCATTCAGTTATCATCAAGAAGATCAAGGTCCAGGAAATGACCGAGGAAGAACTGGACAAGAACATCCAGTTCGAGGCCGAACAGTACGTTCCCTTCGATGCATCCGAAGTGAATATGGATTTCGTGATCCTCGGAGCATCAGAGGACGAGGGCAAGATCGATGTCCTCCTCGTTGTTGTCAAGAAGGATGTCATCAATGACCTGACTACTGTGGTCAACGATGCCGGGCTCAACCCTGTTGTAGTTGATGTCGATGCCTTTGCCCTGGAAAACATGTATGAAACAAACTATGTCCTGACATCTGATGAGGTCGTTGCACTTGTAAATGTCGGGGCCTCGACCACCAACATCAATATCATCAAAGACGGTATTTCAATTTTCACACGGGATATTTCCGTGGGCGGGAACCAGTTCACGGAAGCTTTGCAAAAGCAGCTGCAGGTGAGCTTCGAGGATGCCGAGCTGCTCAAACGGGGTGAACCGGTCGGAGAGAAGGGCCCTGAGGACGTTGAGCCGATCATGGGGGTTATCGCCGATAACCTGGGACAGGAGGTTCAGCGTTCACTTGACTTTTTCAATTCCTCCAACCCTGATGTGCAGCTTAACAGGGTCTCCCTCTGCGGCGGTGGTTCAAAGGTCAAACCCATCGTTAAGGCCATTGAGCAGAGGCTGGGCATACAGGTTGAGATCGCAAATCCCGTTGAGAGCATCAATTACAACAGGAAAAAGTTCGATCCGGAATACCTTGAGGATGTCGCTCCCCAGCTTGGAGTCGGGCTGGGGCTTGCTATCAGAAAGGCCTTCGACCGATGATTAAGATCAATCTGCTCCCGGTACGAGAAGAGAGAAGAAAATTAAGCGCCCGGCAGGAGAAATTATTTTATTTCCTTGTCCTGATCCTGGTGTTCATCGGTGTCTACTACTGGCACTCGTCAACATCCAGGAAGATAAAGGATATGCGGGCACAGGTCGTTCAGACCGACCAGGAGATAAACCGCCTTTCCAAGGTCGTCAAGGAAGTCGAAAAATTTAAAAAGGACAAGAAGGTACTTGAAGAAAAAATCAGCGTTATTCAGCACCTTAAACAGAACCGTAAGGCAGAAGTCCATTACCTGGATGAGATCAACAAGGCACTGCCGCGACAGGTGTGGCTGGTCTACTACCAGGAGAGGGGCGGCAATGTCGTGATCAGGGGTAAATCCCTTTCGACGGACGGAATTGCGGATTTCATGAGAAACCTGGACAGTTCATCCTTCTTCAAGGAGGTTGAGCTGGATGTTACCACCCAAAAGGACATGAATCTGGGTGACAGAGTTTTGAAGATCAACGATTTCTCCCTTCGCTGCAAGGCATTGGGCAGCGGGGGGAAAGTGTAACCCTGAAAGGGGGAGAAGATGGCAATTGATGCCGAATCCATAGCCAATCTGTCGCCCAGGAAAAAGGCACTGCTCCTTATCGTGGTTGCAGGTATTATTGTGGGGCTTTACTGGCACCTGGTATACAGGAGCAAGGCGAGGGTGCTCAGGAGCCTCCAGGGCCAACTCAGCTCAAAACAGGCCAAGCTCAATGAAAACCAGGCCATTGCCCGCAACCTGCCGAGGTTCAAGTCTGAAGTGGGCAAACTCAACGAGAAGCTCAAGCTGGTTGTAAAGGAGCTTCCCAACAGCAGGGAAATACCCAACATCCTGCAGACGTTAAACAACCTTAGCGCCATCAATGGATTAGAGGTTGTCTTCATTAAGCCAAGGCGGGATGTCGACAAGGGTTTTTATGCTGAAGTCCCGATCCAGATCAAAGTGCGGGGCGGCTACCATGAAGTGGGGATGTTCCTCGATTCTGTCAGCAAGCTTCCGCGGATCATCAATATCAGCGACATTACCCTTGGAAATCCCAGGGATGACAAGAGCGGGGCGATGACCCTCGACGTCAGCGCCCTGGCTACAACCTACCGCTACGTTGAGAAGGGGGACTGACAGATGCAATCGGCTACGCGCGGTCTCCGTTACTGGATGCCGCTCCTGATCCTGACATTGGCAGCAGGTGGAACTATCCTGGGCTGCGGCAAGTCATCTCCGACACCTGCAAGCAAACCGCTGCCGACCCTGAAAAGGCCGAAAGCGCCCGCCGCTTCCGCGAAGGCTTCTACATCCGGTTCGGCAGTCGCAGCAGGTGAGTTTAATTACGATCCTTCAGGCTTCAGGGATCCATTTCTGTCCCTCCTGCAGGTGAAGAAGGTGAGGGACCAGGTCCCTCTGGAAGAACTCACACCACTGCAGAAGGTCTCGCTGGCCGACCTGCGGCTCCAGGGGATCATCCTCCTGGGGAAAAAAGGCGTTGCCCAGGTGCTCACCCCGGACGGGAAGGCCCACGTGGTGACCCCGGGTACTCTTGTTGGTCGAAACAGGGGTAAAGTACTCAAGATTACTTCTGATGAAGTTATTGTACAGGAAGAATTCGAAGATTACCTTGGGCAGAAAGTTAAACAGGAAACTGTCCTCAGGCTGCATACGCTAGAAGGGGAGACTTTGTGATGAATATTTTGTTCAGGAAGTTACCGTTGGCACTGCTTGCCGCAGCAGTATTTGTTGCGGGCTGTGCAGGCCCCGGGGGGCAGATGCGGGCTTCGGTGGAGGAGGCTGCGGTAGCCAGAGTCCTTTCGGTGACCGGAGAGGACCTGCCGGATAGGGTTCGTCTGACGATCGAGGGTACTTCTCCCCTGGCCTATACTGTTTTCAGGCTTTCGGAACCGGCCAGGCTGGTGGTTGACCTTGCCGACACTGATGTTACAGGCGTCGGATCCGATGTAGATATTTCCCTCGGCAGTGTTTCTACCGTAAAGCCCGTACAGTATGATGAAGAAGCGGGCAAGATCGGTAGGCTTGAGATCTCTCTTTTCGAACTCTGGGATTACGAGACCTCCAGGGAGGAAAATAATGTTATCGTCGATTTTCTCAAGCCTGTGGCAGTGCCTGAGGAAACTGCACAGGTCCCCGCTGAGGTCGGACCGGCAACAGAGTTGGAAGTGGTCGAGCTGACTGTACAGGAACCGGATACTGGGGCGCAGCCTGCTGGATCTGAAATGTCGCAGGCCGCGGAACCCTTACCAATGGTCAGTATGGAGCCTGCCACCGTCATCAGCGAGGTTGTTTTTTCTGAAACAAGTGACGGGATGGATGTTGAATTTATTGGTGACGGCGCCGTGGGTAAATACGACGCTTTGAACCTCAAGAGTCCCACGCGTCTCGTAATCGATATCTGGGGTGTCGAAAAGGGCTTCAAACCGCGGGTCATTCCTGTCGACACATACGACGTCAGCCGTATCAGGGTTGGTGAACATCGCACGGAAGGGAAATTGAGGTTCGTCCTGGACTTTGGAATTGAAGATGTCCCCCCGTACAGGATCCAGGAGATCGGCGACAGGCTGATTGTTTCACTGGGAGTCGAGCAGGCACCTGAGATCACAATGGCCGAGCCGGTAAGTGCACCTGCACCGGAGCCGGTACAGGTACCTGAGCCTGAGCCGGTTAAAATGGCGGCGGAAGAGACAGTAGCAGCGCCTGCGGCAGTCCAGGAATCCGCGCCAGAGGTAGTGGTCCAGGGAGCGGGTGTATCTGACATACGCTACAGGGCGGAAGGTGGGGATGGCACCGTAATGGTGATCTCAGACTCTCCGGTGTCCTACAGCGTCAGCCAGCCAGATCAGGGGCACCTTCTGGTTGATCTGGAAGGTGTGGAACTCTCAGCAGAGTTCGTGCGCAGTATCGACACCAGGGACGAGGGCGGACCCCTAAAGGCCCTTTCCTCCTTCAACCCCAAAGACCAGGCCGGAGCAAGGGTGAGTCTCACGGTTGAGCCTGGGACGCTGTTCGATATCGATCAATCTGGGGGTACCCTCTCGGTCCTCCTGACCGGACCGGTTGTAAAACAGCCAGTCGAGGAAACAGTGATCGCCGAAACCACAGAGCCGATACCGGTTGAGGCACCGGCTCCGCCCGAGATGGAACCAGCCCCGGAACCGGCGGTCGTAACCGCTCCGCCTGTGAAGGCGGCACCAGTGGTCCGTTCAGAACCGGAAGACATTGCACCTGTTGTGTCGGGCACTGTTTATTCCGGCGAGCTCATTACGCTGGATTTCCAGGACGCGGACCTTAAGAATGTTCTAAGGCTCATTGCTGAAGTCAGCGGGCTTAACATAATCACCAGCGACGATGTGGGCGGCAAGATCAGCATGAGAATGGTCAACGTTCCCTGGGACCAGGCCCTTGAGGTTATCCTGAAGACAAAGGGACTTGGTCAGGTGAAGGAACTCAACGTTGTGAGGATAGCTCCTCTCAATAAGCTTGAGAGCGAGCGTACAGCTGCCTTAAAGGCCAAGGAAGCACAGATGAAGGCGGAGGATCTGCACCTCAAGATCGTTCCCCTGAGCTATTCCAAGGCAGATGAAGTTGTGACACAGCTTACCGGTTTTTTAAGTTCCCGCGGAAGTATAAATACGGACAGGAGAACAAACTCCCTCATAGTGAAGGATCTTGCGGACAATATCACCAGGATAGTTGAGCTGGTGGACAAGCTGGATATACCCACCCCGCAGGTCAGAATCGAGGCCAGGATCGTCATAGTCGACGAGTCATACTCAAAGACCCTGGGCATCAAATGGGGCGGCGCCTACAACGATGGGAGCACGGTCATCTTTGGAAATACAGCCAGTTCCGACGCATCCTTCGGAGGAGGGAATTTCCTCGTGAACCTGCCTGCATCCAGTCCGACCGCGGTCTTAGGTTTTTCCTTCGGAGGAATTACAAACTTCGACAACCTGGATCTGCGTCTGAGCGCCATGGAACAGGCCGACAAGGGAAGAATAATTTCCAGTCCCACACTTATGGTCATCCAGAACGAGACCGCCAATATAGAGGTGAACAACCCCTTCCCGGAAAACAGGACATCAACCGAGGTGACCGACACCGGCACTACCACCACCACCTCAGTGTCCTTCCCAAGCATCTGGACAAAGCTCAAGATCACTCCCCAGGTCACCAGCAACGAGGACATCTTCATGGAAGTTGCCGTGGAAAAAGACAGCAAGGGACAGCAGGCTACTTTCGACCAGAATACATTCACCGGAGTTAACAGCCACAAACTTGAGACAAAGATCGTTCTGGACAATCACGGTACGGCGGTAATCGGCGGAGTTTATACAGAAAACAAGAAAAACGGGGGAAGTGCGGTTCCGTTCTTCTCCAAGATACCGATTTTTGGATGGCTCTTTAAGAACAAGTCCATCGACAACACCAGAGAGGAGCTCCTGATCTTCATTAATGCCTCGATTGTCGAGGGTTAACAGAAACAGATCACCGGAAAGCGCATCCGTCGTAGCCGGCGGATGCGCTTTTTTTTGGAGGTTGCGATGATACGCTTTCTCACAGCAGGTGAGTCCCACGGAAAGGCTCTGATCGCCATTCTCGAGGGATTTCCGGCTGGACTTTCCGTTGATATCCCATTCGTGAACAGGGAGCTTGCAAGGAGACAGACCGGCTTCGGCAGAGGACTTCGGATGAAGATCGAGCAGGATCAGGTTGAGATCATCTCCGGGATACGCGGCGGAAAGACACTGGGCAGCCCTATCGCACTGAGGATCTCGAACAGGGACTGGGAGAACTGGAAGGACTCCATGGCCGCTGCGGAGATCAAGGGTGACCTGGAGGCTGTAACTCGGCCACGTCCCGGACACGCTGACCTGGCCGGAGGTATAAAGTATGGTCAGAAGGACTTCAGGAACGTTCTGGAGCGTGCAAGTGCCAGGGAAACAGCTGCAAGAGTTGCAGTCGGGGCGCTTGCCAAAACTCTCCTGAGAAAATTTGACATTACCGTTGTAGGCCATGTTCTGTCCATGGGGGGCTCATCGGTAAGCAAGAAACTGCTAAACGCGCCCCAAATGGAAGAGGCTGTCGAAAAATCAGAAGTTCGCTGTCTCGACCCAGAGGTGGAAAGGGAGATCATAGATATCATCGAACGCGCCAGGTCCGACGGAGAGACTCTCGGAGGTGTTTTCGAGATTTGCGCCTTTAATGTTCCTGTAGGTCTGGGAAGCTATGTCCACTGGGACCGGAGGCTTGACGGCGACCTGGCCAGGGCGGTGATGAGTATTCCAGCGATCAAGGGAGTACAGATCGGATTAGGTTTCAAAGCCGCGGACCTTCCGGGTTCCGAGGTGCACGATGCGATCAGCTTTAAAAGAGGAAGAGGGTTTTACAGGGACACCAACAGGGCCGGTGGAATTGAAGGCGGTGTTTCAAATGGTGAGACGATCATCGTGAGCGGTGCCATGAAGCCGATCCCGACATTAATGTCTCCGCTGCCCTCGGTGCATTTTTTAAGCAAGCAGGAAGCATCAGCTTCGGTGGAAAGATCCGATGTGACTGCAGTTCCCTCGGCCTGCGTAATCGCTGAGTCGGTTGTAGCACTTGTGATCTGCGAACACCTGTGCCTGAAATTAGGAGGAGACTCGCTGGAGGAGATGCAGCGCAATTGCGAGGCATATCAGGCATATATACGGAGTCTGTAAAGAGGACCTTTCCAGGAGGAAGCGTCCTTTACCGCAAACAACGACAACTGCTTTCAGGCAGCCATCGCCATGGATATTTTTGAAACAGCAGGGGTGTCGAACATTGGAAGCTGATCTTAAAATCCATCTTGGAGAGCGTTCCTACCGAATTATGGTGTCTCCCGACGCATGGGACCAACTTCCGGGGTTCCTCGATAAAGAGAACATTTCCGGAAAACTTCTGGTAGTCACTGACGATCGGGTGGGCTCGTTATACAGTTCAAGCCTTGCAGGGGTCCTGGAGGGCACCGGGAGAAGGGCGAGATTTCACACGATTCCTCAGGGGGAGGAGAGTAAGTCTTTTTTCGAGATCGAACGCCTCTGCAGGTCGATGTCTGAGAATGGCTTTGATCGCAAGTCCGTCATCCTGGCCATGGGAGGAGGCGTTGTTGGAGATCTCGCAGGCCTGGCAGCTTCGGTCTATTTGAGGGGAGTAACATATATCCAGCTGCCCACAACGCTTCTTGCCATGGTGGACAGCAGTGTGGGCGGCAAGACCGGGATCAACATACCGGAGGGCAAGAACCTGGTTGGCACATTTTATCAGCCGGCTATGGTGTGCGTTAATACCAGGACCCTCGAAACACTGGAGGCACGCGACTGGTACTCCGGGATGGCTGAGGTCGTGAAAATCGCTCTGACCAGCGACCCTGTACTCTTTGGGTACCTGGAGGGGTTCAACGAGATCGGCCCGGACGCAGGGATCGAACCCACAAGGATCATTAAAGCTGCCTGTATGAAAAAGGCACTGGTAGTCGAGGAGGACGAACGGGAGTCAGGCCAGAGGAGAGTGCTTAACTTCGGTCATACCCTTGGCCATGCACTGGAAGCTTCGGCAGGCTTTGGTGGACTCAGGCATGGAGAGGCGGTTGCTCTTGGAATGAAGGCCTCCCTGGAGCTCTCAAGAAGACAGGCCGGGCTTCCGGAGGATCAGTTTAAAAGGGCCATGGAGGTAATAGACAGGATCCCTACTCCACAGTTCGACTCTCTGGACGGTCTCTCCGAGTTCATCCTGAGGGACAAAAAGAGCAGCGGCGGTGCCGTCACAATAGTTCTTATAGAGGGCATAGGCATTCCAAGACTGGTTCCTCTGAATGACCCTGGGGCGCTTCTGGATGCTTTTACCGCGGTAGCCTGATTTTGAATGTTAACAACGGACGGTTTTAGGGGTATATTTATCTGAGGTCAGCCCTTGCTGTAAGTATCGGGGGCTGCCGGCTAAACCGCTCAATTAATAATTTCTGGAGGTGTGCTATGAGGCAAGAGGAGATCCAGCGTTATGAAAAGATGCTGGCAAAAGACCCGGACTCCAGGGCCTTCGCTCCCCTCGCTGAGGCTTACAGGAAAGCTGGAGACCTTGACATGGCGCTCAGTATCGCCCTGTCAGGTCTGGAGATCCACCCGAACTACGTAGGAGGACTTGTCGTTTCGGGAAGGGTACTCTTCGAAAAGGGTGAATACAAAAAGGCCATGGAGGCGTTAAGTAAGGCTGTTGCTGATTCGCCGGAAAACTACAGAGCACAGAAGTGTCTTGCCAAGACAGCCATGGAGCTGAAGGACAATGAAACTGCTTTAACGGCGCTTAAAGCTGCGGCGCTCCTGAGCCCTGAAGACGAGGAAGTTGTAGCGGACATGAAAAAACTGGAAGGTGAAGCGTCCTCATCTGCCTTCAAGCCGGTTCCCGATATGGACGTAGAGGACATGTTGAAAATGTCTGTGGATCCGCAGCCGGATCATGTTGCAGAACCTTCACAACCGAGTGAGCCCGGAGGGAATCCCGATGCCGTGCCAGCGGGTGAACAGAACGCTCAGGCTGTGCCGGCATTAGCGCCGCTATCTGAAGGGCTGGGGTTTGCAGACGAGCAGGTCGAAGCAGATCCTGATATTTCACCCGATACGGGATCATCCGGACCCGGCGGCATTATTGAGGGCTTCGAACAATTTCCCCCTCCCGATGCCGATGAAGATCTCTCAGACATAGGTGCTGACGTGTATGCGCAGGAAATAAATGAAGAGCATGAGTCCTTACTGCCTGAGGGTTCTGCTGCTCCCGGGGATGATGCTATAGTTACGGAGACCATGGCGGAGATCTATGCTGACCAGGGAGAACCCGAGAAGGCTGAGGAACTCTACAGGCAGCTTATGCACGAAGATCGTGGCCAGGAGGCTGGGGCGGGTACGCCCGCTCCGGATCCAGTACAGGTGAAGGCCCCTGATGCTCCCGTGGAAACCGATAGCCACCCTGGACCCCTGGCAGACATGGACAGCCCTGAGGATACGGATGACAAGGTCGTCTCAACACTTGAGAACTGGCTTAAAAATATGGAAAGGATGAGCCGCAAATGATTTTTGAAAATGTGCTCAGGGAGATATCCGAGGCAGCAAACGGTGTGCAGGGTTCGGTTGTTATGGGGATGGACGGTATACCCATCGGCGAACATATCGTAGATCCTGACTGCAGCATACAGACCGTGGGCATTGAGTATGCCAATGCAATCAAGAGTATTCAGAACGCCTCAAGGTCCCTGAACTCAGGGGAAGTCACCGAAGTAACTGTTAACACAGACAGCACGGTCTTTATCCTTCGCCTTATTAATCCTGAATATTTCATTGCGGTTGCTCTGACACCGGATGGTAACTTCGGGAAGGCTCGTTATCTCATGAGAATGGCCGTGCCGCGGTTGGCAGGAGAGTTCGAGTAAATGAAGATCCTGGTCATACAGGGGCCTAACCTGAATCTTCTTGGAACCAGGGAACGCGAGTTTTACGGAACAGGCACCCTGGAGGAAATTCACTCGGGTCTCGTGGAGCTGGGTCGTGAGCTTGGCCTTGAAGTTGATGCGTTCCAGTCAAATCACGAGGGCGAGATAGTCGAGGCTATCCAGAATGCACCGGCAACAGGTGTGTCTGCGATGATAATTAACCCGGCGGCTTATACCCACACCAGTGTGGCTATACGTGATGCCCTGACGGCGGTCGGTTTGCCATACTTTGAAGTTCATATTTCCAACATTAAATCCCGTGAGGATTTCAGGCACAAGTCTATGATCTCGGAGGGTGCAGCCGGAATAGTTACCGGTTTTGGGGCGGCTGGTTATGGGTTGGCCTTGAGAGGCGCATCAATACACCTTGGTCAGATACGCGATAAGGAGGACAGCGGGAGTTGATAACGACAAATCAGTTCAGAAGAGGCATGAAACTGGAGATGGATGGCGAGCCTTTAGTGATCATTGATTTCCAGCATGTAAAACCAGGCAAAGGTGGAGCCTTCGTTCGGACAAAACTCAAGAGCCTGGTCTCTGGAAACGTTCTGGAGCACACATTCCGTTCAGGAGACAAGGTAAAGAGGCCGGATTTCGAGGAGAAGGAAATGCAGTTCCTGTACGGTGACGAGGCGGGATCCTATCACTTCATGGATGTATCCACCTACGATCAGATCGGTATATCCTCTCAGGAGTTGGGTGATACCGTTGATTATTTACAGGAGCAGATAACAGTGACAGTGCAGTTTTACAATGGGAAGCCCATCGGTGTTGAGCTTCCGATATTTGTTACACTTAAGGTCGTAAAGTCGGAACCGGGTTTGAAAGGGGACACAGCATCAGGTGCCACAAAACCGGCAGAATTGGAAACTGGCGCCGTGATCCAGGTACCCCTGTTTGTTGATGAAGGGGAATTGGTCAAGATAGACACGAGGACCGGAGAGTACATCGAGCGTTCCAGGTGACGCTTTATCACGGGAGAATGTTATGGACATGAAGGACGTTAAAGAGCTGCTGAAGCTCATCAAGAGGTACAATGTGCAGGATCTTTCTCTCCAGAAGGGAGATAAAAAGATCAGGGTTCGAATGGGACCGCAGACCGTTCCAGGCGATTACGCGATGCCCAGGCCTGCTGCCGCGCCCGAACCCGCCTCTGTACAGGTGCCTTCGGCGCCGGCCGAACTGGTCCAGGCCGAGAGCCAGTTATCTGTCGGTGAGAACCAGTTTCTTGTGACTTCGCCCATTGTAGGCACTTTCTACAGGTCACCCTCCCCTGAATCTCCACCGTATGTGGAAGTTGGAGGAACGGCTGGCAAAGGAACTGTACTTTGTATCGTTGAAGCAATGAAAATCATGAATGAGATCGAATGCGAGGTTAATGGGAAGATCGCTTCGATCCTGGTGGAAAATGCTCAGCCGGTTGAGTACGGCGAGCCTCTGTTTATTATTGACCTGACCTGATATGGCACGATTATTTTCTAAAATACTAATTGCCAACAGGGGTGAGATAGCGCTCAGGGTGATCAGGGCATGCCGGGAGTTGGGCATTAAAACAGTAGCGGTGTATTCTGACGCTGACAGGGATGCCCTTCACGCCAGGTTTGCTGACGAGAGCATCTGTATAGGACCCGCCGCCAGTAAACTGAGCTACCTTAATATACCGGCAGTAGTGAGCGCGGCAGAGGTCTCGGATGCTGAGGCGATCCACCCGGGTTACGGGTTTCTGGCAGAGGACCCCGAGTTTGCCGAGGTTTGCGAGGCGAGCGGGATCACCTTCATTGGCCCAACCTCATCCCACATCAGGCTTATGGGCAACAAGATCCAGGCCAGGGAACTGGCGGTGAATGCCGGACTCACCATACCCAGTGGCGGTGGTGAAGGCCTGGCCGATCCCGAAAAGGCACTTTCGGTGGCAAGGGACCTCGGGTTTCCGGTGATGATAAAAGCTGCCGCAGGAGGCGGGGGAAGGGGCATACGAGTAGTTCACTCCGAGGCCTCATTCAGAACAGCCTTCTCCATGGCGCAGTCAGAGGCGATGGCCGGTTTTAACAGCCCGGACGTGTACATGGAGAGATTCATTACCAACCCAAGGCACGTAGAGTTCCAGATACTGGCTGACAATCACGGCTCGGTGATACATCTGGGAGAAAGGGAATGCAGCATCCAGAGGCGCTACCAGAAAGTCCTCGAAGAAGCGCCATCCCCTGCACTTGACGATGATCTGAGGGAACAGATGGGCAATGCCGCAGTCTCTCTTGCAAGGAAGGCCGGATACGTCAATGCGGGGACGGTCGAATTTCTTCTGGACGAGGAAAAAAACTTTTATTTCATGGAGATGAACACCAGGGTTCAGGTGGAACATCCCGTAACTGAAATGGTAACCGGAGTGGACCTGGTAAAAGAGCAGATACGAATAAGCGCCGGCAACCCGCTGGAGCTTACGCAGGATGACATCGTTTTAAGGGGCCATGCGATAGAGTGCAGGATCAATGCTGAGGACCCGGAGGATTTCAGACCTTCTCCCGGGACAATTACATTTTACTACACACCCGGCGGACCAGGCATAAGGGTTGATTCAGCAGCCTACGAGTCTTACTTTATTCCTCCCTTTTACGATTCGATGATCGCGAAGCTTATCGCGCACGGCCGGGACAGGGAAGAAGCTTTAGCCCGCATGGCAAGGGCACTGGAGGAGTTCGTGATCGATGGAGTAAAAACAAGTATACCCCTCCACCAGAGGATACTCAGAAGGATGAAGTTCAAGAAGGGTGAGTACACAACCAATTTTCTGGAAGGGATGATGTCGTGAAGTCTGTGAAACAGCCGGATCGCGCTGGAATCTGTCTGGAGGACCTCCCCGCTGCTGCAAGGCGCCTTGTCTGCGGCATCGGTGTGCCTGGTATTGGAAGGGTTGAACACTGTGAGTTGATTTCTGATCATCACTCTGATGTAATGTCGGTTATAGCAGTATAAGCTATTATGAAATTTGCATAGGATATCACCGAAAACATGAGTGACAAGGCAAAACTTCTCAAACAGGCCCAGAAACAACTGTCCAAGGGCAATATTGACCGCGCGATCAAGACTTTTGATCAGCTGGTCAAACTTGACCCAAAGGACCACAGGCTTACGCTGCGGTACGCCGATCTCCTGTCCAGAGCCGGCAGGAAAAAGGTTGCTATTGAGCAGTATGAGAAGGTTGCTTCAATCTACATACGTGACGATTTTACTCCCAAGGCTATTGCTGTTTACAAGACTGTCCTGCGCCTTGATCCTGACTATCTGGATGCCTACAGGAAGCTGGCAGAACTCTACAAAAGCCAGGGCCTGGAGAGTGAAGCTCTCTCGCAGCTGCAGCACCTGTTTGAGCATTTCGAATCAAAGGAAGATGAAGATAACCAGATCGAAGTCCTGAAGCTCATGACCGAGATGGATCCTGAAAACCTCGGTTTCCAGGTTCGGCTTGGCGAGACTATGGCCAAATTGGGTAAAAAACAGGAAGCTGCCGAGGCTTTTGCCCATGCCGCCTCAACTCTGAGCAAGCGGGGATTCCACGACAGAGCTTCAGCTCTTTTCGAAAAAATTGTTTCCCTAAATCCGGAAAATGCGGCTGTCCGCAAGGAACTCTGTGGGCATTATCTGGAGAGCGGGAACTTCGACGAGGCCAGAAATGAGATCGTAGCAATTCTCGAAATGGAGCCTGATGATCCGAAAATGATCCTGCTCCTTGGAAGGATTTTATTCAAGCTCAGCGACCCTGAAGGCGGCGAGAGCATGATCGGCAGGTCTCTCGAACTGTTTCTTGAAACGGGAGAGCTTGAAGGAGTGCTTCGGGAGTATTTGTTCGTTGCCCAGAACCATTTAAAAAGTGGTGAACTGGCCGAAGCAGAGGCGTTCTACCGCCAGATACGCAAGGCATCGCCCCCTGATGAAAGGGCGCTAAAAGGCCTTATCGCCGTTTCTGACGCCCGGCGCGATCAGGACAGCCAGATCGAGCTGACCCTTTCCCTGGCAAAAACGTTGTCCGAAAAAGGAGATACAGCCGGAGCGGCAGAGGCTTTCAACCAGCTTCTGGAGTTAGACCCTGCAAACAGTGAAGCATTAGAGTTCCTGGCAAGTGACAAAGGAAAGCAGTCCCCTGTTCCAGTTGAGCAGCCTGGGGAAGAGGCACCAGAACATGGAATGGAGCCGGAGAAGCCATCAGCCGTGATCGAAGCCGTTCAAGATACCGATCTGGGCGACCTCGAGGAGCTCGTTGACCTGGGAGATGAGCTTGTGGAAGGCGTGCCGGCTACAGATGCAGGCGAGGAGCACATCGAGATCGAGGGGCTGATAGAAGGCGCTGAGGATACCGGTCTTGCCACGGATGAAGACGCGGATGATGCCAGCGATGACATCATGGACGAAATAGTATTTGAAACGGAACAGGCGCCTGAAGATGAGTCCGAGATCCAGGAGATCGAAGATATTGATGTCATGCCCATCCTGGACGATATGGACATTACACCTGTTACAGATGATGAAGTGGAAGATCACGGGGAAGTAATTCCCGAGGAACTGATCCCGGAAAGCGAATCCATTGAGAAATCTCCTCCGGAAGATGTCCCTGATACTGGCCCTTCCGCGGGCGCCGAAAAAGAAATGCCTCTGGAGGACCTTGTCCTTGAAGCTCAAGTCTACCAGCGTTACGGGTTAAACGACAAGGCTGTCAAGCTTCTCGAACCCCTCAGGGACAAAAATCCCGGCAACATCAGCGTGCTTGAGCTTCTGTTTGATATACATATGGATACAGACTCGGAGGGTTCTGCACCTGTTGGCGAGGAGCTGTTCAATGCCTTTGTAGAGGCAGGTGAAGATGATAAAGCCGGGGCGGTACTGGAAAAGATGAAGGGTCTTGCTGCCGGTCAAGAAGCAGTATCCAGGCTCATGGCCAGGTTCCCGGGTGCTCAGGAGCCAGCCGTCCCGGAAACTGTAGCCCCTGCAGCATCAGCTTCTGAAGTGGCTGACCCCTTCGCAGAGGAATTGGAGGAGGCCGAGTTCTACCTCTCCCAGGGTATGGAAGAGGAGGCGCGGCGGATCTACAGTGATATTCTGGTGAAAGATCCGGTTCACGAGACAGCCCTGCAGGGCATAGGCAGGCTCCAGGAAGACCAGGCCCCGCCCGCTGTTTCAGAAAGTGCTGAATTACTGGCCGGGATTTCTGAGGTTCTGCAGCCTGAGCAGGAGGTGCCTGAGCAGGAGGTGCCTGACACTGTTGTACAGGCCCCGCCTCTGGAGTCCGACCTGGAACATGATCCTTCTCCAGTTACCGCTGATCCGGCTGCACTTCAGGTGCCTGCTGACGATGGTCCATTCCGGGACGTCGGGAGCAAGCTCATCGTAGAAGACTCAGCACCTGAAACTGGCGATTTTCTGGACCTGGCTGAAGAACTGAGGATAGAACTCGCAGACGAACTGGAAGATGTTGCAGAATCAGCTCCTCCCGCTGATGGACCTGTTACCTTCGAGGAGATCTTCGCACAGTTCAAGAAGGGCATTGCCGAAACACTCGGAGATCAGGAGCACGAGACCCATTATAATCTTGGTATTGCGTATAAGGAGATGGGGCTTCATGACGATGCCATCAAAGAGTTTGAACTGGCTTCCCACGATCCCAATTATCTCCTCGACAGCCTGAGCCTTACTGCAATGTGTTTTTACGAAAAACAGGATTACAAATCTGCCGCTGGAGCACTTCAGACGGCCCTTGAGTCAGCTCCCGAGTCCAACCTCTCGGGACTCCATTTCCAGTTAGGACAAGTGAGGGAGAAGCAGAGCGATTTCACGAATGCCCTGAGTTCCTTTGAGGAAGTCAAAAAACTTGATCCAGCTTTTGAAGGGATAGAGTCCCATCTGGAACGGGTCAGAGATCTTGTTAATATCGACCAGGCTTCCACCGATCCTGTTGGTGAAGAAGGCGGTCTGGAACCGGCTCCGGAGCCGGACGGCCTTGACGGGATGCTTGACGATCTCATCCACGAAGTCGAAGAAATGGCAAAGGAAGATGAAAGCGGCCCTGAAAGCGAAGGCAAGTCGTCTGAAAAAAGGAAAAAAGACAGGATCTCCTACATATAACGAGGTGAACTGTGAGTTATCTTGATTTTTTCGGTCTTAAAACAGAACCCTTCAGCAACGCTCCGAACGAGCGCTTCTACTACAACAGCGCCCAACATGCAAAAGCCCTGACCAGGATGATGTATGTTGCCGAAACCATGAAGGGGCTTGCTGTTGTCGTGGGGGATATCGGGACTGGTAAAACTACCCTTGCCAGGAAGATGCTTGACAGCCTCCCTGTTGAGGAATACGAGTCGGCACTTCTGATCATTCTTCACTCGGAGATATCGGCCGAGTGGCTGCTGCAGAAAATAGCTATTCAGCTTGGGGTCGAAAGGCCGGCCAAGGAGCGGATCCAGGTAATTGGCCAGTTATACCGAAGGCTGCTGCAGCTCCATGAGATGGGTAAGAAGGCAGTGGTCTTGATAGACGAAGCCCAGATGCTCAACTCAAAGGAACTTATGGAGGAGTTCAGGGGGCTCCTTAACCTGGAGGTCACCGCCCACAAGCTGATTACCTTTATTTTCTTCGGGCTCCCCGAAATAGAGGAGAATTTCAGACTGGATCCACCCCTTCTTCAGCGTGTTTCCATGAAGATCAGAATGTCAACTTTGACCGAAGAGGCTACTAATGCTTATATTGTGCATCGCCTTGCAGTAGCGGGCCTGAGGGACCCCGTATTTTCAACAGATGCTTTAAAGAGCATCTACAGGTATTCGGTTGGGTTTCCCAGGAAGATCAACATTCTTTGTGATAATGCCCTTTTCCAGGGGTTCCTCATGAGGAAGCGCATTGTGGATCAGAATATCGTTGATGAGATGGCTGAGGACCTGGGTTTCCGTTCAGTTGAGATTGAAGATATTATCAGCCCTTCAGTGGAGCTTCCTGCAGTTGACTGGATCCATGAGAGCGGTACATCAGCTGAGTCGGATGGACCTGCTCTGGGAGAAGGTGACGAAGCCGCGACCCAGGATGACGACATAGAGGAAAGGTTCGAGGAATTTTTCAAGGATACCTTCACCGACGAATAAAGACAGTAACCTGATCATAGTGACCTGTTTTCTCGTCGAAGAATTCTGTTTATTTAACCTCACTGGCATGGCCTTTACATGCCGTTGTTCATATTCTAATATCTTATGCTGTTTGATGCGGGCATAACTCAGTTGGTAGAGTGTCAGCTTCCCAAGCTGAAAGTCGCGGGTTCGAATCCCGTTGCCCGCTCCACCCAGGATTATTGGCCCGGTCAGAAAATTCAGACCGGGTCTTGTCATTCATAACTGATCAAAATATAGATCAGAAAACCGCGGCGAGGCATTCTTGTGGAGCATTTATGGGCTGCAGCAACCATCCCGCCATTGCCAGGAACCTGGAGTTTGATAATTGAATAATTCCATTACAGAAATTATCGTCAGTGCTCTGGAAATAGCAGCCGAAATGGAGATCATTCCAGCAATGGAAATGCCCGCTGCGATGGTGGAGCTGACCAGAGACAGGAAGTTTGGTGATTATGCCACCAATGTCGCCATGGTACTCGCATCACGGTTAAAGATCAGTCCGAGGGATCTGGCAGAGAAACTGACCGGCGTGATCAGTGAAGTTGACCGTGGATCCAGTATACGTGAGATCAGAACAGCAGGCCCGGGCTTCATAAATTTGACGATGACGGATGCGTTCTGGTCTGGAAAGCTAAGGTCTGTCCTGACAGAAGGTGAAAAATATGGTCGGAGCAGCCTTGGAAAGGGAAAAAAGATTCAGGTTGAGTTTGTCAGTGCAAACCCCACCGGTCCCCTCCATGTTGGTCACGGCAGGGGTGCTGCGCTGGGAGACGTTCTGGCAAACCTCCTGGAGGCTGTGGGTTTTGATGTCTCAAGGGAATATTACGTAAACGATGCCGGCAATCAGATACGCACCCTTGGAAAATCTGTTAAGGCCCGGTACCTTGAACTGGCGGGCCGAGAAGAAGAATTTCCCCAGGATGGCTACAAGGGTGATTATATAAAGAAGATAGCGATGAAGCTCAGGGAAGAACGGGGCGACAGATATCTTGAAAAAGACCCTGGGAACGGAACCCTGGAGATCGCCAGGTATTCAGCTGATATTATTCTCAAAGATATCATGGAAGATCTGGAACAGTTCGGTGTAATCTTTGACAGATGGTTCTCCGAGGCGTCCCTCTTTGAGAATGATGATGTTGGACGGACCCTTGATGACCTTGAAAGAAAGGGGCACATATATCGTGAGGAAGGCGCCGCCTGGTTTAACAGCACCTCTTTAGGTGATGACAAGGACCGGGTGGTAATAAAGGCTGATGGTGTACCGACCTATTTTGCCTCTGACCTGGCCTACCACAGCAACAAGTTCAAGCGAGGTTTTGAAAAAGTTATCAATATCTGGGGGGCGGACCACCACGGCTATATAGAAAGGATGAAGGCTGGAGTTGTGGCACTCGGAAATTCCGGGGATGACCTTGAGATCGTTCTGGTTCAGCTCGTAAATCTGCTTCGAGGAGGAAAGCAGGTTGCCATGTCCACGAGGGCTGGGGAATTCGTGACTCTCAGGGAGGTGCGTGAGGAAGTCGGCAGCGATGCGGCCAGGTTCATGTTCCTTACTCGAAAGGCCGACAGCAAGCTCGATTTCGACCTTGAGGTGGCCAAATCACGGAGCAATGACAACCCGGTCTATTACGTTCAGTACGCTCATGCCAGGATCTGCAGCATCATCAGGAACGCGGCCCAGGAGGGTCACGAGGCTCCTTCACCGGAGGACGTTGATCCAGGCGTGCTCGATCTTCCCGAAGAACGGGAATTAATTCGCCATCTGGCTGCTCTGCCCGACATTATTGAGGGGGCTGCGGCTGCTCTCGAACCCCACCGCATCACCAACTACCTCAGGGATGTTTCCACTACTCTGCACAACTACTACTATCACCACAGGGTGTTGTCAGAGGACCCTGCTCTCACCCGGGCTCGTCTCGGTCTTATGACTGGGGTTCGGACTGCCATCGCCATAGGACTCGAGCTGCTGGGAGTCAGCGCCCCGGAAAGGATGTAGTTTGACAAGGGGAAAGAGGTCTACGTCCCCAAAAGAACTTGTCCGGTTGACGCCAGGTCAGTTCAGCGCGGCGGTCGCCGGTATCGTTCTCCTGTGTTCACTATCCCTGGTGACAGGCTATTACCTCGGTCTGAAGAGGATAGGCCGTGATAAAGCCGGGTCCCGGCAGGGTGAGCAGAAAACAGAGAACATCAACTCAGCTGAGGCTCCCAGGACAGCTGCTGGATCATCGCCGAGTGTAGGCATGGCGACCACAATTACCTTTTACTCCGCCCTTGTCAAAGGTGAGAAAAAAGCTGTTGCCGGGAAAAAGGGTCAGCGGGTACTTGAGGCAGCGACGAGCGAGAAGAAACAGTCTGTCCATTTCATGCCCGCCGTGGGAGGTAATATTGCCGTACAGGTGGCATCCTACCGCAAAAGGGAAAAAGCCCATGAGATGCTGGTGTCTCTTTCGTCTGCCGGGTACTCGGGCACAGTAGTCAGGGCCGATCTGGGGCCCAGAGGTATTTGGCACAGGGTCAGACTGGGCCCCTTCAGGAGTAAGGGGGATGCTGAAAAAATCCTCGCTGTTCTCAAGGACGAAAGGTCAATAAAAGGGTTTATAGTGCGATGATGTCTTCGTGATGATCAAAGCAGCCCATGGCCTGCTATTATCCCCTTCATCCCTGCTAGACAATAGAGAATCAAACCCTAATTTCCAGTACTATATTTTCCAATTTCCAATACCTCTGAAATTACCACTCTTAAAGTTTATTCTCACTATGCTTGACAGAAACCCTTGAATTATCTATATAATATCAGACAAGTCATGGGTAAAAAGGGATTAACAAATGCTTTTATCGAACTGGAAGAGGCTGTTGACAGGCTCCTCTCCCGCGGTGGCGGTTCTGAAGGCGGTGTTACAGGCAAGGCCGCCGGGGGAGCATTGAAGCGTTCCCCTGAAACCAGCTTTACCGAAAAAGAGGCTGCGGAGCTGATCCGTAAGGCTATAGAACGACTCAAGGCCCTCTATTAAAAGGTTGTCTACTGCTGGAGGCTCACCACATGCCTGGAAGAGTTGATGTTGAAATATTTGGGAAAGTCTATACCGTCAGGGGTGAGAAAGATCCTGAATACGTTAGACGTGTCGCTGAGTATGTCGACCGGAAGATGCGGGAGATATCACAGGTTACTGATACTGTATCAACCTCTCGCATTGCCATCCTGGCAGCTCTGAACATTGCCGATGAATTCTTTTCTCTTACCGAAGAGTCAGACCAGCTTGAAAACAGGATAGAAAGCCTTTCCAGGAAGATAGGGAAGGCTCTGGATGGTTAGGACGTTAACCAGACGGTTACTTTCACTGGTCTCACGAATTAGACCTGGTCCAGGCGGGGTCTGCCCGGCGGCGGCAGAGGGATCGATAGTCCTTGAAGGCTCAGCGTTAATCTGATAGATTAATGCTGCCCCTGCCCTGCCCGTGGAGGCCTGTTACTTTTGAGCCAACACTCGGAGGATGGGACTTTAGTCGTGGGTGTGGTGAGCATGTTCGCGAGAGCGAAAAGCCTGAAGCGCCCCGCGCGAGACCCACTTGGTAGGCCAGGTTCAAAAGACGAACTACCACACGGTTCGGTGGGGGTTCTGGAAGCTCCTGGACCGGTCCTATGGGGCCAGTGGGGTCCAGTTCGATATAAAACTTGAAGAACACTTTTGAGACGCTATTTTAAGCTTTACAGGCAGAACCTGCCTTGTCAGATACACTCGAATACTCTGTTCCGGGCTGTTGTACTTCAGTTGTGGTTTTAGCTATGGGTGTTTGAGCGGGTATTAGATCAACTTCAAGTTTAGGACTGCACCTCTACAGGCCTCTCCGGTTCCAGCGTCACGTGAGAACTGGGGGGGTTTTTGTCTTTTAACCCGATTATTGAAAAGCAGGAGTTGAGGGACCGCATGCGTGCCATGCGCCAGGCGCTCCCCCCTGAGGACGTCGGCAATCACAGCTTTGAGATTGCCAGGCGGATCATGGCGTTGGGGGAAGTGGCTGATTCTGAGACGGTCTGTATTTACGCCAGTGTCGGCAAGGAGGTTCAGACCGGTTTTCTTAAGAAGAGTTTTCTGCAATCGAAAAAAAGGGTGATCATTCCAGATTGGGAGGGCTGGAAGCTGGGTTCCGGGATAAGGCTTGCCCAGATTTTCAGTCAGAATGATGTACTCAGGGAGGACAGGGTCGTCCCTCAGCCACGGCAAACTACGGACCGGGCGATACCTGCAGAGGAAGTCGAACTTTTTCTCGTTCCCGCGCTTGCTTTCGACAGGTCCGGAAATCGACTTGGCATGGGAGGCGGATATTTTGACAGATTACTGAAACTGGCTTCCCCGAGGGCGACAATTATCGGGATGGCTTTTGAGTTTCAGATAGTGAGGACTCTGCCCAGGGAGAAACACGACGTTCCCGTTAACCAGATTGTGACCCAGGCCGCGGTCAGGATCTGCAGGGACTTTCAATAGGAGGAACAGTGATGACTGGCAACAACCTGATTTTGTACATCATAATGGCGGTAGCTGGAATTGCAGCTGGATATATCGGCAGGATCATGATCCAGAGTTTGACTGAAAAAGCGAGCAGGAGTAAGGCCTCCTCTATTCTGGATGATGCAGCGAGAGAAGCGGAGAACCTGCGCAAAGAGGCTGAAATAGGAGCCAAGGAGCACCTTTTGCAGTCGAGGTCCAGTTTCGAAGAAGAGACAAAGGAACATCGCCGGGATCTTCAGCAGCTTGAGAAGCGGCTTCAGCAGCGTGAGGAGAATCTGGACAGGAAATTCGAAAATCTGGACAAGAAGGAGCAGGATCTGAGTAACAGGGAAAAATCCGTAGCGGGGCAGCAAAGAGCAATGGCTGAAAAAGAAAAGGACTACAAGAAACTCATCTCTGACCAGCGTGAAAAGCTCGAATCCATTTCCTCAATGACAGCTGACCAGGCTAAGGACGAGCTTATGAAAATGATGGTTGAGGAGGCGAGGATCGATTCGGCCAAGACCATTATGCGTATAGAAGAAGAGGCAAAGGAAACTGCTGACAAGAAGGCTAAGGAGATAATAAGCCTGGCCGTTCAACGTTACTCGGGAGATTACGTAGCTGAAAAAACGGTTACCGTGGTTCCGCTGCCCAACGATGAGATGAAGGGCAGGATCATTGGGCGGGAAGGAAGGAATATTCGTTCTTTTGAGAGCGTAACCGGAGTTGATCTGATAGTTGATGATACACCTGAGGCGGTCGTTCTGTCCGTATTCGATCCGATCAGAAGGGAGATCGCAAGGGTGTCCCTGGAGCGTCTGGTAGCTGATGGCAGGATCCATCCAGCCAGGATCGAAGAGGTTGTAAATAAAGCTGCCAAGGAAATGGAGACTACCCTCAAGGAAGAGGGAGAGAAGTCGGCCTTTGACGTGGGTGTGCATAATATCAACCCCGAGCTCGTAAGGCTTATGGGCAGGCTCAAGTTCAGGACCAGTTATGCGCAAAATGTTCTAACCCACTCTCTGGAGGTCGCCTTCCTGTGCGGTATTATGGCCGGGGAATTGGGCATGGAGGTAAAAGACGCCAAGAGGATTGGCTTCCTCCATGACATCGGAAAAGCTGTTGACCACGAAGTGGAGGGGTCTCACGCGCTGATAGGGGCAGAACTCGTAAAGAAATACGGGGAGTCTCAAAAGATCGTAAATGCGCTTGCTGCACACCACGATGAGGTTAAGGCAGGCTCCATTGAGGCCATCCTGGTTCAGGCGGCCGATGCTCTGTCCGCAGCCAGGCCGGGCGCGCGTCGTGAGATGCTGGAGACTTATATAAAACGGCTCGACGACCTTGAAAAGATCGCCAAATCCTTCAAGGGTGTGGAAAAGAGCTATGCTATACAGGCTGGCAGGGAAGTCAGGATAATGGTGGAATCTGACGAAGTGAGCGACGAACAGGCATCGGTTATGGCGCGTGATATTGCTCAGCAGATCGAAAAGGAGCTGGCTTTCCCCGGACAGATACGGGTAACGGTTATCCGGGAAACGAGGGCCGTGGATTTCGCAAAGTAAGGTTTTATCAGAGAGCGACAGGGCACCAGGTATTAGAAACAAGAAAATCGGAAATTTGAGTTCTGGATATTGGATGCAGGGCATTGAACGTTTAATGTCGCAAGCTGAACCTGGCAGTAAATCGAAGGAAGCTATGACCACAGCCACCACCGGTAACTCAATAAGGGTACTTTTCATAGGCGATATCGTCGGAAAGCCCGGCAGAGTAGCGGTACGGGAAAAACTTGACGGGCTGATCGATTCTTTCAACATCGACCTTATCGCAGCAAACGCAGAGAATGCCGCAGGTGGCTTTGGCGTTACGACGCGTACCGTTTCGGAGCTGTTTGACTGTGGGGTGGACGTGATCACCACTGGCAACCACGTCTGGGACAAGAAAGAAGGCGAGGTTCTGCTGGCTGAGTCAGAAACGCTGCTGCGGCCTGCCAACTATCCGCCTTCTGTACCTGGCAGCGGTTTCTGCACTGTTTCGACACCGGGTGAAGTCAAGGTGGCGGTTGTTAACTTGTCCGGGCGAGTTTTCATGGACTGTGTTGATTGTCCCTTCCGTGCGGCGGACGCGGTCCTTGCCAGGCTCAAAGGCACGACGAGCTGCATACTGGTTGATATTCACGCCGAGGCGACTTCCGAAAAACGGGCACTTGGACTCTACCTGGACGGAAGGGTGAGCGCCGTGGTGGGTACTCACACCCACATTGCAACGGCCGATGAGCGGATCCTGGCGGGAGGTACTGCATATATCACCGATCTCGGTATGACAGGCAATGAAGAGGGCAGCGTTATCGGTATTAACTACCAGGCCGCCAAAAAACGGTTCCTGACGCAGATGCCCACCCGCTTTGACCTGGCCAAGGGGACTCCTGTACTTAATGGTGCTGTTATTACCATCGACGTAGATTCCGGGAAAGCCCTTGCCATAGAACGCGTTACAAGGTCTCTTGACCGTAACGTCTCTCCTTGAGATCTTTCATATGGCTGGGTCGGGCCCCCTCACTGTATCTGAACTGACCCATATGATCTCCTCAACCCTGGAGGCCGCCTTCCCGCCTTTGTGGGTGGAGGGCGAGATCTCCGACATGTCCACCTCCATGAGCGGGCATGTCTACTTCAGCCTCAGAGACGGAACCTCGCTGCTCAGAGCGGTAATGTTCCGCCGCGCATCGTCAAGAAATTCCTTCACACCTGAAGACGGCGACAATGTCCTTGTATTTGGCAGAATATCTGTTTATGAGCCAAGGGGGACCTACCAGCTCATTGTGGAGCAGATGGAGCCAAGGGGTCTCGGTGCCCTCCAGGCTGCCGTTGCCCGGCTCCATGAGAGACTGTCGGCAGAGGGCCTTTTCGCTCCCGAGGAGAAAAAGACCCTTCCGACCCTGCCGGCGACAGTGGGTATTGTAACCTCCAGAACAGGCGCTGCCCTCAGGGATATTCTCAAGGTTTTTGATGAAGAGGGGACGAGGGTGGAGATAGTTCTTTCACCAGCTCAGGTCCAGGGAGATCAAGCACCGGTTTCCATTGTTAACGCGCTGACCCTGCTGGAGAAACGGCAAGAGCTCGACCTCATCATTTTGGGCAGGGGCGGAGGTTCATACGAGGATCTGATGGCTTTTTCCGATGAAAAGGTGGTGAGAGCAGTCGCAGCATGTCAGGTACCTGTGATATCCGCGGTTGGTCACGAGATCGACACGGTCCTTTCCGATCTTGCTGCAGACCACAGGGCTCCGACACCTACGGCTGCTGCCCAGATGGTCACCTCATCCTGGAAAGAGGCTGCGTCACTTATCGATAGCCTGTCCTCGCGCCTGATATTCAGTGTTGAGCGGGTGCTGCAAAGTTCCCGAATGCGTCTTGCGGCAGCAGGCACTGGTCTGGTACCGCCGGAGCACAGGCTGAGAGTGGGGAGATTGAGGGTTGACGAGCTCGGTGCCAGGTTAAGAGGATTTGTCCGCGTTGCTCTGTCCACCAGGAGGCGTGACCTTCAGGCGTTGAAAAGCCTCCTGACCTCCCTTGGGCCCGAATCGGTCCTGAAAAGGGGATATGCTATCCTCCTGAAGGAGGATGGAACTGCTGTACGCGGACCTGGTGATGTTGAGACTGATGAAGCCCTGTCGGCAAGGCTGTCGGAAGGGTCGATCAACGTTAAGGTGACGGATACTGATTGATAAAACGAGTTCCAGGTTCCAGGTCTCAGGATTTTTCACCACAGAGATCACAGAGGAAAACCTTGGTTTGGGGTTAAGTCAGAATATCAACTAACAACTTTCAAACATACATTTCCAATGCTCTAATCTCCAATATCGAATCTCGAATATCGTAAAAAAAAGCCCGGGAATTTCCCGGGCTTTTTTCCAATATGTGAAACGACTATTAATACATTCCAGGTACGCCTGCGGGCGGCATTCCGGGAGGCATTGCTTCCTTATCCTCCGGCTTTTCAACGACGCTCGCTTCGGTTGTCAACAGAAGTCCCGCGATGGAGGCTGCATTCTGCAGAGCGGACCTTGCCACTTTTGTGGGATCGATTATCCCTGCTTTGAGCATGTCGGTGTATTCTTCGGCAGCTGCGTCGAATCCATAACCCACCTTGTCGCTCTTCTTGACCTTGTCGACTATAATAGATGCTTCAAGTCCCGCGTTGGAAACTATCTGCCTGAGGGGCTCTTCAAGCGCTTTTCTGACGATGGAGATACCAACTTTCTGGTCAGAGCCGTCAACCTTGACATCGTCCAGAATGGACAGGCAGCGGATGTAAGCAACACCACCGCCTGGCACAATGCCTTCCTCAACGGCCGCTCGGGTTGCGTGGAGGGCGTCCTCCACACGGGCTTTCTTTTCCTTCATCTCCGTCTCGGTGGCGGCGCCAACCTTGATAACTGCAACACCGCCCACCAGCTTGGCGAGTCGCTCCTGCAGTTTCTCCTGGTCGTAGTCGGAGGTGCTGTCTTCGATCTGGACCCTGATCTGGCTGACCCTGCCCTCGATCTCTTTTTTTGTTCCCGCGCCGTCGACTATGGTTGTGTTGTCCTTGTTGATGTTGACTCTCTTGGCCTGCCCAAGATCCTCTACGGTGATGGCCTCCAGCTTGATGCCGATGTCCTCGGAGATAACGCGGCCGCCGGTGAGAATGGCAATGTCCTCCAGCATGGCTTTGCGTCTGTCGCCGAATCCTGGTGCCTTTATCGCTGCACAGTTGAGGGTCCCCCTGATCTTGTTCACAACCAGGGTGGCAAGGGCTTCACCTTCGACATCTTCAGAGATGATCACGAGGGGCTTGCCCGCACGTGCAACGGCCTCAAGGATCGGGATAAGGTCTTTCATTGCGCTGATCTTTTTATCGTAAATGAGGAGGTATGGGTCTTCGAGGTCTACTTCCATGCGCTCGGTGTCGGTCACAAAGTAGGGTGAGAGGTACCCGCGGTCGAACTGCATACCGTCTACGACCTCCAGGGAAGTATCCATTCCCTTTGCCTCTTCCACAGTAATGACGCCCTCTTTGCCAACCTTGCTCATGGCCTCTGCGATGATCTCACCAATGGAGGGATCGTTGTTGGCCGAGATGGTTCCAACCTGGGAGATCTCCTTCTGGTCCTTTGTCGGTTTGCTGATCCTGTGAAGTTCATCCGTGACGTCCGCGACTGCCAGGTCGATTCCCCTCTTAAGGTCCATGGGGTTGGCGCCGGCCGTAACGTTCTTGATGCCTTCTCTGTAGATAGCCTGTGCCAGAACTGTCGCTGTAGTGGTGCCGTCACCAGCTATGTCAGAGGTCTTGCTGGCAACCTCCCTGAGCATCTGTGCGCCCAGGTTCTCGAACTTGTCTTCCACTTCGATCTCCTTGGCCACCGTGACACCGTCCTTGGTAACCGTAGGTGATCCAAAAGCCTTTTCAAGGATAACGTTCCTACCCTTGGGGCCAAGTGTTACCTTGACCGCGTCCGCCAGTGTATTTACTCCCTTGAGGAGTTGTTTTCTGGCGTCCTCGTCGAATGAAATAAGTTTAGCCATCTGGTAAATCCTCCTTTGATAATCCCTGTTTAAGCAGTTATTTCTCGATCACGCCCAGGATGTCATCTTCTCTCATGATGAGATGCTCCACCTCGCCGATCATTACCTCGGTACCGGCGTACTTTCCGAAAAGGATCTTGTCCCCGGCCTTGACGTCCAGGGCCCTCTGGGATCCATCCTCAAGCACTTTTCCCTTGCCAACTGCCACCACTTTCCCCTCCTGGGGCTTTTCCGTGGCCGTGTCAGGGATTATGATGCCGCCCTTGGTTTTTGTGGCTTCTTCGATCCGCTTAACGAGAATTCGGTCCTGCAACGGTCTGATCTTCATGCGAACTTTCCTCCTTTACCTGAAACAGTTTTGTTTATCGGCCAAGCTACCGCCTCCGTACCCTCTCGATGGTGGAAGCAGACAGAAACTCAGCACCGGATACAGCATTTAGCACTCAACGATGTAGAGTGCCAACAGGGGGCAATATAACCAACAATAAATAAAAATCAAGGGGGAGTTTAAATAAAAGTTTCAAGTTCCCAGTTTCAGGTTCCAGGTTTTCAAGTACTGGCAGCTGATCACTGTCTTACTAACCACCCCGACATCCCCATACTCCGATACCCTGATACGTATTCACAACCCCGACCTTGTAAAAGACCGTTAACTTCCTATAAAATGCCACGGATTGGGAGAAGTTATTAAACAACGTCCCAGGGAGTTGCCGGTGCAGGTTGTCAAGACTATTATCAGGAGGTATATGCTCACGGGGATCCTCGTCCTGATACCACTTCTCCTGACTGCATGGGCCCTGCTGACCGTTTTTAAGTGGACTGACAAGGTCCTTGCTCTTATCCCTGTTAATTACAGACCAGAGGCTTTGCTGGGTTTTCCCATCCCGGGCCTGGGCCTTATTATGACATTCCTGATCATCCTGATAATAGGCGCCTTTGTCGCCAATGTTATCGGCCGTAAACTCCTTGCTCTGGGTGAGAAGCTGGTCGATAAAATACCGCTCCTCAGGTGGTTCTATTTTTCTTCAAAGCAAATGCTGGAGGCTATCATTGTCAAGGAAGAGGATCGCTTCAGGCGGGTGGTCCTGGTCCAGTACCCCAGGAAGGGTCTTTACAGTATTGCATTTATTACGGGAGAGAGCACAGGAGAGCTCAGGAAGAAAGTGCCCGGACGTTCTTATACGGTTTTCATCCCGACAACGCCCAATCCCACTTCTGGCTTCCTCTACATAGTCCCTGAAAGTGAGATAACCCCGCTCACCTGGAGGGTCGATGAAGCTTTCCGCATGATCATTTCTGCCGGGGTCATCCTTCCATCTGAACCTGAAGCAATATACGTGAACGGTCCATTCGGTCATCCCGATGAATCTGCGGAAAAGACAGCGGAGGATTTAAAGAACGATGGATAGAGTGCTCCGGCAATACCAGGCTGTTTGCATCTTCCTGCTGGCAGCCTGCCTGATCCTGGCGTCTGCCCCGGCAGCGTTTGCCGACGCTGAAGATATCCGGACAGGGAGAAAACTCACTGTACTAGAGCCGGAGGAGGGGGGGCAGCTCGACCCCGCCTTCGATCTGATAATGGAGAAGCTTGACAGCGATATCAACTATTTTCTATCAGCACCCTTCAGGATGACTCCCAAGGCTACCGCCTACTTTGGTGTCACCATCCTGACTACGATCTACCTGCTGGATTTCGACGACGAATATCTCGATGATATTTCTTCAAAACAGGGCAGCAGTTCAGACCGGATATATGAACGCCTCAATGTTGCCGGCTCCAATATACCCGAGATCGCCGCGGGGATGTACCTGCTGGGGAGTTTTGTAAAAAGCAGGGCGCTAAAGTCCAAATCACTCCAGGGCCTCGAAGCCTCAGCGCTGACCGCGCTTTTTGCTGGTGTTTCGGGGTACTTCATCGGCCACGCTGCACCGGACCAGTCCGCAAGCTCGGGTAATTTCAGGTCTCTGACACAGTTCAGGTCCATGCCCGACTTGAGCACGGCTCTCTCCTTCTCATTTGCAGGCGTGCTTGCCTACGACCAGCGGTTGATGCCCCAGATCGTTATTTACGGTCTAACAACGGGGATAGGTTTTGCCAGGCTGTACGACCGGCAGGCCTGGCCGTCCGATGTTTTCCTGGGCGCCGTGATGGGCATTACAGTCGGCCGGACAGTTGCCCACCGCTCCAGGGGGTCTTCGCCGGACAGGCTTTCCATCTATCCAACGTCGCTCTCCTCCTCAAGCTCCGCACTCGGAGTCGGGCTAAGCTATAAATTCTGACCCGTATTGCGGTCACCCGAGACCCCCCGCTTCCATACTATCGTCGTAAATTTCCAATTGTCACATCAGCCTGCCATTTTCTCTCTGGCGGTCACCTCGAAGTCTTCGGCCAGCCGTTGCTCCCCGGGACTGAACAGTTACGAAGATAATACTTGACGACTTTGCTTGACTAATTTAGGTTGGGATGGGTTTGAATGGCACCATTTAAGGTGAAATATGATGTTGCAAAGTGAAAAGGGGGGAAGTAAATGGCAATGAGGCTGTCTACCAAGAGCAGGTACGGGGTACGCGCACTTTTCGATATGGCATATCACTCCATTGGTCTTCCTACCCAGATAAAGGACATTTCCAGGAGACAACAGATCAGCCCCAGGTACCTGGAGCAGATCTTCCAGAAACTGAAAAAGGCCGGGATCATGGGCAGCAAAAGAGGTCCCAACGGGGGATATTTTCTTCTCAAACAGCCTGAGGAGATAACACTGGGTGATGTTGTCAGAGCTACGGAGGGTCCATTCGAACTGGTTTTCTGTATCAGCGAAAACCCGAAAAAGATCTGTCCCAGGAAGGAAGAGTGTGTAGCTACAGAGATGTGGACTGAAGTCAGCAGCAAGATCGGGGAGTTTTTCGATTCCATTACTATAGCCGAACTCTGCAGCCGGGCCAAGGAACTGGGTGTTGAAAGGGAGTTTGACCACCCGTATACCTACCACATCTGAACTCTTTATTCCGGTTGGTCGTCTTTAAATCTGCAGCAGCGTGTGCGGGGTTTCAAATTGAAAGCAATGGGAACCAGAAACAGCCGCTTTACCCCGGGAGTAGCCAGGCTCCATTCGATTATCAATGAAATGGGGCGAACTATGGTGGCTTTCTCCGGGGGAGTGGACAGTACCTATCTCCTGCGCAAAGCTCTGGACGTTCTCGGCAAGGACGCTGTGCTGGCTGTTCACATCCGCAGCCCTCTCCAGGCTGAAGGCGAGGCTCAACAGGCTATCGACCTTGCGCGGTCAATGGGAATCCGAGTCCGCAGTGTTGAGAAAGATCCCCTGATCATTGAAGAAGTAGCCGGTAATCATCCGGATCGCTGCTATCACTGCAAGATGGCAGTGTTTTCAACCCTGATGGATATGGCATCACGACTGGAGATCCCGTGGGTCATGGATGGTACCAATGCCGATGATGCCGACCACTACAGGCCGGGCCTGAACGCTCTGGCTGAACTCAAGGTCCGCAGTCCCCTCCGGGAAGCAGGTTTGCGCAAGGCGCAGATACGTAAAGAGTGCCGGAAAATGGGTCTTCCTGTCTGGAACCGCCCTTCTGCACCGTGCCTGGTGACCCGATTTCCCTATGGCCAGCAGATAACTGAAGTTGACATAAGAAGGGTGGACAGCGGTGAGAGCCTTCTCAAGTCCATGGGCTTTGATACCGTACGTCTCAGGGTTCACGAAGACATCGCCAGGATCGAGGTCCCTCCGGACAGGATCGGTGAGCTTCTTGGGGCTGCGCAGGGCCCCGATCTTGTCCCCTCCCTTAAAATCCTGGGTTTCAGGTACGTTACGGTGGACATGGAGGGATTCCGTTCAGGCAGCATGGACGAGGCCCTGGTCAACTGACCGGACGAGAAACCTGACACTTCCCGGGGAATAGTCCCGATCCGCCCTGGCAAATCAAAAACTCTCCCGCTTGACCCTGTAATCCCCGTGTTTGGAAATTTTGGTTCATCTCCAGCCTTTATACTCACACTGTTGTCAATCGAGGTGTTCATCCGTATACTCATAGGCCGGGCAGACAGGAAGCACTCGACCCGGAGATATCAGTGGCTGCCTGCCGTAGAATAAATCTGACATTCGTAAAGCAGGAGAGGAAACGTCAGCATGTTTTTGAAACCTTCCTTTCGGACTCTCGGTTTTCTGCTCACAGTTCTATATCTTTCCGGCTGTGCGGGACCTGCGGTCAGGGACATGTCCAGGGTGCCATACGAAGATCGTCTCACCCTTGCAACTATCCAACGGCAGTCCGGCCAGGTTGAGTCAGCAAAATCCGTTCTCAGAGGCGCCATCGAGCAGTACCCGAACAGGCCGGAAGCCAATGTCCGCCTCGGGGACATCCTGTTTGTGGAGGATGATCTCCAGGGTGCTGCTGACAGCTATCAGGCAGCGGTTGAGGCCGGGTCAACCGACCCTGTGATGCTGAATAACTACGCCTGGGTCATGACGAACATGGGTCGTCACGGAACCGCGCTAAGCCTTATTGAAAGCGCTGTTAACCTTGCTCCGAAGCCCCTCTACCCTTATCTGGACACCAGGGCTATGGTGCTCAGGTCCCTGGGCAACTATAGTGATGCCCTCAAATCTGCCGAACTGGCTCTCGCCCTGACACCCGATCGCGACGAGAAGATGCGAAAGCATCTCCAGGCATTGATCGAAGAGATGAAAAATGCTTCCGGCGAATGAGCTCTGCAGCTGAGTGAGAGCGGAAATTTCATGGAAGATGAGCTGAAAAGTTATATTCACCGGTTAAGCCTTTCCTATCCCGACCGTTTCATTGGTTCGACCGGCCATCGCAAGGCCTCTGACTACCTGATCCACACCTTGCGGTCCTGGGGGCTGTGGGTCCGGACCCAGCAGTTCAAGGTGGAGATCACCATCCCCGTGAAATGGTCGTTGATGGTCGATGTGGGTCGAGGTTTCAAAGATGTCGAGGCGCTGCCGGGCCTCGGGTCTCCATCCCTGAATGGAGTGGAGACGGATGTTGTACCAGTTGGGTATGCCCGCGGCGAGGACTATTCTGATGGGGCTGGCTACTCAGGCAACGTTCATCTGGCTAAATTGTGGAAGGTACATGAGACTTCCAAGATTATCGAGGCAGCCCAGCAAGGTGCCCCGGCACTACTATGGTACAACGAACATTTCGATGAACTGTACTCTGGTGCCTGCGATTACAGCCAGGCTCCCATCCCCGGTCTGTCGATCAAAAAGACAGTTGCTGATAGCATACTGAAGGCTGGCGGCGGGAGGGTGAAGGTTTCGGTAAGGTCAAAGAGAAAGACGATCAAATGCAGGAACATAATGGCAGGTCATGGCCCTGAAACGGGCAGGCATGCCATTTTGGCGTCTCACTATGATTCCAGGCCTAAAACTCCCGGTGCCAGCGATGACGCCTCCGGTGTCAGTGTAATGCTTGCTTTCATCAGGAATGGTCTTGGAAGGGACCTGCCGTGTGATGTACAGTATTTTTTTGCAGACTGCGAAGAGGAAGGGTGCGTAGGTGCCCACCGGCAGGCAACCGATCTGTACAGAAAAAACCTGCTCAGGGACGTTTCGTGCATGGTTAATCTTGATGCGGTTGGCTGGCCAAACCTCTGTCTTATAACCCGGGACCGTGAGACTGTGCTGGATGAAGAGATGGCCCAGACTGCTGCAAGTGTGTTGAGCACAATGGGATATACTCCCGAAAAAGTCCGCTCCAAGAGCGGAAAGAGCAACCATACGCCCTTTGCGCTTCTGGGCGTGAATTCAGTCTGGATATCGGATTACCCAAATTATGTCAGACACTCCGCCCTTGATAACGCCTTCAACATCGATTACCCAACAATGAGCCTGGTAACTGAAGCACTGCCTCGAATTTTTACGGAGATCTGCTGAGGTGCTGCCCTACGCAGCGTCAAGAGTCCAAAGACTGGCGTTGAGGCTGTCATTCGCGGCCGTTGTGCTTTCCTGGAGCCTTCTGAAGGGTCCGGATGCGGGTGCGCTTACAGTACCGTTCCTGGTGGTTTTATTTGCCCTGTACTCTGCTGCGCTCTCCTTATGGGAAAAAAAATTCAGCCTCACTTCCAGGATGCAGTTGTTCTTTACACTGGGCGATTTTATTTTCGCGGGGACCCTGATCTTTTTAACCGGCGGTATAAACAGCGATTTTCACCTGCTGCTTTACATGATCGTTGCTTTTAACTCTCCCTTCGCCACCCGCGTTCAGACTTTCATTATCCCAACTGCCGGCACCCTGGCGTACACTGGTGCGGTTCTGTCCACCGCTGGTGAAGCTTACTGGTTCGATATCGCACTGCGCATCAGTCTCCTCTGGCTGCTTGCCCCGCTTCTGAAGGCTATATCGGAAAAAGCAGTGGGAGAACGCGAGAGGGCTGAGAAACTGGCCGGTGAGCTTTCTACGACCCACGATCAGATCAGGCGATATACTGCCGCCCTCGAAAAAGCCAACGTCCAGAAAGAACAGTCCCTTGACAGGATCACCCTGCTCCACCGTTTTGGAATAGAAGTATTCGCACAGCGGAAATACGAAAAAGTCTACGATCTGGTACTGGATGTTGCTGGAGAAGTCAGTGAGTCAAACCAGGTTTTTTTCGTCCATAAAAAATCCGCTGCGTTGCCCAGGAAGGTAGTTCGTTTCAGGGCAGGACCTTCGACCGGGTTGGATAAATGGGTCAGGGAAAACGCGTTGAAGGTTGATATTGAAGATGGTGAATTTCTACTCCTTGAGCTGGAAAGTGGTGAATCATACAAGTTGTACCGGTTCCAGAGGCTCAGTGACACTGGCTGTGAAGTTGTGCTCGGTATTGTGCAGCCTGAGGGCAGCCACTCAATGGATACGAACCAGTCAAGTACCCTGTCTGCACTGGTGGACAGGGCTGAAATGCAGCTGGAACTGATAAGGCTCCAGATGGTTCTGGAAGAGTCCAACGAGAGGCTCCAGGAGAGCAACAGTCACCTCACGAGACTCCACGAGCTGAAAAATGAGCTATCCGGAGCCTTCCTTGCCAACAGCGACACGGAAAAGGTCCTTGATAAGATACAGGATATTCTTGCGAAAGAACTCTTTGAACTGGACCGGCTCAACCTCTTCATGCCCGACAGTAATAATGAGATGCTGGAGTGCAGGACATCGGTGGGAATAGGTGAATATCCTGTTGAGGATATCAGGGTTCCGGTAGACGAGCGCGGTGGAGCAATTTCACTGGCCTACAGGTCAGGTGAGACGATCTTCTACAATGGTAAAGGGCCGGTACCTGATCAGATGCGGATAGCAAAGCCCTTCTCCCTCATACCGGCAATCAGGTCCAGGATCTTCGTCGTAGTCCCTCTCATTGATCATGAGGGAACAGTACTTGGTGTTATCGGGGCTGACAGGAAATTCACCCACCGCCCCATTTCTCCGGAAACGGTAGCCATGCTGGAGTTTTTCGCAACCCACGTTGCAGTTGTCCTGGCACTGGGGAAAAGATCTCTATGAAGAGATCATCAATGGTTCCATGAAGTTTTTCGGGTAGAAGGTTAATTGGGCATTGGAAAAACGGGGTCCTAAGTTTAAAGTGATCACAGGAGCATTCGGTAAACTTGAGAACTTTGATCAGGAGTGAGCGGGTATAATATGACACTATCACTGAGTGAAAACGAAATTTTCGAATCGGTCTTTCTTCTAAAAGAGATATCAGAATCCAGGACCAGGACCGGCAAACCCTACCTCGCCATGGTGCTTGGTAATTCCGGGGCAGACTTTACGGCCAGAATGTGGGACATGGAGATGAGATCCCTGCCCTCGCTTAACCAGGGCGATGCAGTCCGGGCAAAGGGAACTGCAGTACTTTACCAGGAGCAGATCCAGCTAAAGGTAGATTCGATCTCGCGTGAGACCTCTGATGTGGATATGCGCCTTCTCTATCCTTCTTCAAGGTATACCGAGGATCAGTTGAGGTCAGAATTTAATGACCTGGTCAAGGGCCTCAGGGATGAGAAGGTGCTGTCGTTATTTAACGAGATGAAAAAAGACAACAATTTTTTCGGCAGGTTCTTTACTGCTCCAGCTGCCATGGCCATGCACCATGCCAGGATCGGTGGGCTTGTCGAACACACCCTGGGAGTTGCCAGGCTGGCCTTGTCCGTAGCTGATCAGTATCCCTGGCTCAGACGCGATCTTGTCCTGGCGGGAAGTCTCCTCCACGATGTGGGGAAGGTTCATGAATATGAAATCAGCGGTTCGTTTGAGATAACTGCGTCGGGGCGGATGCTGGGGCACATTACGATCGGGGTTATGATGCTCGATGAGTGGCTCAACCGGGCGGGAGTCATCGGAGAGGGAGATTTCCTGGACCTCAAGCACATTCTGCTGAGCCACCATGGTAAGCTGGAACACGGTTCACCCAGGGAACCGGCCATCCCGGAGGCCCTTGTCGTCCACTTTGCGGACGATCTGGATGCCAAGCTGGATATGTTAAGGGACGCTTCTCTTGGAGCTTCCGGTGAGGGCCGGGACACAGCAGGGGCTTATGTAAGGGGTCTCAGAAGGTTTTTTTTCTTCGGGCCTGACCTGGAGGCGGCTGCTCGCGAGCCGGAACCATCAGAAGATGGGGATAGCGATGATCAGGGATCATTGTTCTAGACGATGAAGGGTCGTGTTTTCACTATAGTTCCGGCCGCCGGGTCAGCGCTGAGAATGGGATTGGGATACAGTAAGGCATACCTTGATGTACTGAACGTTCCCCTTCTGGCACGAACCCTTAAGGCACTACTTGACAGTACTTTGGTCGACAGTATTATTACCGCAGTTCGTCCGACAGAGACCGACCTGTGCAGGAGGGAGATACTGGAAAAATATGATCTGGGAGACAGGGTAGAAGTCATCGGAGGTGGCGAGCACAGACAGCAGACTGTGGCGGCTCTCCTTGACAGGATGATCCCGGGGAAGGATCTGATCCTCGTACACGACGGCGCCAGGCCATTTGTTTCGCCTCTGCTGATAAAGGAGGTTCTGGAAGCCGCCGTGATGTGGGGCGGCGCTGTGCCGGCTGTTTCTGCTACGGATACCGTAAAGATCTCCGAGGATCTTGGACAGACTGTGACATCAACCCTTGACCGAAAAAAGATCTTCATGGCTCAGACGCCCCAGGCTTTTCAGAAGGAGGTTCTGATCGCTGCCCACAAAAAAGCAAAAAAGACGGGTTTTATGGGTACTGACGATGCCTCCCTGGTGGAATGGGCAGGTTACCCGGTCAGGATCGTGCCCGGCGATCGAGGGAACATCAAGGTTACAACCCTCGATGACCTGGAAATGTGCAGGTGGATTATTAGTAGTAAAGATTCATCTCCCAATTAGCATGAATATTCTGTAAGAGGTGAAAATTGACCGCACCAGTGTTCAGAATTGGGACAGGTTACGACGCGCACCGTCTTGTGGAGGCCAGGCCTCTGGTTCTTGGCGGGGTCAGGATAGAGTACGACCGCGGGCTTGAGGGTCATTCGGATGCCGATGTTGTGGCCCATGCACTAACAGATGCGCTGCTTGGTGCAGCCGCCCTTGGTGATATCGGAACCCTTTTCCCGGACACTGATGATGCTTTCAGAGATGCTGACAGTATTGGTCTTCTGAAAATTGTCATAAAGCGGATTGCCGATCTGGGCTGGGAAGTTTCCAACGTCGATGTAACTGTTCTGGCGGAAAAACCCGTAATAGCTCCCTTTATTGATGAAATGGTGCTCAACGTCGAAAACACAGGTATCGGGAAGGGCAGGGTTAACATCAAGGCTACCCGTGGCGAGGGGATGGGGTTTATCGGGAGGCAGGAGGGGATTGCAGCCCTGGCTGTGGCCTTGCTTGTAAGGGCGTAAGGGGGTAAGGGAGTGAGGGGGTGTCGAGGTATCGAAGTGAATTTGGAATGGGTATCAGGGGTCAAGGTATCAGGCATCAGCATGGATAGTAATATGCAGGCAACTGAAAACTGGCACCTGATTCCTGGCTCCTGTCAACATAACAAGAAACTAGAAACCAGAAACTTGGAACTTTGACTTTAACCTGGGTCCCGGGACGTGGGACGTGGGACCTGGGACTCCGGCCATAGGCCAGCACAGGAGAGAGAATGTCACTGCGAGTCTACAACACTCTGAGCGGGAAAAAAGAGGAGTTCATACCAATTGATCCCCCGAAGGTGGGCATTTACGCCTGCGGCGTAACGGTCTACGATTATTGCCATATCGGGCACGCCAGGTCAGCTATTGCTTTTGATGTGATTAGAAGGTACCTGGAATTTTCGGGCTACGAGGTAACCTACGTCAGGAACTATACGGATGTTGATGACAAGATAATAAACAAGAGCCTCGAGGAGAAAAAGGACTGGAGGGAAATTGCTGAAACTTACATCAGTGCCCACGATGAAGACATGGAAGCCCTCGGTATCCTCCAGCCTCACAGTGAGCCGCGCGCTACGGACTATATACAGCATATAATAGCGGTGGTCAGTAAGCTGGAAGAAAAGGGATTTGCCTATAATGTGGAAGGTGACGTTTACTATGAGGTCAGCAAACTGAAGCAGTACGGCAAGCTGTCGGGCCGAAAGCCGGACGAACTTCGCGCTGGAGCGCGGATTGAGGTGGACGGCAGGAAAAAGGACCCTCTCGATTTCGCCTTGTGGAAGAAATCCAAGACTGGAGAGCCTGTGTGGGACAGTCCATGGGGTGGCGGCAGGCCGGGGTGGCATATAGAATGCTCGGCCATGGCCATGGCGATACTCGGTGAGACCTTCGATATCCACGGCGGGGGGAAAGACCTTATTTTCCCGCACCACGAGAATGAAATAGCACAATCGGAGGCGGCCAACGAAAAGCCCTTTGCCAGGTACTGGCTTCACAACGGCTTCGTAAATATAGACAACGAGAAGATGTCCAAGTCCCTTGGGAATTTCTTTACAATAAGGGAAGTGCTCGGAAAATACCCTTCCGAGGTGATCCGTCTTTTTTTGCTCTCGACCCATTACCGGAGCCCACTGGATTTTTCCGATAGCCATCTTGATGAGGCCAGGGTGAGATACGAACGCTTCATGCACTTCTTTATCAGGATCTCCAGATTAACGGCGGCGGAAAGGGACCTGAGTGGTTATGAAGATGATGCCGAAGCCTACCTTAATGATGTAGCGCTTCCGGCTTTCACTGGGGCAATGGACGATGATTTCAACACGGCGGCAGCTTTAGGCCATCTCTTTTCAACTATCGCCATTCTCAACGGGGCTATGGACAGGGCGGAAGCATCAGACGGGCTTGTCAGCGCCGGGCTGATCGATGAAGTTGACAAATTTTTCATTAGCACCGGCTCGGTACTGGGACTTTTCGAGGGTGGGATAAAGGAAGGTAACCGATACTTCGGAATTGAAGAAGCCGCTGGGGATGTCGATGATGAGGCCCACGCCCTCCTCACCGAGAGGGAAAAGGCCAGGCAGGAAAAAGACTGGGTCAGGGCTGATGAGCTCAGGGACCGTATTGCCGACCTGGGATACTCTATTCAGGATACACCCGGCGGCGCGACGCTGATACCGATCAAATGACCATGGAACAGGTGTCTGCAGCCGGAAACTAGAAACAAGAAACCAGTAACTCGTACTTGTAAGGTGAGGGAAAATGGGTGAGATGCGAGGCCAAAGAGAGGAGAAAACCGGAGGTCTATATGACCATACATCGAGGATTTCCGACGACTGAGAACAAAGTAGATGGGCACTTCACGGGAATCTGAACAGGCTCTGCGGCCAACCCGGGAGAGATATGGATGAAACACAGATACTAACCGGAATCCAACCAGTAACGGAAGCTCTAAAGCACCGACGCAGACCCCTGTACCGTCTCCTGCTCTCCAGGAAAACCGGGACCCGCGAGATAACAGGCGTGGCGAAAGATGCCAGCGTTGAAGTGGTTTTCAAGGATACAGAGGAGCTGTCCCGGTTGGCCGGCACCAGCAAACATCAGGGTGCCCTTCTGGAATGTGGGCCCCTTCCTGAATTCGATCTGGATGAACTGCTTCGCTTTGAGCCTTCATCGGGAAACGACCTTCTCCTCCTGGTATCCGGAGTAGAAGATCCCAGGAATATCGGGGCGATCGCCCGCTGTTGTTCATTCCTTGGTGTGAGGGCAATGCTGGTGCCCGGCAAGGGTGCTGCACCCGTCAGCCCCGCCGCTTCGCGAACTTCAGCCGGGGCCCTGGAAAGCCTGCCTGTATGCCGGGTATCATCGGCAGTCTCGGCGTGTCGTCGGATGGTTTCCGCGGGTTTTGAAGTAACGGGAGTGGAATTGGGGGGGGAGCCCCTCGAATCGTGGAAGGTGATATCAATTAAAAACCTGCTGGTAATGGGTGGAGAGGATAAAGGTGTGACGGGGCGATTGAAGGCTGAATGCACACGGCTGGTAACTATTCCCGGCAGCGGAGCAGTCAAGTCGCTGAACGTTTCTGTTGCGGCAGGGATCGTACTATACCATGTGAGTGTAAATCAGCTGAAAGTCGAGAGATGAACGTTGAAGTCTTAATGCGCAACCAGTTTCTAATACTCTGATTTCTGATGTTCTAATTTTCATTGCTCCAATATCTAGTGCTGATAGTGTCGTAAAAAGTCCATGATTGGCTTTTTACTC
>CAYVSA010000004.1:0-2286 GCA_964454175.1 uncultured Pseudomonadota bacterium
GGGTCGTGAGGCGGGCTCAACAGCCCCTTCCACATCCAGCCCGATTATGCAATATTATCCCCATGAACAGAAAAGTGTTGCGGATCGCTCACGTAATCGGGCTGTTGCTGTCAGTGCTGTTAATAGCCGGCTGCAGCGGCATGTTCGAGCCGCCCCCGCCCCTTTTCGATGCCGGGCGGTACAAGACTATAGCTGTGCTGCCAGCCAGGGTCGTCGTTAAGACCGGCTCCCCGCCCTTTCTTGCTGAAAACACTGAACTGACCGGCAAAATAAGCGGTATTGCCCAGGAAGCAGTCTCAACTGTCATGGTCGTCAAGGGATACGACGTCATGGCACCTCTGGACATCAACGACAAGCTGCGTGATGACAAGTCCCTTGAAGAGGATTTCATGAACGTGGCTATCCGGAGCGGCTTCATGGGGGACAAAGGCCCGCCGCCGGAAGGATATGAGGCGGGGGAAGGTGCTGCCTCAAGGCTGGCCAAGACCCTCGGTGCGGACATGATCATCCTGGTTCACGGAAGCGGTGAGTTTCACAGTTTTGGTGAGAACCTGGTTCAGAGTATCGTTACCGACATTATCTCTGACGGCAAAAAGAAATCCCAGTCAAGGCCGAGCTACCTCACAATGGAACTTATTTTCGTGGATCCGGCCGGAGAGCGTGTTGAAGCAAGGATGTGGACGGGGAAATTCACCTACAGCGACACTGTCCCAGCCCTGTCCCGCAATCTGGAAACACGCATGATGAGAGTGCCGGTCAGGCGTGTTTCAGGGTATTAAAATAAGTTTCTGGTTTCTCGTTTCAAGTTTCAAGTGTCCTTCTGTTCCATAACCTGGAACATGGAACCTGGACCCTGGAACTCGATCTAATCTAATCACCATCCTTATCAGTTGCCTTCACGGACTTGAGCTCTATCATGTCCTGCATCTCCTCCAGGTTCCTGGAAAGATCCCACCAGCCAAGTTTGAAAGCCGCGTAATCGGGGGCGCCGGTCATCGCTGACGCGTACTTGATCATGTTGCTGTAAAAGAGCCACTGTTTGATCCACATCTTTTCTATGGACTCATCAAAGGGGTTTGAGCTGTCTTCTACACCCATTTGCCAGGCACCGGTCATCAGGTCCGTGGCAGCGCGGATCATGACATCGGTCTCAAGAAGTGTTTTGTCCAGCTTGGCGAAGTGGCCGTTGATCCAATCAGTCCCGTGGCAACCGTTACAGACCGCCTTCATTTTGTCCTTTCTTTGTTCCTGCTCGGCCTTTCCGATCAGGTATTTTTCAGCGATCTTCCCGTCAAAGGTAGTCGGGAGGGGAAGACCATCGTCGTTTCTAATTATAGTAATATCGCCTGATTTGGGCTGCGGGTGACTATAGATCAGTCCGAAAAGCCTGACCCACAGCCGCGACCCGAAATCGTGGGTCCTCTCCGCGATGACCTCTCCTTCGGGGGAAACAATCAGGCTGTTGTGGCAGGTAGCGCAGGTGGGGGCTGTAAAATCCTCTCCCAGGACCCAGGGAACTGCCTCAAAATCCCACTTCTTTCCCAGGGAGAAGAAAATGTTGCCATGTTTGCTGGCCTTGTAAACATTCCAGGCGGGCACGTCCGGCTCGAGGTGACACTGGGCGCAGGTATAAGGTTTCCGGGCAACTTCGATGGAGAACCCGTGCCTGGGATGACACGAAGTACAGGCACCAAGAGTCCCGTCCGGGTTTATCCTGCCGACCCCCTGGTTGGGCCAGTTGGTCAGATTGGGAACGGTTATTGTGTCGAAGGGGGTTTCAATTTCCTTCATCCCCTTCACCTCCACCTTCGTGCCGTGACACGCCAGGCAGGTTTCCTGAAGTGTGCTGTCGGAGGGCGGATGTGTTGTTATTTTTCCGTCCTTTACAACTTTCATTCCTGTTATGGAATCCACCAGGGTCCTGTATAACTCGTTGCCCATCAGGTTTCTATAGGCGAACGCCTTCTTGGAACCCTGGTACTGCTCAACCTCCTCTGGGTGGCAGGTACTGCAGTCCCCGGGAGAAACAACGACGTTTATCATGAACCCCATATGTTCGAAATTGTCTGTGTGCCTGTCGCCGTTCAGACTGTGGCATTCAAAACAGCCCACGACAACACTTCCCAGGGCCTCCGGGACGGACTTTGCTGAGATCCTTTTCTCCAGTTTCGGCTTTTTAAGGGCCTGGGAAGGAAGTGTCTTGCTGTGCCGGCTTTTGGACCAGTCCTTTACAATGCCTGGAGTGACAGTCAAATGGCAATCGATGCACTCCTGGGTCTGCGGACT
>CAYVSA010000004.1:2386-20071 GCA_964454175.1 uncultured Pseudomonadota bacterium
GCTTCAGCCACTTCGAGGAGTTTTTCCGTTGTGGTGGTGTCCTCCGGATAGTTTGCCATTCCTATCCTGAAGCTAATGGCACCGTCCCCCGAGAGGCCTGAAGCGGCCTCTCTCATCCTGGCAAGTACTCGCTCCGCCGTACGCATACCGTCAGAAATTGACATCTCCGGAAGGATCAGCGAGAACTCACCTGGGCTATATCTGCCGAGGATATCAAAGTCCCTGATACTTCCCTTTATCGCCTGGGAGATCGTGAGGATAATGTTTTCCGATGAGATCTGGCCGCATGAAGACCAGAAATCATCAAGTCCTTCAACGGAGATCATTCCGAGGCTCAGGGGGTTATGATACCTCCTTGCCCTGGAAAGCTCTCTTTTCAGGGTGTCGTGAAATGCAGTATAGTTGAGCAGGCCCGTCAGGGTATCGTGATCACTTTGTTTCTTGAGGTCGGAGGACAGTTCCAGAAACCCGAAAATAAGGTTTATGTAGTTGGTTACAGCCGTGAAACGTTCGATCTCACTCGAGCTGAATGCCTTTTTTTCTCTTCTCATGGCAAGGGTAAGCAGGGTGCCTGTCCTCAGGCCGCCCCTCGCCAGAAGGAAGGATCGGACCTTTTCACCGTGAAGGAAGGGATCGCACACAAAAGAACCTGTCGGGGATATGACACCGCCGCCCCTTATGGAACCCGCTTCTTCAAGGATCAGAGGGGCATCGATATTTTCGGATGTCTGCAGGAGATCCAGACCAGCCAGCAGCCCGAATTTATCCTCTCCAGGCGACAGTTTCAGGATGGCAAAGCCGTCCCCGGCAACTGACTCCTTTACTGCCTCAAGGCAGGAAACAGGTGATGTCTTCCCGTCAAACAGGCTATCCGCCATCTGGTTGAGGATGATGGCAAGGCTGCTTCTTTTTTTATCTCCCATTTTCAGTGAACCGGGTGATATCCTTCGGGAGGTTCCCCGTCGTAGGGTTTAAGGACCATGTCCACATTCAGGAGGAACTCGCCCTCCTTTACGACGACCGAGTGGTCATCGGATCCCTCGTAGCGAGCGAAGGGCTCACCCTGTTCGGGGACTCTCATTGCGTATGTCCTTGCCGCAAGCCAGTACTGACCGCCCTCAGGCAGGTAAAGCGTGTAGTGCCCCTCATCGTCGGTAACTGTGGAGGCAAAATCCGGTAGACGATACATGTCTTCATCCTTGTAGGCCATGGCAAAAGTTCCCGGGACATGGTTTCCCTCCGCATCCAGGAGCCTTCCCCTGATACCCTGGTTTGTAACCCGGTCAGCCTGTGTCAGGCCCTGGAAGAAGAGGGGCTCTGTGAGCCTTCTCAGCTTGAAGTCGCAGGAGAGGTATTTTCCCTTCCTGATCACGACTGCCTTTCGGCCGAGGGTGTGATCATAAAGGTCGCCGGGTCTTAGTGGACCAAAATTTGAGCCCGTCTGTCTCTTCCTGGCAACTACGTAGTAATGACCTGGCGGCAGGTCCAGCTTGTACGTACCGTCTATTGCTGAACCGTGGCTCACCCAGTCGGTTATGCCTATTATTCCAAGGGAAGCTGCCCTTGTCTCGATCTTTCCGACGTAGGCGTAAATGTATGCCTTCTCAACGGGATCACCAGTTTTATTGAGGACCACAATACCCTTAATGCCGGATTTTTTTACCTTTTTTTTCTTCGCCGCCGCGTCTGGAGGATGGATGGCAATAAACAATCCGACAAACAGGATCAGGCCCGAAACCAGGATCGCCCTATTTGAAAAGTAGCGCTTCATAACCAGTATCCCCCTTTTACGATCAGATATTGTCCTGCTTCACCGGAGCCTCACCCGGCAGGCATCTGTTTCTTATCCGGGTGCCTGAGCACCGTGCTCTTTATTTGAAAATCGGCAGGTTCAGGACCCACTCGATCTCGAAAAGCTCACCGGCAGTACCCAGACCGAGGAGCAGCACGTAAAGTACCAGTATACCCAGAAGGAGGTTTTCCCTGTTCTGATAGAACCAGCCAGTCTGTTCTGGTGAAGCCCCCCGCTTTACATGTTGCTCTGACTGATCCTCAGTCCCCCCGACAAACGCCCTGGACTCGCTAACCGGTTTATCATCAATCTCAAGAGAAGGCCTGGAAAGTTCCGACACCCCGTCCCCGACTGCCTCCTCCCCAATGGTAACCGGTGCGGCGACGGCTGCGTCTTCCATCCCGGCCCTTCTCTTTTTCCTGTCTTTTCTGCGTCTTGACATATCTGCAACCTGATCCGGTAATGACCCTCTCTTTTAACTATATCATCTGCCAAGTTTTGCTTCCAGTGTGTGTAGAGCTCCCACTCCCCTTTTTGTTCCCTTTTCCCTGGCGTAAGTCCTGAGCCCGGGAACGGCCTTTACATCTCCCATCTCAGCCAGAATTCCAGCCACTTCATCCTTTAGAGCAGGCCTCTGCAGCGGAGACAGTAGAACTTCCAGAAGGGCAGTAACCGCGCCGGGACCGATCTGCCGGATGGCTCTTTTGGCATGGGGCGCAAGTTCAGGTATGAGGAGCTTGCCAACAAGTTGGGGCACTGCAGTTTCGTCCTTGTAGCTTCCAAAAAACTCAAGGGCCCTGACCTTCTCTATTCCAAATTCAAGTTCGTCAGCCCAGCTTTCAAATTCAGCGATCCTTTCCCGGGCCTCCACGGCCAGTGAGCTCCGGGGATACTGGGCCAGGAACTCCTGGAAGGCGTAAACCCTGTCAACCTTTCTGGCGTGCAGGAAAAGACGCGCTTCCTTCATCTGCGTCAGATGCACATTACCAGGGTACTCCTGGACGAAAGCCAGGAACGACTCTTCACTGCCAGCGTCACGCGCTCTTTCAAAAGCAAGCTTCTCTTCTTTTGAAAGGGCCAGCTTCACAAATCGGCTGCCAGGGAATTTTCTCCTGAAATCTGCAAAGGCTTCGACTGTTCCGCCTGAGAGCGCCCTTTCGAAACGGATCCTGTCCACTGAGTCAGCGGCATAGGCCCTGTATCTGCTGTCCGGGTACCGGTCCAGGAAGTTCTGAAGCTTTGAAACACTTCCCAGCTCGCGTGCAAGGTTAAATTCGTAGGTCTCCATCTCAATTATTGCCATCCCATCTTGAACTTTCTTGAGATCGGCGGATGAGACGGGCTGCGTATAGGACGTATCGGCGAACACCTCGGAAACGATCACCGGCACTATCAGATCACCGTCCTCATTGATAACCGCCCACATATCACCTGCTCTGACCCCGGCGTTCTTTCCCACATCCAGGACTACTCGGCCGGACTGGTGGCTAACGTGATGGACAACAAGGTCCGCGTGAGAAGGTGCTGTTGGGATCAGCAGGAGCGCAAGGAGCATGAGGCGCGTCCTTCTTCCGGTCCCGGTAGTGTCGCCTTTTCCGGCCACGCCCCCTGGAATAAACCTGTGGGATATCAGGGGCTGGGCCACAAGACCTATGGCAAGAGTGGCCGCAAAAGTCCACCGTCCTCCCAGAGCCCATGTACAAAGCCCGGCTCCAACAGCGGATGTGAGGACCAGGGCAAAGGAGTATTCGAACAGTATGAATAGAACACCACAGACTGCCCCTGCCAGCAGCTCCATGGGGCCTGGCACCACCGACCCGGTCAACGCCCTGGCAACGTCACCCCCGACCCAGACAGCCGCTATCACCCGATAGAGAAAGGCACCGGTGCCCAGCCCTCCGAGGAAGGCAAGGATCTTTCTGAACCTCGTAGCAAGAAACACCCCCAGCAGGATGAAGAGCAAAAAGATAAGTGCGCCGGCCACTCCCGGGTGCCCGGACAGACCAGGCATCTTCAGCATGGGCTCCCTGGCCAAGACAGCAGCCATGATGCCTGCTGCTGCACCTATCAGATAGAAAAAGTACCTGTAGACTGCGATCCCGAAAGCAAGAAAAAATATCCCGGCCAGGACGGCGGCAGCGCCTGTCAGATCCATGTGAAGCTAAACCTCCGGATCCACGACGAAGAGGAAGCCAAGCTCAAGATGCCTGGGATCAGGCTTTCGGATGTCGGCACTGCGAAAGGCAGAAAGTTCCCGATGTGTTTCCATAGTGCCTATTGTATCTATGAGCATCCTGGAATGGACCAGGTATCGGTGCCCGTCAGCGGGGTCAGAGAACAGCTGCGGCGCATCGTAGGTCTTCAGGTTCGTGACCTTCATCCAGTAACGGACCCTGTCTGAATCAAAATCTGGAATGTAGAGGTAAAGCCGGAAAAAGCCCTTGCTGCTTATCTGCTTTTTGAGCCTGCGGCGCACTTTCAGTACGTTGCGGTAGCTCCAGCCGAATTCCCTGGGGCCGTTTTCCACCAGGAATCGCTTCCTGGCTTCAACCCCGAGTGCCGATGCGGTTTCTATCAGTGCCAGGTGGGCGGGAGTTTCAGACATTGGTGACACGCGACTCCCACAGGGACATCTGTGAATCATCCTCCTCCCTGGGGAACGCGACCGGGTAGTCGCCGGAAAAACAGGCATCACAGAATGTACGGGTATCTTTCGGTCCCTTCCAGTCCAGGGCCTTGTGCAGCCCTTCCATGCTCAGGTATCCCAGGGAATCAGCAGTCGTGTAGGTACGGATCTCCTCGACCTCATGGCTGTAGGCGATCAACTCCTTGTGGGTCGGTGTGTCGATGCCGTAAAAGCAGGGATTGACCGTCGGGGGAGAACTTATCCGTATGTGGACTTCCGCGGCACCGGCATCCCTGACCATTTTAATGATCTTTCGGCTGGTAGTTCCCCTGACTATAGAATCATCAATAAGAACAACACGTTTACCGTTGAGGGATTCGCGGCACGGATTCAGCTTCAGCTTTACCCCGAAATGCCTGATCGATTGCGAGGGTTCAATAAATGTGCGCCCGATGTAGTGGTTCCTCATGAGACCCATCTCCATGGGCAACCCCATCTGCTCCGCGTAGCCGAAGGCTGCCGGGACACCTGAGTCGGGAACGGGCACCACGATGTCGGCATCGACAGGCGCCTCCCTGGCGAGCTGCCGCCCAAGTTCCTTCCTTGCCTTGTAGACGCTCTTCCCGTTGATCACGCTGTCCGGGCGAGCAAAGTAAATAAACTCGAATATGCATGGAGATGATTTCATTTTAGGGAAGGGGAAAAAGGTGCTTATGCCATTGTCGTCCACAACAACAACTTCTCCAGGCTCGATATCCCTGTAAAAATCAGCTTCGATGAGATCCAGAGCACACGTTTCAGAGCTGAAAATATAGGAATCACCGAGGCGACCCATGGAAAGTGGTCTGAACCCCCTGGGATCCCTGACGGCTATGATGCGTTTTTCCGTCAGGATCAGAAGTGAATATGCGCCTCGGATCTGATACAGACCTTCAACAACCCGCTCGACAAAGTCCGCTGCTCTGGACTTGGCTATCAGATGGATAAGGACCTCAGTGTCTGAAGAGGACTGAAATATCGCGCCGCCTTCCTCCAGATCCTTGCGCAGCTGGAGAGCGTTTACCAGATTGCCGTTGTGCGCTACGGCAAGTCCTCCCCGCGAATAGGTCACAGCTATGGGCTGAATGTTTTCCGGAAGGCTCTGACCGGATGTAGAGTAGCGATTGTGTCCTATTGCAACATCCCCGGGGAGCCTGGATAGTACGTCTTCAGTAAAAATGTCATTGACCAGACCCATCTCACCATAGCGGAAGATGCGTTGTCTGTCAGAACTGGCAATACCCGCACACTCCTGCCCTCTGTGCTGAAGTGCGTATAGACCAAGGTACGTGAGGTTTGAAGCCTCGGGATGGCCGAACACTCCGAAAACGCCGCACTCTTCCCTGAACTTGTCTGGTTCCAGCAGCATCGTTTTTTCCTCGAGTAGGTTACACGACATATTGATATGCATTGCGGAAAAAGGCAACTCCCGCACCTTCCTCCGGCAGATCTTCCCTGGTCCACCGCGGATGATTGACTCTGTGCAGAAATGCCTCCGGATGGGGCATCATGCCAAAAAGCAGGCCTGACGGGGAACATATCCCGGCAACTGCATCCTCAGAGCCGTTCGGGTTGGCGGGATATTCCATGGTCGGCCGGCCGTCCTCACCAGCGTACCTCATCGTCATGAGATTTCGGCTGGCCATCTTTTCCATTACTCCGGCATCGGCGACAAATTTGCCTTCACCATGTCTCACCGGAAGGGAAACGGTGGCTATACCCCTGGTGAATATGCACGGTGAGTCGGGGTCTGTGACAAGGTCTACCCACCTGTCTTCAAACCGTCCGCTGTCATTGAAGGTGAGCGTGGCCGTCTGTATCCCGGATGGGTCAAGTGCGGGGAGCAGGCCCATTTTTACCATGAGTTGAAACCCGTTGCAGACTCCCAGAATAGGCCTTCCACGGGAGATGAAGCGATCCAGCTGCTCAGCCAGTCGCTCCCCATCGCCTGAAACCCTGGCATATTTGAGGCGATTGGCCTGCACCATTGCTGAGCCAAGATCATCACCGTCCAGAAATCCCCCGGTCAGGTTTAAAAAGTTGTAGTCATCAAGAGAAACTTCTCCTGACAGAAGCTCACTTATGTGGGCAATTTTTTCCTGGAACCCCGCCAGACGGCAGGCATAAGCCGCCTCCCGTTCGCAGTTAGTGCCGTTTCCTGTGATCACCAGAGCCGTTGGGCGGGAGGCCATCACATTCCTCCCAGGGTGGCCTGCCAGGCCCCCCTCATACTTTCCGTATCCAGGGAGACGATCCCGTTCCCTCCGCGGTTCACCATGAACATGGAGGACCCGGTCGTGCCGATCCTTGCCAATGCTGATCCGGCCATTATTTCTTCGAACACAGCTGCGCTTTTTGCCTCCACTTCAACAAGGAACCTGCTTGCAGACTCCGAAAAGAGCACCTGATCATCCCTCATCCCTGTCTCGCCCGGGATGAGATCGAGATCTAATTCCATTCCGATATCTCCTGCAAGACTCATCTCAGCGGCAGCGATCCCCAGCCCGCCGTCCGAACAGTCGTGACAGGACCTCACCAGTCCTTTAGAGATCGCACGGTGGAGTTTTGAGAAACGCCCCGCGGCATCATCCAGATCCACCTTGGGAACCATGGATCCCGTGCAGCCCATATGTGCGTAGTACTCGGACGCGCCCAGTTCCATGAGGGTTTCTCCCAGGATATAAATGTAATTATCCGGCGCCTTCAGATCCATCGTAACGGCCCTTCTGACGTCTCCGATCTTGCCAATGATCGATACAAGGAGCGTCGGCGGGATGGAGATCTTGATGCCTCCCATAATGTAATCATTCTTCATGCTGTCCTTGCCAGAAATGAGGGGTACACCAAATGCGCAAACAGCATCGTAAAGGCCCCTGTTCGCTCTCACCAGCTGGGCCAGCTTGAAGGCTCCGTCCGGCGTTTTTTCAGACTCTACCGGATCGCACCAGCAGAAGTTGTCCAGTGCAGCGGCCCAGTTCGGATCCCCGCCGACTGCCACGTAGTTTCTCATGGCTTCATCTACGGCACACACAGCCATATGATAGGTATCAATGTCGCTGTATCGCGGGATTATCCCATTGGCTACAACGATACCCTCAAAGGAATCCAGGACAGGCCTGACAACTGCAGCGTCCGATGGACCGTCATTGCGGGCGCCGGTGAACGGTTTGACAACACTGCCACCCTGAACCTCGTGATCATATCTTCGGACGATGGACTCCTTGGAGCAGATATTAAGACGGCCAAGGAGGTCAAGAAGGACCCTCCCCAGATCCTTCGGGGTTTCGAAATCAGGTTCCTCCAGTACGGGCGGCTCCCATACCGCCTTGAGGTCCATCTGGGGAACGCCGTCATGAAGGAATTTCATCTCCAGATACCCGACTGTCCTGCCCTCGAATAAAAGGTGAAAATACCCGGTATCGGTAAACTCACCAAGGTCGGTGGATTCCACTCCCATTTTACTCGAGAGCTCGAGGAAGGCTTGCAGGTTTTCAGGGGGAACAGCAACCGTCATCCTTTCCTGGGCCTCGGATATGAGTATCTCCCATGGGTCCAACCCGGCGTATTTGAGGGGTGCCAGATCGAGATTGACGACAGCGCCGCCGGTGTCCTCGGCCATTTCACCCACAGAAGAAGAAAGGCCGCCGGCACCGTTGTCCGTGATACTGCTGTAAAGTCCAAGATCCCTGGCTTGGAGCAGAAAATCCGTCATGCGTTTTTGTGTTATCGGATCGCCGATCTGGACCGCTGAAACCGGAGAACCCTCATGAAGCTCCTCGGAAGAAAAGGTCGCGCCGTGAATGCCGTCCTTGCCGATCCGTCCCCCGACCATGACCACTCTGTCTCCGACCCTGGCCTCCTTGAGGTGGGATGGCTGCCCGTTGATCTCACTGGGCATGATGCCTCCTGTGCCGCAGTAAACGAGAGGCTTACCCAGAAATCTTTCGTCGAACACGACCGCACCGTTCACGGTAGGTATACCGCTCTTGTTACCGCCGTGCTCTACTCCTTCTACCACACCTTCGTAGATCCTCCGCGGATGAAGTATCCGGGGCGGAAGGGGGTCGCTGTGGAAGGGTGACGCGAAACAGAACACATCGGTGTTAAAAAGCAGGTTCGCACCTTTACCGGTACCAAAGGGATCCCTGTTGACACCCACGATACCGGTCAGGGCACCACCGTACGGGTCCAGCGCTGAAGGAGAGTTGTGGGTCTCAACTTTAAAGACAAGGCTGTACTCATCGTTGAATTTTATTACGCCAGCATTATCAACGAAAACAGACAGGCAGATATCCTCGTCGCCCTTTTCCATTCTGACCTTCTCCGTGGCTCCGACGATGAACTCCCTGAACAGGGAGTCCACGACCTCCTCATTTCCGTCCGGGTCCACGCATGTGATCCTGGCGTTAAATATCTTGTGCTTGCAGTGTTCCGACCAGGTCTGCGCAAGAGCTTCGATCTCAACATCCGTGGCCCTGGCACCAAGGCCCATTTTCTTGCGTACCTCCAGGACCTCGGGTCTGGCATAATAATCCTGGATAACCTTCATCTCGGCCCCGGTAAGAGCCAGGAGCATCTTGCTTGAGAGCCGGGCCAGGTCCTCCTCTTCCCCGTCGAGACTGATCTCCCTGACCTTGCTGCCGCCCCGGATGTTCACCTTGGGAACAGCTGCCTGGATACCGGTTTCCGGATCGAAATCAGGCCTGGCGATGATTCTCCAGGTATGGATCAGGTCGTTTGCCAGGACTTGAGAAGCTGCCCGGGTCGCGTCATCTCTGCTGAGCCCGCCGGAGATCCGATACTGGGTTGATGTGTATACTGCCTCTTCGTCCTTCAGGGATCTGCCCAACAGTTGGGAGACTGCTTCTTTAGCCGACCTTCCGACATTGTCCGTCACTCCCGGCTTGAAACCCACCTCAACGAGCATATCGAAATCGGAGCCGAGCGGCTTGCCAATGGAGTACTCCTGGATAACGGGATCGGTCAGGGGCCCGGAAGCTACTGCCAGAAGTTCATCCGCAGACAGGTCCATATCGAGGGTGTAGACGTTCAATGTCCTTATTGAGTCTACTGATGCGCCCGTCATTTCCCGGATGTCTCTGGCCGCTTTTTCACCTCTCGGGTCTGCGACCTTATCCCTGAAGCCAACTTCGATACGAACTGCCAAATTACCCCTCCCCGGAGAAGATCCTCTCGAATATCAGTTCCACCCCGGACAGGATATCCGCCGGGTCGAAAACAGCTGCGAGTACATCTTTATCCAGATGGCCTTTTAATTCAGGATCTTTTTCTACGAGCTCTTTGAAGGAACTCTGCGAATCAGCGGCGCTGTGGGCATTTTTCTGAACGACCAGGTATGCATCCTCTCTGGCCATCCCGGAGTCCACAAGCGCCAGGAGCAATCGCTGGGAGTAGGTCGTACCACCGGAAAGCTCCATGTTGGATCTCATGCGATCGGGATAAACCACGAGCCCCTCCATCATGCCGGTGAACCTGTGGAGCATGAAATCCAGCGCGATGGAAGCATCCGGGAATATTATCCTCTCCACCGAAGAGTGACTGATATCCCTTTCATGCCACAGGGGAACATTTTCCATAGCCGCCAGGGAGTAGCTGCGTAAAAGTCTGGCAAGGCCGGTCAGGTTCTCGGAAAGTATCGGGTTCTTCTTGTGGGGCATTGCCGATGAACCCTTCTGCCCGCTGGTGAAGGGCTCTGAAGCCTCCCCCACTTCAGTTCTCTGAAGGTGCCTTATCTCCACGGCAAACTTTTCAATGGAGCACGCACAAAGTGCCAGGGAACTCATGTATTCGGCGTGTCTGTCCCTTTGCAGTACCTGGGTGGCTGCTTTTGCCGGAGTGAGCCCCAGCTCCGAACAGACGTGTGCCTCCACATCCGGAGATATAGTGGCATAGGTACCAACAGCCCCGGAGAGCTTCCCTACAGCCGCCGTCTGCCTGGCCCGTGAGATCCTGTCCCTGGCCCTGCCCATCTCATCATACCAGAGAGCCATCTTGAGGCCGAAGGTCGTGGGCTCAGCGTGCATCCCGTGCGACCGCCCCATCATGATCATGTCCCGCGTCTTTAGCGCACGCTTTTTCAGTACCTGCCTGCAGCGGTCTATATCCTTCAGAATAAGGTCTGCAGCCTGCACCATCTGGACCGCCAGAGTGGTATCCAGTACGTCAGAGCTGGTCATCCCCAGATGGATGTACCTCGAGTCAGGCCCGACTTTTTCGGCAACTGACGTGAGAAAGGCTATAACATCGTGTTTGACCTCTTTTTCGATCTCATCGATCCGGACCAGATCGAAACCGGCATTGTCCCTGATGTTAGCCATTGACTCCTCAGGGATCTTTCCCAATCTGGCCTGTGCTTCGCACGCCAGTACTTCGATCCGCAGCCAGATATTGAAGCGGTTTTCCGGCTCCCAGATCGCTGCCATCTCCGGACGAGAGTACCTTGGTATCACAGCTCCCCTTCCTTTCCTGTCTAGATCTCTATTCGCACCAGAGGCATCGCATCGTATGGCGAGGCTGCTCTGAGAATGGTCCCCTGGCCCTTGCGGCCGAAGACTTCTCTGGCCGTATCCAGCGCCAGCTCAGGTTCGTTGTTCACCTCTGACAAATGCGCAAGGGTAACCGATTCCAGGCCTGCATGAGCCACCTCCTCAATAATACCGGAAGATGAGGTGTTGGAAAGGTGGCCCCTGCGGCTTCCCACCCTCTGCTTCAAGAACCAGGGATATGGTCCGTCCATGAGCATCCGCTCATCGTGATTTGATTCAAGGATAAGGGCACGGCAGTCAGTCAGCCTCTCTCTTACCAGCGCAGTTCCGTATCCCAGGTCAGTTGCCAGGCCTATGCGTATTGAATCATGCTCCAGAGTGTAACCTACCGGATCTGCTGCGTCATGTGGAACTGAAAAAGGCCGGATCTTAAAACCTGCTGCAACAAAACTCTGTCCCGAGTTAACACATACCGTAGACACATCCTGGGGAAGGGACGATCCATTCAGGGTCAGGGCGGTCGCGTATACCGGAACTTTCAATTTCCTGGCCAGGGGCACTACCCCGCGCAGATGGTCAGAATGCTCGTGAGTCAGGAGAATTGCCCTGACACGGCCCGGGTCACCGCCGGCGGCTAAAGTCCTTTTTACTATCTCCCTGGCGCTGAGCCCCGAATCGACAAGAACGGCGCCCTCACCGCACTCGATGTAGGTGGAGTTGCCCTTGCTCCCGCTCGTCAGGACACTGAAAGAAACAGAATAGCTCATGACCCCGTATGGCCGAAGCCACCTCCCCCCCTGTCAGTGCGGGGCAGTTCTTCGACCACCTGCAAACTGGCCGCTGCCACAGGAGCGATGACCATCTGGGCGATCCTCATTCCCCTGGTGATCCTGAAGGCCGAATCACCAAGGTTCATTAAAATGACCTTTACCTCGCCTCTGTAATCGGAATCTATCGTTCCCGGACTGTTTGGAAGAATAATAGCGTTCTTGAACGCGAGCCCGCTCCTGGACCTCACCTGCGCTTCGAAGCCTGCTGGCACGGCGATCTGTATTCCCGTCGGGACAAGGGCTCTTTCCAGTGGTTCAATGATGATATCATCTGTTACTGCTGCAGCAAGGTCCAATCCGGCTGAACCGGGAGTGGCATAGGATGGGAGGGGCATGCCCTGCCCGTGAGGAAGGATACTGCACTTGATTGTTACCTCATTTTCATCAATCCTGAATTTCATCCAAGCTATCCTCGCTAATCGGACCAATAGTGGTAACTGCCATCCGCTCGGGGTCGATGAGGCTTGAAGCGATCTGCAGAATATCCTCCCTTGTAACGGCATCAATATTATCTGCGATCTGGTCTGTGGTGATCTGACGTCCATAATAGATCTCGTTCCGGGCCAATTGGCTCATCCTGTTGCTGGTGCTCTCCTGCCCGAGGAGGAGGTTACCCTTAAGCTGCCTCTTGGCAATAGCAAGCTCATCTTCCGACACCAGCTCGGCCGCCATTCGATGGGCTTCCTCCCTGAGAAGCTTCATCGTGGTGGGAAATCCTTCTTTGGACGTACCACAGTAGACGGTCAGCATACCAGAGTCTTCATATGCGGACAGGTAGCTGAATACAGAGTATGCCAGGCTGTGCTCCTCCCTGATCTTCTGAAACAGCCTCGAACTCATCCCGCCCCCAAAGATCGTGTTCAGGAGAAACAGCCCGTAGCGCTTCTCGTCATTTACAGCCATCCCCTCGAAACCCGCGCAGAAATGCACCTGTTCAAGTGGACGATTCACGACTATGGTCCCCGAAGTTGCCCTGGGTCGCAACCGGACATTTGGTGACTCGCCGCCATTCAAGTCTCCAAAGTACTCCTCAATATCCCCGATGAACCTTTCAGGATCAATATTCCCTGCAGCCGTCAGGATCATGGAGCCGGCCCTGTACCGTTCGCGGTGGTATGAAAGGATCGTATCCCGGTCGATAGAACTCAGGGAGGAAACTGTGCCGAGGATCGGCTGGCCGAGGCTGTGATCTGCCCAGAACCCCCTTGAGTGCAGGTCGTGGATGAAATCCTCCGGAGTATCCTCAACCATGGAGATCTCCTGCAGGATTATGCCCCTTTCCCTGTCGATGTCCTCCTCACGGAACACAGAGTTGACAGTAACATCCGAGAGCACATCCAGGGCTTCGGGAAGGGCATCGCCCAGGACCTTGGTGTAGTAGGAGGTAAGTTCCTTGCCGGTGAAGGCGTTGAGGGTGCCGCCGAGGGAGTCGATATCAAGGGATATCTGTTTTGCGGAACGTGTGGCTGTGCCTTTAAATGACAGGTGCTCGATCATGTGGCTGATGCCGGAACAACTCTTCTCTTCGTCCCTGGACCCTGTGAGAACCCAGAGCCCGACGCAAACCGACGAAAAGTCCCTTAACGGCTCAACGATTACCCTGAGCCCACTGGGAAGAGTCTCTATTACAATACCCACAGATGATCGGGCGGCCATTTTATTTTATCAGGTTTCGGAAGTGTCGGATCCGGTTTCTTTCTTCAACTCCTGGTCTGCCGCTTTTTTGCTCAATCGTATCTTGCCATCCCTGTCGATATCCAGGACCTTTACGTTAAAGACATCGCCCTCTTTCACCACATCTTCCACCTTGTTCACCCTGTGTTCGGCGAGCTGGGAGATGTGAACAAGGCCGTCCGTACCCGGAAGTATCTCGACAAAAGCGCCGAAGTCCATGATCTTCCTCACGAGGCCCTTGTAGATCCTTCCGATCTCTGGTTCCTCGACGATCCTCTCGATCATCTCGAGAGCCTTCTTCCCGGCTTCCTCGTCCACCGAGGCGATGACGACAGTACCATCGTCTTCAACTTCAACTTTAGCACCGGTCTCCTCGATGATCATTCGAATGATCTTGCCTCCGGGGCCGATGATCTCCCTGATCTTGTCAGGCTTGACCTTGATGGTGATGAGCCTCGGGGCGTATGGCGAGATATCCTCTTTGGGCTCCCTGATATGTTCATCCATTCTGTCGAGGATGAAAAGCCGGCCTTCCCTGGCCTGGTCGAGGGCCCTGGCCATCAACTCGGAACTTACTCCGGCGATCTTGATGTCCATCTGGAGGGCAGTGATCCCCTCCCTGGTACCAACAACCTTGAAGTCCATATCACCGAGGTGGTCCTCAGCACCGAGGATGTCTGAAAGTACAACGGATTTTTCCGGGGAAAAAATGAGCCCCATGGCGATGCCAGCGACCGCTTTGGATATAGGCACGCCGGCGTCCATCAAGGCGAGACTTGCGCCGCATACCGAAGCCATGGACGAAGAGCCGTTGGACTCAAGAATATCGGAAACAACCCGGATCGTGTAGGGGAACTTATCCTTGTCCGGCAGCAGGTTCTTTACACCGCGCAATGCGAGGTTGCCGTGGCCTATCTCCCTGCGGGCAGGCCCTCTCAAGAATCTGGCCTCGCCAACACAGAAGGGCGGGAAGTTATAATGGAACATGAACTTTCGCCGATAATCGAATTCCAGGGCGTCGATGATCTGCTCGTCAACGCTGGTGCCGAGTGTTGTCACAACCAGCGCCTGTGTCTCACCCCTGGTGAATACAGCAGAACCGTGGGTCCGGGGAAGCGGGCCCACCTGGCATGTTATCTTCCGGATCTCGTCGGGCCTGCGCCCGTCCATACGGGACTGAGTTTCCAGGATCTGGTTTCTCATGAGATCCTTTTCCATATTTTTCAACAGGCTATTAATTTCAGCATCCTTGCCCTCGACATCGTCTGTGTTACCGTATTCCGCGACTGCCTGGTCCCTGATCTCCCTCAGGCGGTCCTTACGCTCCATCTTGTCAAGTGTATTGAGGGCCTCGCTCATCTCCGCACTGCAAAAGCCGGCCAGAGTAGACTGCAGTTCTTCATCATTGATGTGTTCCTCAAACTGCTTCTTTTCCTTGCCCTTTGCATTTTTCAACTCTTCCTGCAGTTCTATGACCGCAACGATCTGCTTATGGGCGAACTGGAGAGCTCCCAGCATCTCGGCTTCGCTCACCTCTTTTGATTCACCCTCCACCATCATGATGGCTTCCCTGCTGCCGGCAACGAGGACATCCATCCTGCTGTCTTCCAGGGCCTCGTAGGTGGGATTCAGGATATACTCACCATCCTTCATTCCGACCCGTACGGCGCCAAGGATCTCGTAAAACGGAATGTCCGACACGGCCAGAGCAGCTGATGAAGCAATAAGCGCTAGCACATCAGGGTCGTTTTCCTTGTCAACCGACAGGATATTAATAATTATCTGGGTCTCGTGAGAATAACCTTTGGGAAATAAAGGTCTTACCGACCTGTCGATCAGCCGGCTGGTGAGAGTGTCTTTCTCGCTGGGCCGCCCTTCCCGCTTGAAAAAACCGCCTGGTATTTTGCCGGCGGCGTAGGTTTTTTCCTGATAATTGACGGTCAGGGGGAGGAAACTCACTCCTTCCCTTGGGTCAGGCATAGTAACTGCGGTAGCCAGGACAACTGTGTCTGCGTATTTTGCAAGGACCGCACCGTTGGCCTGTCTGGCGAGCGCTCCTGTCTCGAGGGTGATGGTCCGCCCACCCCATTCGATACTAACCTGTTTCATAAGGTAGCTCCTGTAAAACGGTAATAATGGTGGAAGAAAAAGACTTTACCTTCGAAGACCCAGCTTCTTGACAATATCCCTGTACCTGTCAACATCGTTGGTCTTGAGGTAATTGAGAAGCCTGCGCCGGCGCCCCACCATTTTAAGGAGGCCCACCCTTGAGTGGTGGTCCTTCTTGTGGGTGTTGAAGTGCTCAGTCAGTTCCTCTATCCTTTTGGAAAGGAGGGCTATCTGTACCTCCGGTGAACCTGTATCGGACTGATGGAGCTTATTGCCATCAATGAGTTCTTTCTTAACATCAGTGCTGAGTGGCATATCTGTTTTTCTCCTTTCTGACAAAAGGCAATGCTAACATTAAACCTGTCTTTTTTAAAGTTTTTTGCGGTCAGATCAGCAATGAAAATGCTGATTTCGACCGATAATTGAAGTTCGGCTGCACTTAATTCATACGGCCCCGGGCTCCAGGATCCGTTTTGGTTCCATAACCATTTCCCCTGCTGTCTCATTTACACTTGCAAGCGCCACGAGGTGACCATCCCTTACGACAGAGATCATCCCCTCCAGGCCTGACTCTGTCACGGGCACCGCCTGCCCCTGGAGGAGTTTTTTGAGACCATCCCGGTCGGGCTCAATGATCGGAAATGAAAGGCCGGCTGCGGCTCCGAGGAGATACTTGCCGGGGTCCCGGGCTTCGTTCAGCTTGTCCAGCTTCACCGTTTCTTCCAGGGAGAAAGCACCGCTTCTGACTCTCTTCAGCGACTCCATGCACCCGAAGACTCCCAGGTCCCGACCTATATCGTGACAGAGGGTTCTCATGTACGTACCCTTTGAGCAGTGCACCTTGAGCCGGGCTCGTGGGGGCTCCCAGCTTTCTACCTGCACACTGTAAACGGTTACTTTCCTCGGATCGACCACCACCTTCTTGCCCTGCCTGGCCAGCCGATACAGGGGCTGACCGCCCTTCTTGACGGCCGAATAGGCTGGCGGAACCTGCAGGAATGACCCCCTGTAACCATCAATAGCAGATTCAAGATCCTTCAAAGTGACCCCGGATGGATCGGCTTCGTTCTCGACCTGTCCAGTCAGATCCTGGGTGTCAGTCTCCTTGCCGAGGAGCAAGGTGAGATGATATTCCTTGTCGTCTTCCTGAAGATACTGGGCTACGCGGGTTGCCGATCCCACCAGGACAACGAGCACACCTGACGCAACGGGATCCAGGGTGCCAGCGTGCCCGACCTGCCGCAAGCCGAATATACGCCTTATCTTCTGGACTACATCATGGGATGTCAGGCCCACATCCTTGTCAACAGGGAGGATACCCTGAAAATTGCGGCGTGCAGGCTTATCAGCCCCGGACTCATCCCTCTCTACATCCGCAGCCTTCACCTATTCATCCTCCCTGATCGTATCCAGGATACTGGAAATGTGAAAACTGTAATCCAGATTCCTGTCGAACTCGAATATGAGCTTTGGAGTATTTTTCAGCCTTAACCTCCTCGCAAGCAGTTTGTGCATGAAATTTCCTGCCTGCTGAAGGGCTTCGCGGATATCCTCCACCTCGGCAGTCTTGTCCATGACACCGAAGAGGACTTTTGCGGACCGCAGATCGTCACTCACCTTCACTCTGGTGACCGTAACCGTCTCCATCCTGGGGTCCTTGATGTCCTTGAGAAGTATATCCGATATCTCGTGGCGGACGAGTTCGCTGACCCGGTCAGATCTTTTGTAACTGAAGGTGCGCTTCATATTTATCGTTCTCTGATCCAGCGGTAAGATCACGGAGCAAAAGAAAGAATAAGATCCACTCAGAGGATCTCGGTAAGAACGCCTGTTATTTCAGCGAGGCCCCACGATTCAACAGTATTCAGGATCTTCTGGAGGACCTCGTCCGCGTGCCGCCTGTCACCGGTCACAAGGGCGATCGCAACGGTTGCCTTCTGCCAGAGATCGTGATCATCGACCTCAGCGACCGAGACGTTGAATTTATTCCGCAGCCTGTCCTTGAGGCTGCGAAGTACTCTTCGCTTGTCCTTCAAGGAACCGCTCTCTGACACATAAAGGGTCAATTTAAGGACACCAACAACCATATTAATCAGTCCCAGGTCCCAT
>CAYVSA010000004.1:20171-32651 GCA_964454175.1 uncultured Pseudomonadota bacterium
CAGGTTATCTATATATCTCCAGTATCGATCCCATATCGTAAACATGGGACATGGTTCCTGGATCATGGAACGCGATACTTATCAGTCAAACTCGACTTCCTGCTGGATAATCTCGAAGCTTTCGAGAACATCGCCGATCTTTATGTCGTTGTAATCATCAACTCCAATCCCGCATTCGAACCCGCTGGCGACTTCTTTTACGTCGTCCTTGAATCGCCTGAGGGACCCTATCTTGCCCTCGAAAATCACTATGCCATCCCTCAGTACCCGCACTTCCGAGTTCCGGCGAATCAACCCATCGTTAACGTGAGAGCCCGCAATAGTGCCAACCTTGGGGACAACAAACGTCTCCCTGACTTCCGCCCGGCCAAGTGTCTCCTCCTTGAAAACGGGAGCGAGCATGCCCTTCAGGGCGTTTTTAATGTCCTTTTCCAGTTCGTAGATGACATTATAAAACCTTACATCAACGTTTTCCTTCCGGATAACATCCAGGGATTTGTTGTCAGGCCGGACATTAAATCCAATGACGATAGCATGTGAGGCTGAAGCGAGAATGATATCGCCTTCGTTAATCCCGCCCGTTCCCTGGTGAATAACGTTTATCCTGACTTCATCACTGGTTATCCTGTCGAGAACGTCCCTGATGGCACCTGCGGACCCCTGGACATCCGCCTTCAGCACGATGTTGAGATCCTTTAATTCCCCCTCCTGGATCTTGGCAAACAGATCTTCAAGTGACACGGCCTTTCTGGCGCTGACGGACCTGCCGGCATCAGCTTCTGCCGTCCTGAGCTGGGCAACTCTTTTCGCTCTCACCTCGTCGGAGAACACAACAAAAGAATCGCCTGCCTCCGGGATACCGTGCAGACCTACTACCTCAGCCGGGATAGAAGGTCCGGCCTCCTCCATTTTCTTGCCCCGGTCATCGTTCATGACCCTCACGCGGCCCATTGAAGTACCAGCCAGGATCAGATCTCCGGTTTTGAGAGTCCCGCTCTGAACAAGCACCGTGGCCACTGGACCCCTTCCGCGCTCAAGCCTGGATTCGACCACGATGCCTCTGGCATCTCTGCCCGGATCAGCGGTGAGTTCAAGCATCTCCGCCTGAAGCATGATCACGTCCAGCAGGTCGTCGATAGCTGTTCCCTTCTTTGCAGATACGTTGACGAACAGGGCATCGCCTCCCCAATCTTCCGGGACGACATTTCGCTCAGCCAACTCGCGCTTGACCCTGTCCGGGTCCGCTTCGGGTTTGTCTATCTTGTTGACGGCAACGACTATGGGAACGCCAGCGGCTTTGGCGTGGTCAATGGCCTCAACAGTCTGGGGCATTACGCCATCGTCAGCTGCAACCACGAGAACAACGATATCCGTCACGCTGGCGCCGCGTGCACGCATAGCAGTGAAGGCCTCATGGCCAGGCGTGTCCAGAAAGACCATCTCGCCCTTGCTGTGTTTTACCAGGTGAGCGCCAATATGCTGTGTAATTCCTCCAGCCTCACCGGAAACAACATCGGTTTCACGGACAGCATCGAGCAGCGAGGTCTTTCCATGATCAACGTGCCCCATGACAGTGATAACGGGAGGGCGCGGCTCCTGATTTGCGGCATCTTCCGGCTCCTCCTTCAGAAGGTCCTCAACGGTATCAGACTTCATCTGGACCTCAAAACCCAGTTCGCCCACAATAAGGGAGGCGGTTTCCGGGTCCACCGTCTGGTTGATCGTGGCCATTATACCCAGTTCAAGGAGGATCTTGATGATCTCAGAGGCTTTTGTGCCAGTCATGCCGGCCAGGTCTCCAACGGTGAGGCCTGTAGATATCTTGATCGCCCTGGATGGAGGCTTTGGCACCTCCTGCACCGGCGCAGACTCCTGTTTTCTGGCCTTTCTGGCTCTTTTTCTCGGGATTTCCCTTCTACGTCCAGGCTGGGGGGTCGTAGTGTGTTTGATCTCAACGACCTTTAGTGTCGGCTCATCTTCGGGTGCTCCAGAAGCTTCCTCCTCGACCAGCTCCATCTCCTCGACCTCTCCGAGGAGATCCTTAACAGTAGGTTTTCTCTCGCGCCTGTGGCCGGTTCTCTTGACTTTCTTCTTTTCAGGTTCCTGAACCTCTATGGGAATTTCTTTGCCGGGTTCTTTCTTTTCCTTAACTTCTTGAACAGGCTTGGGTTCCTCCTCCGTTTTCTGAACATCCGGACGTCTTTCCACGACCTTGGCGGTGGGGATCTCGTCGCCTACTCCGCCGATCTTCTTTTCAATAGTAAGTGCTGTGATGTGAAGTTTCTTCTTCGGTTTTTCCGATCCCGCCTTTTCCACGGTCTCACCGGAGGTTTCTTCCTCCTCAGGTACAGATCCCACCTCTTCGGCCTGATCAGATCCTGTTTCCGCTGCAGCCTCATCGGGGGCGGCATCGGCTTCGACAGCCTCTTCTTCTCCCCCTGGTTCCAACTCTGTCTCGGCCTCTTCCAGGGCTTCCTCTTCCACCCTGACCTCGACTTCGGGCTCACTCTCCCCCTTGCGCACGGAAACGATCCTGCGTGCACTTGAATCTCGCTCGACCGGCTGGCCCACAAGCATGTCGCTCACCATATCTATGAGACCTCTGTCAACGCTGCTTGTAATATTCACAACGTCAAATCCCATGCCTTTTAGCTGCACGAACAGATCATCTGGGCTCAGCCCAAACTCTGAAGCGAGTTCATCCACCCGAACCTTGCTCATAACCTACTTTCCTTTCCCGAAGCTACTGCCTTGCAGCGTTTAATGCTTGTGTAAAGAGTGTCCACAAAACCCGTATCTTCAACCAGGACCACACTCCGCAGGCCCTTGCCGATAGCCTGACCGATGGCCTCCCTGGTTAGAAACTGTTCGATGATTACTCCTGACCCTTCCGCAGCCGACTTGATCTTACGGGATGTTTCACCGGATGCGTCCTCTGCAATGAGAACAAGCGCGCCCTTCCGGGGCTTTCTTTTCAGTTCACCCGTCACCAGGTTGGTCCCCGAAACGATCTTTCCGCTCTTGCGTGCCAGACCCAGCAGTGAAAGGACCCTGTGCTCGAGCGCCCCCTCCAGTATCCGGACCAATTCGGATCCTGACACACCCCTGGAGTGAGCAGCTTTAATTTTGGAAGACAGCCGGCCAGCGCCCTTTTCGACGCATCTCCTGTCCGGACACACGTAGCCGCCCCTGCCAGGGAGCTTGCCCTTGAGATCTGCGATAACGTTCCCGCCTGGATCAGCAACTATCCTTATCATCTCTTTTTTAACGCGTCTGCTGCCGCAGCCTGTGCAGGTGCGAACAGGCTCTCCGGAAGAAGACATCTATTATTCTCCCCTTCCCTCACCGGCTGCATTTTCATCCCCTGGATCATCCGAAGTCTCCGTCCCGCCATCTTCGGCCCCGTTCTCATCTTCAGCGGTTTCGGCGTCTTCGCTGACCTCCATGCCGTCAGGTGCATCGGGGGATGTCTCCTCAGGCCCTGCTTCCTCGGAGCTAGCCTCATCGGAGACAGCCTCTTCGGAGACAGCCTCATCTCCGTCATCTTCAGGTATGCCGGCACGGCTCCTCAGTTTTTCCAGAGTCTTGCCGCCCAATCCGGGAATGGCAAGCAGCTGATCATCCGGCGCAGACGCGATGGAATTGGCATTTTCGAGTCCAGCCTCATGAAGAGCTTCACGTATCCTTGCTGAAACACCGGCAAACAGATCCTGAGCCGTCTCCTCGGGTGTTCGCGGCCCATCCTTCTCTTCTTCGGTCTGGGTCTCGCTCTTGATGGTTATGTTCCAGTTAGTCAGCCTCGCCGCCAGACGGACATTCTGCCCGTTTTTTCCAATGGCAAGAGAAAGCTCCTCGTCGGCTACGATAACTTCCATGGATTTTTCCGCTTCGTTGATGATGACCCTGGTGACCTGCGCCGGGCTCAGCGCGTTGCTGACAAAGAGTGCCGGGTCCTGAAGCCACGGTATGATGTCGATCCTCTCACCCCTGAGTTCGTTAACTACCGACTGGACTCTGGAGCCCTTCACTCCGACACAGGCACCCACAGGATCGACGTTGGAGTCGTGGCTCACCACTGCGACCTTCGAGCGTCCGCCTGGCTCCCTGGCTGCACTCCTGATCTCAACGATGTTCTCCGCGACTTCAGGTACTTCCAACTCGAAGAGCCGCAACAGGAAATTGATATTGGTCCTCGAAAGAATTACCTGGGGACCTTTGGCATTCTGTTTGACATCAAGTATGTAGCACTTGATCCTGTCGCCCTGCTTGTATCGCTCTCGAGGCACCTGTTCCTTTGAGGGCAGCTCGGCTTCAGTTTTTCCCAGGTCCACGATGATAGAGCCCCTGGAAAATCCATGTACAATACCGTTCACGATCTCTCCAACCCTTCCGGAATAGGAGTTAAAGATCATCTCCCTTTCGGCCTCGCGCAGTTTCTGTACTATCACCTGTTTCGCCGTTTGGGCAGCTATCCTGCCGAACTCGTTGGCGTCTATCTCTATCTCAACCTCATCCCCCGGTATCACTTCGGAATCCAGCTGCCGGGCCTCGAGAAGGGAGATCTCTATTGTGGGATCTTCCACCTGCAGAGTCACCATTTTACGCTGATAGATCTCGATACGACCTGTCTCCCTGTCGAGCCTCGCGACCATTTCAGTGTTGGACCCATAGACCTTCCTCGCAGCTGTGACCAGTGCGGACTCGATGGCCTCTATCAGCGCTTCCTGTTCGATGCCTTTTTCCCGCTCCAACTGGGCAAAAATCATCAATAGTTCCTGGTTGGGTTCCATTTTTCTACCTTTCTGTTCACAACATTTCGGACAATGGCACCTTTAAAGAAAGCACCTAAAAATCGAAGTCAAGCCTGGCTGAGGAAATATCCTCCACAGGCACATCAAGGTTTATCCCACCTTCAAGGCTTATCTTTACAGTTCCATCCTTCAGCCCCAGAAGAGTCCCTCTTATCTTCTTGCGCCCTGAAACCTTTCTGTAGGTCTTGATAAACACTTTTCTTCCTGCAAAGCGTTCAAAGTCTTTATCTTCCTTCAGCGGCCTCGTAAGGCCCGGCGAAGTGACCTCCAGGTTGTACTTAACGGGGATGAGGTCCTCCACATCGAGGTTGACGCTCAGTTCCCTGCTCACCCGTGTGCAGTGATCGACGGTCACGCCGCCCTCGCAATCGATGGTGACCCTCAAGATCCACCTGCCATCCTCATTACCCATGCTGACCCCAACGAGTTCAATTCCCAACTGGTCAGCGATAGGCTGAAGAATGTCCCTGACGGCCGATGTGACCCGGCGCGTATCCAAGAAAAACAACCTCCCAAAAATACAAAAGAGCGGGACGCGCCGCTCTCAACAAAAGAACAAAAATCAAGCATTTACTATCATAGCGGATGTATTTATGCAAGAGGGTATTAAAATCCAAGTCCCAGGACCCAGGACCCATGTCCCAGGTGGATCGGAGTTTCCAGTCTCTGATTTCTGGTAAACTTACCGGGTTCATGGTTGATATGGTCGTAAAAAGCCCATCCGTGACTTTTTACGAGTCTGTCAAGGTTCAACGTATCTGGATCGTCGTTCAACATCCAACTTTCAACTATCTATACAAGCTGGTCTTTGATAGCCGCTACTATCTCTTCCAGGGGGATTCTTGCCTCCTCGCCGGAGGCCCGATCCTTGAGCTCAACTCTGCCATCAGCAAGAGCCTTTTTGCCAACGGTGATGCGAAGGGGGATCCCTGTCAGATCTGCGTCGTTGAATTTGACGCCCGGGCGCTCGTCACGGTCGTCGTAGAGCACTTCGACGCCGGCAGCAATGAGCATTTCGTATACCCTGTCAGCTGCATCTCTGACAGTCTCGTCAGCAGCGTTTACGGAAACGAGACACACATGAAAAGGCGCTATGGGTATCGGCCAGATGATCCCGTGATCGTCGTGGTTCTGTTCGATCGAGGCAGCCGCGGTCCTGCCGACACCGATCCCGAAGCAGCCCATTTCGATGACTTTCTCATCCCCGTTCTCGTCCAGGAACACCGCCCCCATGGCCTCGCTATACCTGGTTCCCAGATAGAAAATGTGGCCCACCTCGATCCCGCGCAGGAAGGCAAGCTCGCCGCCGCATCGGGGGCATGGATCTCCCGGCACAGCTTCCCTGAAGTCACCGAATGCCGTCACCTCGAGATCTGCCAGGTTGACATTGATCATGTGGGTATCCGCTTCGTTTGCCCCCGTAACGAAGTCACACATGCCTGCCACTTCAAAGTCTGCGTAAAGAGTCACGTCAAGCCCTGCCGGGCCGGCAAAACCAACCGGGGCACCGGTTATCTGCTGGACCACATCCGCTTCGGCAAGTTCGAGAGTTTCATCTCCCGCGACCCTCCTGACCTTCACAGGGTTAACCTCCCTGTCACCCCTTACCAGGACCCCGACAGCTCCTCCCTCTCCGGAAAGGATGATAGTTTTGACCAGATCTGCAGGCGTTACTTTCAGGAAGCTGGAAACCTCTTCAACAGTCTTCATCCCCGGAGTTTTGACCTTTTCAGGAACTTTTCCGCCAGGACTGGCCGGTTCGCCTGTCCTCTCCTTTATCTGTGCCATTTCCAGGTTTGCGGCATAATCACACGAGGTGCAGCTGACCACACTGTCCTCACCTGTGTCTGCCAGAACCATGAACTCGTGGGAAAGGCTGCCCCCGATCTTGCCCGTATCGGCCTCGACTGCCCTGAATTTCAGGCCGCAGCGGGTGAAAATTGCGGTGTAGGCCTCAAACATGGTCCTGTAGCTCTCCTCGGCCCCCTCCTTGCCCCTGTCAAAGGAGTACGCATCCTTCATGGAGAACTCGCGGCCCCTCATCAGGCCGAACCTCGGCCTGATCTCGTCACGGAACTTGGTCTGTATCTGGTAGAGGTTGATGGGAAGTTGTCGATATGAGCGCACCTCGCGTCTGACCAGATCTGTTATAACCTCTTCGTGTGTGGGTCCGTAGCAGAACTCCCGGTCATGCCGGTCCTTGAAACGCAACAGTTCCCTGCCGTAGAAATCCCATCGCCCGGTTTCCTGCCAGAGCTCGGCCGGCAGGACGCTGGGCAGAAAAACCTCCATGGCTCCCGCTCTGTCCATCTCTTCCCTGATTATTGTCTCAACCTTCCTGATCACCCGAAGGCCCAGGGGAAGAATCTCATAAATACCAGCTGCAACACGTCGTATCATTCCCGCTCTGAGCATCAGCTTGTGGCTCATGACTTCAGCATCGGCCGGCACTTCTCGCAGGGTCGGCAGAAAATATTTTGAGTATCTCATTGTCGCTCCTGTGTCGCGGTTGAAAGTTGAAAAAGCGATCGCAAAAAGTCCATCCGTGGCCTTTAACTCCTCGGACTTTTTATGGAATCATCTTCTTTTAACTCTTAGCTCCTCGATCTCTGCCATCAACGCATCGAGGGCCTCACCCTGAGACAGCCTTGATTTAATCTGGCCCTCAACGAAGAGGATCGCCTTGCCCTTTCCGCCTGCAATACCCACGTCTGCTTCTCTCGCCTCTCCGGGCCCGTTGACCGGACATCCCATGACCGCAACTCTGATGTCCACATCCATCCCCAGGGTCCTTTTTTCCACTTCAGCGGCCACCTGAGCCACATCAACCTCAGTCCTGGCACAGGTGGGACACGCAACCACCTGTATTCCTCTCTTCAGGCCAAGGGACCTGAGCAGTTCGGTAGCGGCGAGAACTTCTTTGACAGGGTCACCGGCAAGAGAAACCCTCACTGTATCACCGATCCCCTCTGAAAGGAGAAGGCCCAGTGCCACAGCCGACCTCACCGATCCGGTCATCCGGGTCCCGGCTTCCGTTACGCCCAGATGCAGCGGATAATCCGTGACCTCTGAAAGGAGCCTGTACACCTGAACCGTCTGGAGCGGGTCTGAAGCTTTAGCGGAAAGCTTCAAGTTGTAAAAACCCATACCCTCGAGTTTATTAAGAGACCGAAGCGCACTTTTTACGAGCGCTTCAGGCACCGGCCCCCCGTATTCCCTGAGTATGTCTTTTTCGAGAGACCCGGAGTTTACACCCACCCTGATAGAGGCGCCGCTTGCCTTGGCCGCATCCACCACATCTCTGACTCTGGAATCTGAACCGATGTTGCCCGGGTTGATCCTCACAGCGTCAGCTCCTGCATCGAGAGATCCCACTGCCAGGGCGCTGTCAAAATGAATATCCGCAACAAGGGGTATTTTCACCTTCTTCCGCAGGGCCGCAAACCCGATCAGAGCGCCCTTGTCCGGCACGGATACTCTGACTATGTCACATCCTGCTCCGACCAGTTCCCTCACCTGAACCAGGGTCGCCTCGAGGTCTGAGGTCGGGGTGTTCGTCATCGACTGTAAAGAGACGGGGGCATTACTCCCCACAGGAACGCTGCCGACCCGGATAGTCCTCGTCGGTCTTCTGGGCGCCACCACTTCTTGCAGCCGGTACTTCATCTCTGGGCAAATATCCTTGCTATATCGTTGTAGGACACTACCAGGATCAGGAGCATGAGAAGGAGGAACCCGACACGCTGGGCCATTTCACGGTACTGCGGTTCGATCGGGCGGCCGATCACTCCTTCGACCAGCAGGAAGAGAATATGTCCGCCGTCCAGGACAGGGATGGGGAACAGGTTGAGGATGCCAAGCTGAAGGCTCAGGAAAGCCATGAAGGCTATAAACTCTGACATACCTGTTCGGGCCGCTTCACCTGTGACCTGAAAGATCATTATCGGCCCGCCGAGCATCTTGATGGAAGCATTGAAAGTCAGGAGATCCCCCAGGAAGGAGAAGGTCATACCCAGCAGCTGAAAATTCCTCTCAAAACCTCTTGAAATGGCCTCGGTGAAGGGATACTTGCGTAAAACAGTCTCGTTTTCCGGTGAGATACCCACAAGGCCCCTGCCGCTGTCGGGATCGTGCCTGGGCGTAACCTTAACACTCACAGGACTGCCCTTGCGCTCAAGCTGCAGGGTAATGGGCTTGTCCGGGCTGTTGTGAATTATCAGCGCCATTTCATTCCAGTCACTGACGGGCAGTCCACCAACGGAGACGATCCGGTCTCCCTTGAGCACACCAGCCTTCTCAGCCGGGTATCCGGGTGCAAGAGAGCCTATCACCGGCTCCATCGGCGGCATGAATCCGAAGTGGTCACTGTCCTTTAAGGATCTGGTGTCAAGGGCAACGGACATTTTCTTACCGTTCCTGAAGACATCCAGAGAGACCTCTTTCCCGTAAATATCGCCTGAAAAACCCAGAAACTCAGTCCAGTTCTTTGTTTCCCGTCCCTCAAAGCCCAGGACCCGGTCGCCCCTTTGAAGACCGGCGTTGTCAGCCGGGCTGTCCGGAACCACCCAGCCGATCTCCACAGGCTGTTCCATGGCAACCGGGATCTGCATCCCGATCATGAAAACCAGGGGCATGAGCGCAAAGGCCAGGACAAGATTCATCACGGGGCCCGCAAGGACTATCCCGGCGCGCTGAAGGGGGGGGCGGCCATTGAACATCTTGGGATCCTGGGTGTCTTTTTCTTCCTCGCCGGGAGCCTCTCCAAACATTTTCACATAACCGCCGAGTGGGATCCAGGACACACAATACTCCGTCTCCCCACGCCAGAAACCGAACATTTTCGGAGGATAACCTATCGAGAAACGTTCCACTCCAACTCCCAGAAATTTAGCCACCAGAAAGTGCCCCAGTTCGTGAACCAGCACAAGAATACCCAGGACCACTATGAATGATAATACCGTTGTCATCTTCTCTCCTTTAGAGCCTCTATGTAGTCTCCCGCTGTGCGCCTGGCCCAGCCGTCGGCCTCAAGTATCTTTGCAAGGGTGCTGTCGTCTCCGTCAGGAGCGTTCTTAACAGTGTGGGAGACCGTCTGACAGATCCCTCTGAAAGAAAGTCGTCCGTCAAGGAATGCCTCAACAGCCACTTCGTTGGCCGCGTTCATCACTGCCGGGATGGTTCCTCCCCGCTCCAGAACTTCGTAGGCAAGTTTCAGGCACGGGAAAAATTTCATGTCAGGCTCGAAAAATTCCAGCTTGCCCACCCTGGTCAGGTCCAGAGGATCCAGTGTAAGGGGAACCCTTTCCGGATAACCCAGCGCGAAGGCAATAGGCAGCCTCATGTCGGCAACTCCCATCTGGGCCAGCATTGACCCGTCCACATATTCCACAAGACTGTGAACAACGCTCTGGGGGTGAACTACAACATCTATATTTTCGGCAGGCACGCCGAAGAGCCAGTGCGCTTCAATTATTTCCAGGCCCTTGTTCATCATCGTGGCCGAATCAACCGTCACTTTGGGCCCCATCTCCCATCGAGGGTGCTCCAGGGCCATGGCAGGGGTGACTTTCTCAAGTATATCGTATCCCTTTCCGTAAAACGGTCCGCCGGAGGCCGTGAGTATAATTCTCCGAAGTCCGTTCCTGTCCTGTCCCATTATGGTCTGGAATATCGCCGAGTGCTCACTGTCAACAGGAAGTAACCGCGCTCCAGTTCTCTTTGCTTCAGCCGTGATCAGGGAGCCGGCCGCTACCAGTGATTCCTTGTTGGCAAGAGCTACGACTTTCCCTGCCGCAACAGCTGAGTACGTCGGCACCAACCCTGCCGCCCCGACTATCGCAGACACGACGGTATCAACCCCATCTAACGCCGCAGCTTCAACAATACCCTCGGGACCGGAGAGAACCTTAATGCCGCTCCCAGAAAGGGCCTTTTCTGCTTTCTCGGCCCCCTCCTCATCGAAAAGAGCTACCAGGGACGGGTTGAACTCTTTCGCCTGCCTGACGATCCCCTCAGCATCAGATTTTGAGGCAAGGGCCAGGACTTTGTAGCTCTCCTTGTTCCTGGCAACTATGTCGAGCGTGTTCTTTCCGATGGAACCCGTGGAACCAAGAACCGACAGCTTTTTTATCTCGCCCATCAGAAACGTCCCTGAGAGAGGATCACCATGAAGAAATAGACCGGAAGCGCGAAGAGAAGCGCATCTATCCGGTCAAGCACACCCCCGTGCCCGGGGATGAGGGAGCCGGAGTCTTTTACTCCTGCATCTCTTTTCATTTTCGATTCGGCAAGGTCGCCGATCTGGCCCAGAACGGCGGAGACAAGCCCTGCAGCAGCCGCAAATGCCGGTCCCCAGTCAACGAGGGACAAAACCGAAAAAAGAACTCCGGCTGCCACACCTGCAAGAGCACCAGCGGCGGCGCCTTCCATGGTCTTGTTCGGACTGACTGATTCAAGCAGCTTCCTTTTACCAAGAGACCTGCCGACAAAGAATGCGGCGCTGTCGCAGGACCAGATAACTGCCAGTAGAAACAGAAGAGACCTTCGGCCGTGATCGCCGGCAAGAAACAGGGGCAGGTGCCCAAGGATCAGTGCAGGGTAGACCAGGATGAAAACTGCTTCGGAGTTGCGCCTGAGCGTCCCGGATGGCTGCCCGGTCAGCACCACATATGCCAGCAGAAAAACCACCGAGAAAGTAAAAACAAAATAAAGCCAGGCCAGCCCCCCTGCCCAGGCGGCAAAAAGCATTGCCGAGGCGCAGAAGGAAAGGTAAAGCACGGGCACCTTCCTGTTGTCAGCTGCGGCCAGTTTTGAGATCTCGATCACTGCCATGATCGAAAAAACGGCTGTAAGAACCGTACCAGCCAAAGCCGGAGCCCACAGGACTGTAATAACTACAGCAGTTCCCAGGACAAGAGCCGACACTACCCTCTTCACTTCCCACCAGCTTTCATCTGTTCAGATGTGAGGCCGAAACGTCTTTCCCGCCTGCCATATTCACCTATAGCATCGTTAAGATCCTGGACAGTAAAATCTGGCCACAGCTTTTCTGTGACGTAGAACTCTGTGTAGGCCATCTGCCACAGGAGGAAGTTGCTGACCCTCATCTCACCACTGGTTCGTATCAGAAGGTCAGGATCGGGGATACCATCAGTAGCGAGATACCTGTCGAGAAGGTTCTCATCAACACCTGAGGCAGAAAGTTCGCCGGAAGCCACCTCCCCGGCGATCTTCGCAACGGCGTCAGCAATGTCCTGTCTGCCGCTGTAGCTCAAGGCCAGGACCAGGGTGAGACCGTCATTTTCTGCAGTGTCTTTTAGTACTTTCTGGAGGGTCTTGAGGACCGGACCAGGCAGATCATCCGTCCTGCCGATCGTCCTTAATCGGACATTGTTCTTAATGAGAGTGGCAAGTTCCCTTCTCAGGTAAAGGTCAAGGAGCTCCATCAACCCCGAGACTTCCTCGCCCGGACGCTGCCAGTTCTCCATGGAGAACGCGAAAAGTGTAAGGTAGCCTACTCCGAGCCTGGCACACTCTTCCACCACCGTGCGAACGCTGACGACTCCTGCCCGGTGTCCGGCAAGGCGCAACAGTCCCCGGTCTCTGGCCCAGCGGCCATTGCCGTCCATTATTATAGCTATATGACGGGGTATTGTTTTATTCACCTGTT
>CAYVSA010000004.1:32751-34806 GCA_964454175.1 uncultured Pseudomonadota bacterium
GCATCAGACCTCGAGTATCTCCTTTTCCTTTTTCTGTATCATTTTATCGACCTTTTCAACAAACCGGTCGGTGATCTTCTGGATCTCGTCCTGGGCCCTGCGGAAATCGTCCTCCGAGATGATCTTTTCTTTCTCAAACTCCCTGGCTTCGGAGATCGCGTCCCTCCTTGCGCTGCGGATGCCGACTTTACTGTCTTCACCGTAACGTTTTACTACTTTCACAAGCTGGATCCTCCTCTCTTCGGTGAGGGTCGGAATGGATATCCTGATCACCTTACCGTCATTAGAGGGAGTAAGCCCAAGATCTGAACGCATTATCGCCTTTTCGACGTCTTTGATTATCGTCGTGTCCCATGGTTGTATGACAATCAGGCGGCTCTCGGGAATGGAAAGTGTGGCCACCTGGTTCAGCGGAGTCGGTGTGTCGTAGTAATCCACCGTTATCCCGTCAAGGATAGAGAGCGAAGCCCTGCCCGTCCTGATCGAGGCGAGTTCCTTTGAGAGTGCCTCCAGGGATTTTTCCATATTATTGTTTGTGTCCTGATAGAGCTCATCGATCATCGGCGCACCTCTCCTTTGACCAGAGTTCCAACCGTTTCACCCTGCACGGCCTTTATCATATTGCCCCGTTTTTTCAGGTTGAATACCACGATGGGCATATTGTTGTCCATGCAAAGGGCGATCGCGGTAGAGTCCATTACCCTCAGCCTCTTTTCAAGGACATATTCGTAGGTGAGTGAATCAAACCTCTGGGCATCCGGATTGGTCAGGGGGTCATCGGAGTAAACGCCGTCCACTTTAGTGGCTTTCATGAGTATCTCCGCGTTTATTTCCATGGCCCTGAGGGCTGCAGCAGTATCGGTAGTGAAAAAAGGGTTCCCCGTTCCGGCCGAGAAAATGACCACCCTGCCCTTCTCGAGGTGCCTGATGGCTCTCCTCCGAATGTAGGGTTCAGCCACCTGGCTCATGTCAATTGCAGATTGAACGCGGGTGGGAATACCCATACCCTCCAGCATGTTCTGGAAGGCCAGGGCGTTTATTACAGTCGCAACCATCCCCATATAGTCACCGGTGGCTCTTTCTATGGTGGTCTGTCCTTCACCGGCACCGCGAAATATATTACCGCCGCCGATGACAACAGCGATCTCCTTGCCCAGCTTGTGAACCTGGGCAACCTCATTGGCGATGACCTCCAGTTCCCCCAGGTCAAGGCCGAAGGGCTCTTCCCCCAGGAGCGCTTCACCGCTTATTTTCAGGAGGATCCTGCTATATGATGGCTTTTCTCTGGTCAATACAACTCCCGCAGATCAGCACGCGTTATTTTCCTGCCCTTCGGTGACTTCAAAGCGTGCAAATCGTCTTATTTTTAAATTCTCGCCGAGTTTGGAAGCTACGGATTTTAAGTAGTCGGAAACTTTCATTTTGCTTTCCTTGATGAACTCCTGCTCCTCAAGGCAGATCTGCTCGAGGTACTTCTCGATCTTCCCATTGACGATCTTATCTACGACCTTTTCGGGTTTGCCTGACTCAAGAGCCTGTGCACGATAGATATCTCTTTCCTTTTCGAGAAAATTTTCCGGTACTTCGTCCCGGCTGACGTATATGGGGCTGGCGGCAGCTATCTGCATTGCCAGATCGGACACCAGTTCAGTGAAATCATCCGTCCTTGCTACAAAGTCGGTCTCACAGTTCACTTCGACCAGGACACCGATCTTCCCGCCCATATGGATATATGAACCCACCACACCTTCGCTGGCCTGTTTCCCTGCCCGTTTGGCTGCTGCGGATAGTCCCTTTTTTCTCAGATACTCAACGGCCTTTTCGGCATTGCCGCCTGTTTCCTGAAGAGCTGCTTTGCAGTCCATGAAGCCGGCACCTGTCTTTTCCCTCAGCTCTTTTACCATTGCTGCGTTGATGCTCATTCCTTATCCTCCTCGACAACATCCTCAGCGTGTACATTATCTGGCTCGGCTGTATTCTCTTCTTCAACCGGCGCGTCCCCATCGGGTGCATCCTCACCGGGCGCATCCTCATCAGGTGAATCCCCATCAGGTG
>CAYVSA010000004.1:34906-46635 GCA_964454175.1 uncultured Pseudomonadota bacterium
ATCCCCATCAGGTGCATCCTCACCGGGTGCGTCCTCATCAGCTGCATCCCCGTCAGGTGCATCCTCACCGGGTGAGTCCTCGGGAATAACCTGCTCAAGATCACCCCCCGGGGCAGGCGCCTCAACCATGCCGACATCATCGGCTCCCACCAGCTGCTGACCCTCGAGTACCGCATCGGCTATCTTGGAAGCAAACAGGCGGATGGACCGAATGGCATCGTCGTTACCCGGAATAACAAAATCGATCATATCGGGGTCGCAGTTGGTGTCAACTACAGCCACAACCGGGATTCCGAGTTTTTGGACTTCGTTCACGGTTATCTCTTCACGCTTGGGATCGACCACAAAGACCGCATCAGGAAGCCCGTTCATGTTCTTTATGCCCTCAAGGTACCTTGCCAGCTTGTCCTTTTCCTTCTGGATCTTCAGGATCTCCTTTTTAATGAGGCCCCCCCAATCGTTCTCTTCTTCCATGGCCTCGTACTTCTTCAGTCTGGCGACACTCTTCTTGATGGTGGCGAAGTTGGTCAGAAGTCCTCCAAGCCAGCGCTGGTTCACGAAGGGCATTCCACATCTTTCCGCCTCCTCGCGAATGGATTCCTGGGCCTGTTTTTTTGTGCCGACAAAGAGTACAACACCCTCATCTGCAGAAAGTTCCCTTATGAACCTGTAGGCCTCCTTGAACTGCCTCAGGGTCTTCTGAAGATCAATAATGTAAATCCCGTTCCTGGCCCCGAAGATGTACCTTTTCATCTTTGGGTTCCACCTTCTGGTCTGGTGGCCGAAGTGCACACCTGCCTCCAGAAGCTGTTTCATCGTAACGATCGCCATTTTATCCTCCTGTTTTCCGGTTTTTGTCCTCCGCTCCCGTCTATACCCCGGAGAATCCCCCTTCGTCAGCATGGTGACTCCAGGCGACACCGCTCCGCGGATCAGGGGCGTGTGTAGTTAAACGCTTTCAAGTATCAGATATTTACGCTATACGCAAGAGCGTTTGGTGCTGAAAGACCTCTTCCAGACCGGATGCGGCGGTGAATCTCCTGGAATTTTCACCGGCACGGGATTCATGTCCGGTATTCGCTGTTGATCCTGACATACTCTTCCGTCAGGTCCGTAGTCAAAATACTCGCAGAACCGGAACCGTTCCCAATAGTGATATTAATGGTGTACCTGCTGCTCTCCATCTGTTTTGCCGCCGCGGTTTCATCGTAGCCAGCAGCCAGGATGCCGTGTCTCAGGATCTCCACTTCTTCAATACTCAGAGACAGATCTTCAGGGGAGACATCTGCACCGGAATATCCCAAGGCAGCAGCGATCCTGCCCCAGTTGGGGTCAGCCGCGGCAATAGCCGTCTTCACGAGGAGAGATTCCGCAACGGCCCTTGCTGCCAGTCCAGCCTGGTCATTATCATAAGCCCCCTCGACATTTACACAGACAACCCTGCTCGCCCCTTCCCCGTCGGCCACTATCTGACCGGCAAGATCACGGCAGACTGCCGAAACTGCATCGGAAAAAACTTCGACGTCGCTATCTGTAACTGCCTCCGGTCCCTGGCAGCTGCTGATCATCAGTACCGTGTCGTTGGTGCTCTGATCCCCATCAACAGTAATTTGATTAAAGGACCCTTCGCACGCCAGGCCGAGAGCATCCTGCAGCGTTCCCGGCTGGACCTTTGCATCGGTCACAATAAACCCGAGCATGGTGGCCATGTTCGGAGCGATCATCCCCGCTCCTTTGGCTATACCAAGGATGCCGGCTTGCCCGCTGGATAGCTCAATGACCCTGCTGCACGTTTTGGTCCGGGTGTCCGTTGTCAGTATTGCACCTGAAAAAGCGTCAGCCCCGTCGAAGGACAGGCTATCGACAAGACCGGGCAGCGATTTCTTGATCCTGTCAACAGGGAGTCGGCTGCCGATCACGCCCGTTGAGCAGACCATAACAGACTCTTCCGGTATCCTGAGAAGCTCGGAGACCTCCTTACACATTTGCAGAGCATCCCTGTAGCCCTGCTCACCAGTCATGGCGTTGGCGTTGCCGCTGTTGACCAGAACGGCCCTGACACCACCAGATGGCAGGCGCTCCCTGCACAGGCGTACAGAGGCCGCTGCCATTTTATTGGTTGTAAAGACCCCGGCTGCGATAGACCCTTTTGCACAGCTGATCAGTCCCACGTCGTGGCGATCGGACCCTTTTCCCCTGATATCGGCTGAACCCGATGCCATCATGATGCCGGGTATCTGGACATTCATTATTCCTCACCTCTCCTGCCGGGAAGAAGGATGTGCAAACTGCTTCCCTCACCAGGCCTGCTTGTGGCCCATATTGCCCCATGGTGCCGTTCGATGATCGCCCTGGCAATGGACAATCCGAGGCCAACACCTGAGGGTTTGGTAGTCATTATGTCCCCCAGCTGCTTGAATTTCTGAAAAATAAAGGGTATCTCCCTTTCCTCCATTCCCTCTCCCCTGTCAGAGACGGTGATCTCTATCCAACCGTTTGCACCGCTCGCGTTATCTAATCCCTGATTCCGTGCGTATTCAGGGATATCTGGCACAGTTTCGTGCTCGACGGCCTTGATAGCCACAGGAGATTCCTCTGGTGAGAATTTCACGGAGTTTTCCAGAACCAGTTCAAGGGCTCTCGCCAGTAGGGAAGGGTCACAGATGATGTTGCCCATCTCGTTATCATCATAGGACCTTATTATCTCCCTCGAGCTGAGGGATTTGCCCATGCTCTCTTCTGCCCGCTCGACAATATCGGATATCGTGTTTGATCCCTGTTTCCACGGGACCCGGCCAGCCTCAAGCCTGAAGAGTTCCAGCATCCTCTCAACTATATGATTAAGGCGGTGAGCAGACTCGTCTATCCTGCCCAGATAATCTCCCAGGTCCTCCATGTCGCCTTCCAGTTCCAGGGTGGGGATAAGGCCCGCGAAACCGAAAATGGATGTGAGTGGCGTTTTCAGTTCATGAGAAATATTCAGGATCAGCTCGGTTTTATCCTTGTCCAGCCTCACAAGGTCTTCGTGGGCCCTTGCAAGGGCTTCAGCCTTTTCCTCGAGCCCGTGGAACAAGCGTGTATTGTCAATGGCCATGGCCACCTGGGACCCTATGGTAACCAGGAGGTCAAGCTCGCTCTGGGAAAAAGGCATGCCGCTCATTTTATTGTTGGCGTTAATAACTCCCAGCACCCTTTCTCCCCTTTTGAGGGGTACACACATTGCGGATTGGGTGGAGTACTGTTCCGAGAAGGTGGAGGGTTTGAATTGATCGTGTTCCTCTATGTTGTTAATGAGAACAGGTTCGCCCTTTTCTGCCACCCATCCAGATATGCCCGATCCGATCTTCACATGGGCACGGCCTATGATCCCGGTTGGCAGCCCTATCGCTTCGGTAACTGCTAGATTGTCGCCATCTACGAGCATAAGCGAGACTGTTTCCACCTGAAGCGTGTCCGATACCGCCTCCACCGTATTCCTGAAAAGAGTCTTCAGGATGTCCCTGCCGGAAGACTCACCAAGGTGTCTCAGAGCCAGCAGTTCGCGTGTCCAGAGCTGGGAACGGACAATGAGCTCGTCCTTTTCCATGGCCTCTGTATACGACATAAAAGCCCTGTTGACTGCCTCCAGGAGTTTGTCAGGTTTAATGGGCTTCGGGAGAAAATCAAAGGCACCATTTCGCAGCATTTCTACGGCTGCATCGAAGGACTGCACACCGCTGATACAGATCACCGGCAGGATGGGATACAACTCCCTGATGGCCTTGAGCAGATCAATGCCGGTCAGGTCTGCCATCACCAGATCAGTTATCACAATATCAAAGACCGTGCCTTCCAGCGCCTCCAGTGCCTGGGCACCGCTTGAAACGCCTTCCGTTTCGAGCCCGCACACTCTCAGGATGTCCAGGATCTTCATCAGGAAGATATTGTCATCGTCCACGACCAGCACTCGCGGAGTCTTTGCATCGGGCTTACTCTTCAAAAGCTCACCTCAGGCTGCTCCACAGCACTTCTTGTATTTCTTGCCCGAACCACAGGGACAGGGCTCATTCCTGCCAACCTTCCTGCCCTCCCGGCGAACGGTCAGCGGCTTCTCCTTCTGCCCGCCGCTGTCTCCTCGGCCCATTATTATCCGCTGTTCCCTTCGTTCAGGAAGCTCCTCTTCATCCTGGGTGATCTTAACCATGTAAAGGGTCCTGACAGTATCCTCCCTGACCCTGTCCATCATTTCCGAGAACATGGAGAACCCGTCGATCTTGTACTCTGATAGAGGGTCACGCTGACCATATCCCCGGAGACCGACGCCTTCTCTCAGTTGATCCATGTTGTAAAGGTGGTCTTTCCACTGCGAATCCAGTATCTGCAAAAGGAAGATCCGCTCTACCCTCCGCATCAGTTCAGGGCCGTACTCCTTCTCTTTAACAGCATACCCGGTCTGAACCAATTCCAGCAGTCCATCGAATATTTCCTCGGCGGTACCGGAAAAAAGCTCCTCGTCCGGTTTCAACCCGAAAATTGCAAATACACGCTCAGAGAGGTGTTCAAGATCCCAATCCTCCCTGTGGGCCCTGGGATCAACGTAGATATCCATCTCGTTTTCCAGTACCTCTGAGGCCATACCGCTGACCCACGTTGACAGGTCTTCCGAACTGAGGATCTCCCGCCTCTGCCCGTAAACAACTTCCCTTTGCTTGTTCATGACATCATCATATTCCAGCAGATGCTTACGTATATCAAAGTTGTGGCCTTCGACTCGGCCCTGAGCGTTTTCAATGGCTTTTGAAACCATTCTGTTCTCTATCTCCTGCCCCTCTGTCATGCCCAGCTTTTCCATGAGACCCGCTATCTTCTCTGAGCCGAAGATCCGCATCAGGTCGTCCTCCAGGCTTAAAAAGAACCGGGATGAGCCCGGGTCTCCCTGACGGCCGGATCGCCCCCTGAGCTGGTTGTCTATTCTGCGGCTTTCGTGGCGCTCGGTCCCCAGGATATGAAGACCACCGGCCCCGAGCACTTCTTCCCGCTCACCGCCGCATTTTTCGCTGAGCTCTTCAAACAGCTTTTCGAATTCCCCGCTCTGTGTGTCGGCTGCCTTCTTCAGGGCAAGGAACTGGGCGTTGCCCCCGAGCACTATGTCGGTTCCCCTGCCTGCCATGTTTGTGGCAATCGTCACTGAGCCCTTTCTCCCAGCCTGGGCCACTATCTCTGCTTCATTCTCATGCTGCTTTGCGTTAAGAACATTATGAGGGATTCCCTCCCTTTTCAGCATCCTTGAAAGGAGTTCGGAACTCTCAATAGATGTGGTCCCGACGAGTACCGGCTGACCCCTGTGGTGACAGTCAATGATCTCTTCCATGATGGCCGAATTCTTTTCCCCCGCGGTCCTGTAGATGACATCCGGGAAATCATTTCTCACCATGGGCATGTGGGTGGGCACCACTATTACGTCAAGGTTGTATATCTGTTTGAACTCGGCCGCTTCAGTATCCGCTGTTCCGGTCATGCCCGCAAGTTTATCGTACATTCGGAAGAAGTTCTGGAAGGTGATGGAAGCAAGGGTCTGGTTCTCACTCTCAATTTTAACTGATTCCTTAGCTTCAAGGGCCTGGTGGAGGCCATCGCTGTACCTTCTGCCGGACATCAGCCTTCCGGTAAATTCATCCACGATGATCACCTGGTTGTCTTTAACCACGTAATCGACGTCTCTTTTAAAAAGGACATGCGCCCTCAAAGCCTGCTGAACGTGATGGTTGAGCTCGATATTGGAGGGTTCGAAGAGGTTTTCCAGGTTGAGCATACTTTCAACTTTTTCAACCCCTTCCTCGGTAAGCATAGCGCTTCTTGCTTTCTCGTCGACCGTGTAATGGGCTTCTTTCTTGAGGCGGGGAATGAGCTTGTCACAGGAGTAGTACTTTTCTGTCGATTCCTCTGCCGGACCGGATATGATCAGCGGTGTTCGCGCCTCATCGACGAGAATACTGTCCACCTCATCCACAATTGCGTAGTTAAGGTCTTTTTGAACGTAGTCACCCAGATCGAACTTCATATTGTCCCTTAGATAATCGAACCCGAATTCATTGTTGGTCCCGTAGGTGACGTCCGCCCCGTAGGCAGCCCCCCGCTCCATGTCTCCCATATCGTGTTGTATAATGCCAACCTCGAGACCGAGGAAATTATATATCTTGCCCATCCACTCGCTGTCCCTTTTGGCCAGGTAATCGTTCACTGTTACAACGTGAACACCCCTGCCGGTGAGTGAATTCAGATAAACAGGCAGGGTAGCAACCAGTGTTTTCCCCTCACCGGTCTTCATTTCAGCGATCTTACCTTCGTGGAGGACGATACCGCCCATGATCTGGACGTCAAAGTGCCTCATGCCGAGGACGCGCTTTGCCGCTTCCCTGACTACCGCAAAGGACTCCGGCAGGAGGTCATCCAATTCCTCGCCTCTTTCCAATCTGCCCTTAAACTCCGCTGTTTTTGCCACAAGCTCAGCGTCCGAAAGGGATGTGATCTTTCCTTCGAGTTCGCCAACGTGTTGAACCAGAGGGCCAAAACGTTTGATCTCCCTCTCATTCTTGCTGCCGAAGATCTTTTTCCCGATGTTGTTTAGCATATTGAGGACAAATCCTTTCCGATGTTAAATACCGGCTCTTTTGGGATCAGCGTATTATCGTTAACAGTCTGGCGACGGGCTGGCTGTCAGCCCGGCCCGAAGTCATCAGTACAACCCTACATTAATAAACATTCATTCTTCAACTTTCAACGTTTACTTTTGATAGGGTCGTAAAAAAGGAAAAGCGTGGTTTTCTCTTTCCTTTCGTGATCTCACTACTTGTCGTAAAAAGTCCATCCGTGGCTTTATTGATTCTCTCTGTCTATTATCATTCTCACTCCCTCGTCCTCATCAGCTGTGACAAAAAAAGAACCCCGAAAATGGTATTCCCGGGGTTCTGATCGTTCAGGACAACAAATAAACGGGATCAGTTGAGAATGTACCTCATGGGGTTGACCGCGACACCGTTGACCAGGATCTCGTAGTGAAGGTGCGGCCCTGTACTGCGTCCAGTGTTGCCGACTCTGGCTACCACATCGCCCCTCTTGACTTTTTGGCCCCTCTTTACCTCCAGGACCGAGGCGTGGCCGAATTTGGTCACGATCCCGTAACCGTGGTCTATGAGAACCAGATTCCCGTAACCGCCCTCACGCCCTGAAAAGATCACAAGGCCGTCCGCGGGAGCAATTATCGAAGTTCCTGTCCTCGTGGCCACATCAACACCCTTGTGCATCTCTCGCCTGCCGGTAAAGGGTGAAGTACGATATCCAAATGTTGAAGTCTTCCAGCCCCGCACCGGCCAGATCGACGGGGTGGAGGCCAGCAGGGACTTCTGGTCCTCAAGATACTCCACCAGTTCCTGGAAGCTGCGCTCCTGGATGGTGGCCTCGGTCATAAGCCTGGACAGCCCCTTGGTCATGTTGTCGAGCAGGGCTTTGTCCTGGAAGGAAATATTCGCCTCCATGGGATTGAAGGGTTCTGGATTTTCACCGCCAATACCCATGAACTGTTCGGGATATACAACTCCGTCCAGGTCAGCCATGACCCTCAATTTGGTATCAAAGTGTCTGAGTCGGTTCATTTCAGACTGGAGGTCGTTGATCGTCTTGGCATAGGTGATGAGCTGCTGCTTCTGCTGCCTGGTCTGGAGCCTCATACCGGCAAGCTCACCAACCTGGTTCCTCACCAGGAAATAATCGGTGAAAATTACTGCAAAAAGGACGACGAAGATAACCGATGCTGCCAGAAGACCCTTAACAAAAAACCCTGGAACCCTGTACCTGCGGACCTTCGTGGTCTCGTCTGGCAGGATCATAACAGTATACTTTTTCTTGGTCACGGCACAAACTCTCCCTACGGAAGCTAAACAGCAACCTAAGTTACAAACGAGGATTTTCAAGCGAAACTAACACATTATATCCAAGAAATCAAGAATAGTGATAGTGGCAAAAAACACGGAATATCCCCTGAATTTACTGCGATAATAATATTTTAGGACCAGCCGGATCTGTCTTGTGAACCTGCTTTCCCGTCAACTGCCGGATATGATCACCTCATCAGCAAGAAGGGCGGGGACACCGATGGAACCGTAAAACTCCAGATCTTCCCCAACCCCGACTATATGTCTGAAGAGCTCGAAAATATTGCCGCTCACAGTGGCATTTCTGAATGGCGACGATGCGCCCTTGCCGTCAAAAATGAAGCCGACAGCGCCCAGGGAGAAGCTGCCCGACACCCTGTCTATGGTGTGGGCGCCCATGACCGATTCGACCTGCAGGTACTTTTCTGCAGGGGCAAGTTCTCCACCAGTCTTTGGGGCCGGCTGTAGAATGAGATTTGTAGCACCGGGGACCGGATGCTGGGAAAGAGAGCCTCTGAACCCGTTGCCTGTGGGACTGATGCCGTCTTTAGCGGCCGTCTTGATAGTGTGCAGAAAGCCTTTTAAAACTCCACCTTCAACCAGGTTGCGCTGCTGGGGAGGGACCCTTTCATCGTCAAAGGGAACCGTTCCGACCCCACCCTTTAAAGTTCCGTCGTCAGTGAGGGTCAGCTTTTGAGAAAAAACCTCTTCGCCAGATCTGCCTGCAAGACGGGAACGGCCCTTCTGGACCTCCTCGGCCGACAGGGACGACAGCAGCGGTCTCAGCAGATCGGCCACAACCCTGGGGGAGAAGATCACCGGGAAACTGCCGGACTCAGGCTGAATACCTCCCAGAAGGTCGGCAGCCATGTGCCCCGCCCTGTTTCCAACGACCTGAGGGTCAAGGTCATCCAGCACTCTGGCAAGGGAATAGTCAAAACCCGTCTGGGAGATCCCATTCTCCTCTGCAACTGCCTCGACACTAATAGAGAAAAGTGTATCCTCAAAGGACCATACTTCGCCCCCCGAGGCTAAAACGGTAGTTCTGCAGGTCTCGCTGAAGGAGGGTTTGTGAGTCTTTCTGACTTTGCTGCTTGCCGCGTGTGCAGAAGACTCAAGCTCTCTAGCCAGGCCCAGCTTCTCATCGAAGGAACGCTCAAACCCGTCGAGGTCAAGGATCCCCTCTACAAGGACAGAACGCTCAGCAGTTGAATAACGGTTGCAGTCATCCGGGGTCAGGAGACGAGAACCGGAGATGGCGTCCTCTACCATGTTCCTTGATCTGTCCCCGGATGGGTCGGTGGAGAAGGCAAAGCCCGGTCTGCCGCCGACCGTAACCCTTAGAGCAGCTGCGGTTTCCCTGACGCGGCGGATCCCCTCAACACTGCCCTGCCTTACCTCGACCCTGGAATTATCAACAAAACGCACCAGGGCTTCAGCCTCGTCAGCGCCCGCTTTTATCGCCATTGACCTTAAACTGTCCGCCAGGCCCTCTATTTTATCTCTGCGCAATAGTTCACCTCACAGGATCTACTGTAAACGTCCCTGCCGTAATGTCACTTCTCCATTTCGAGTAGAACCGCCTCCTCATCACAATTGGGGAACTGGGGACATTTCAAACAGTCTGCCCATACCTTTTGCGGGAGCAGATCCTTAGACACCGGGCTGAAACCTAGCTGCTGGAAAAAGCCCGGCCTGTAGGTCAGGGCGTAAATCCTTGCTATACCAAGCTCAGCGGCTTCACGCAGACAGGCGCCCACCAGGCCCTTTCCGATGCCTCTTTTTCTCGCCTCCGGCATCACCGCAAGGGACCTGACCTCAGCCAGGTCGTCCCAGTTGATGTGCAGAGCGCCGCAGCCCAGGACAAGGCCTTCTTCTTCGGCCACGAACAGATCCCTGATGCCCTCGTAAAGTTCGCTGCGTGATCTGGGCAGCATCTCCCCCTGGGAGGCATACTCATTAATTAACTGATGAATGGCCGGGATATCGCCCACCCTGGCCTTTCTTATGATAATACTACCCTTGTCCAATTGATTCCTCCAGAAGCTCCCGGGCCGAGTCCACAATACCCCGGGTCGGCTCCATTCCACCCATCATCCTGGCCAGTTCCAGAACTCTCTCTTCGCCGGAAAGATACCTCGCCGTAACCGCTGTCCTGCCCTTTGCCTGCGACTTTTCAACATATACGTGATGGTCTGCGCAGGCCGCTACCGAAGCGAGGTGCGTAATACAGAGCACCTGGTGATTGGCCGATATTTCCTTGAGCTTCCGGCCCAGGATCGCAGCCACCCGCCCGCCGATCCCGGCATCCACCTCATCGAATACCAGTGTCGGGACAAAATGACTTCCCGCCAGTATCCTCTTTATGGCGAGCATCACCCTGGAAAGCTCCCCCCCGGAGGCGATCTTTCTAAGGGGCATGAGAGGTTCTCCCGGGTTGGGCGAGATGAGGAACTCAACGCTGTCAATACCGTTCTCCTCCAGGTCCTTTTCCTCGAAATGAACCTGGAAACGAACTTTTTCCATGGCAAGATCACGCAGCTGGAGAAGTACTTTCTCCTCCATGCGAAGTGCCCTTTCCTTTCGGTTTTTCCTCAGTTCGGCTGTGAGTTCGCCCAGTTCGGCCTCCAGCTCATCTACCCTGTTCCTCACCGAATCGAGGTCAACTTCGCCGTCGCCAAGGCTTGCCAGATCCTGTTTCGAGGATTCCAGTGTTTCGAGAACATCCGGTACCGAAGGCCCGTACTTTTTCTTCATATCCCCGATGAATGCAAGTCTGTCGGCCACGTGGTTGAGGCGCTGCGGATCAGACTGTATCTTCCCGACGTAGTCCCTGAGGAGGTGTCCGGACTCATCAACCTGTGTCCTCGACTCCTGCAGGAGATCAACTATCTCGGCCAACCTTGGATCAACCTCGACAAGGTCCCGAAGAGAATTAACGACCTGGCCCAGCTTTTCGGATAAAGAGCCTTCCGCCTGGTACACTGTTTCCAGGGCCTGGCCGGAAGCACTCAGGAGGGCCTGAGATGAGGACAGTATCCTCTCTTCGTCTTTTAACTCCTCTTCTTCCGTAACACTCAGCCCGGCAGATCCAAGCTCGTTTACAACGAATTTCAGGTAATCTATCCTTGCGAGCCTCTCCTTCTCACCTTCCCTGGCCCGGTCTATCTTCCTCAGGCAGTCGGCCCGTTCCCTGAAAAGCCCACCGCACCTTTGGGCGAGCTTCGTCACCCCGGCGAATACATCCAGGACCTGAAGGTGCGTTCCAACCCTCAGGAGGGACTGATGCTCATGCTGTCCGTGAAGGTCCACGAGTGTGCCTGCGGAAGTTTTCAGCTGACTCACAGGGACAAGGGCACCATTTAAAAAAGCCCTGCTCCTCCCCTTCCGGGGTATCTCCCTCCTGACAACTTGCCCATCCTCACCGGCTGCTGCATGATCACCGCCAGCACCTGGGTCGAATGAAGCTTCTACCCTTGCTGACTCCCGTCCTGTCCTGACCACTGCGGCATCGGCCTTCTCCCCAAGAACAGTCTGGAGGGCATCCACGATGATGGACTTTCCGGCACCGGTCTCACCGGTGAGGACTGTCAACCCCTCATGGAAGGGCAGCGACAGTTCATCGATCAGTGCAAAATTCTTTATATTCAGATATTCAAGCATCAATTATCCCATTCGATAAGTCGAACTATTTTAGCGTTGGACGTTGGACATTGGGCGTTGGACACGCTCTCCCTTTATCTATGCCCCCGGTTATGTTCACGTATTCAAGCATCAATTATCCCATTCGATAAGTCGAACTATTTTAGCGTTGGACGT
>CAYVSA010000004.1:46735-59180 GCA_964454175.1 uncultured Pseudomonadota bacterium
TATTCAAGCATCAATTATCCCATTCGATAAGTCGAACTATTTTAGCGTTGGACGTTGGACATTGGGCGTTGGACACGCTCTCCCTTTATCTATGCCCCCAGTGGAGCTTCTTCCGTAAAACGTCAAAAAAACTTCTCTGGCCGGTCCTTATCAGCTTGACCTTACGCTCACAGGCCTGGGCGCTGATCCTGTCCCCAGCCTCCAGGGTAAGCCCCTCCTGGCCATCCAGGGTCAGGTAAACCTTGCCTGAGTCACTCATGAGGGAGACGTCGACCTGTGAGTTACCCGAGACCACAAGAGGCCTGTTCGTCAGCGTGTGAGGGCAGATCGGGGATATAATAATTATGTCCAGGTTTGGCTCTACAATGGGCCCTCCTGCGGCCAGAGAATAGGCCGTTGACCCCGTCGGTGTGCTGATAATAAGACCATCCGCCTTGAAAGTCGTTACCTTTTTCCCATCCACCTCTGTCTCAACATCAATGATCCTGGCCAGTGCGCCCTTGTTTATTACAACGTCATTAAGAACCATGAATCGGGCCGCAAGTTCACCGTCTCGGAGAAGAGAGACCTTTAAGCGCATCCTCTCCTCGATATGGTATTCTCCTTCTAAAACCCGTTCCAGGTCTGTGACGACATCTTCCAGGCTGATTTCTGTGAGGAACCCCATTGAACCGAGATTAATTCCCAGAATGGGCAGATCCGTTTCTTCAAGCAGACGGGCAGCAGCCAGTATCGTGCCATCGCCACCCAGGACCATCACCATGTCGGCGCCATCGGGGATGGATTCCATGGAAACCACACGGGCGGACCCACCCTCAAGGGATGCGTACTCATCCTGGATATTTACCGCGATCCCCCTCCCAGTCAGCCATGGTACAAGGTCCCCCATTACCTCATGAGCATGCGGGCTCGTGGTCTTTGCTATGATGCCGATCGTGTTCATTTTCCTTGTCCGTCCCCTCGAGGTCCGGCACCCCGGACCCGGTTAACGGCAATGACCCCTTGCGGCCGGGCCCCTGCCGGCAGAAATTATCCTCAGATGCGTCAGTTAAGCACAAGGTGGGCGAAGAACTCAACATTTCCATCCGCCCCCCGGACTGGACACTCCTGTGTATCCCTGACAGCGTAACCCTCCTCCTGCGCAGACCGCAGCACTTTCTGAACTGCTGCCAGCCTCACCCTCTCGTCCCTCACAATGCCCCCCTTACCCACACCTTCTTTCCCCGCCTCGAACTGCGGTTTTACCAGGGCTACTGCCTCTCCGCCCACAGCGAGAAATTTTTTGAGTCTGGGAAGAATGAGTGACAGTGATATGAAAGATACATCAACCACGGCCAGTTCAAACCGCTCACTAAAAAAATCATCCGGTATCAGCCTGAAATTTGTCCTTTCAACGACAACAACGCGCGGGTCCTGACGTATCCTCCATGCAAGCTGCCCGTACCCAACGTCAACAGCGTAAACCTTTGCGGCCCCCCTCTGGAGCAGGCAGTCTGTAAAACCACCAGTGGAAGCTCCTACATCAACACAAACTCTGCCAGCCGGGTCCACCCCGAAGATGTCCAGGGCCGCCTCCAGCTTCAGACCTCCCCGCCCCACATACTTCGGCTGTGACTTCACTTTCAGGGGAGCGTCGGCCTGAAGCCGTGTACCCGCTTTCTCGATCTTTTTGTCACCGGAGTAGACCTGCCCCGCTAGGATCAGCGCCTGTGCTTTGTGCCTGCTGTTTACAAGGCCCCTGGATACCAGCAGGATGTCTGCCCTCTCACCTGCGGCCATCTTTTAAGGCCTCTCGCACTGACCTGGATATCCCCTCGGCGTCGAGACCCAGGGCTTCCCTGAGCTCGGCAGGAGAAGCGTGCCCTACAAAATTGTCCTGTATCCCAATCCTAACGACCCGGACGGAGTCCTTTTCTCCCGACAAAGCCTCCAGGACTGCCGAACCGAATCCCCCCAGCAGGCTATTCTCCTCAACAGTCATTACGATCCCGCACCTGGCGCCGACATCTCCAATCAATTCCCTGTCCAGAGGTTTTACGAACCTGGCGTCAACAACGGCGACATCCAATCCTTCCTTGGAAAGTGACTCTGCAGCCACCAAAGACGGATGCACGGTATTTCCAGCTGCGACAATAGCGATATCATTGCCATCTCTGAGCAGCTTTCCCCTGCCGAACTCCCAGGGTGAAGACTGGTCCATTTCCACACCCTCCCCCGGGCCCCTGGGGTACCTGAAAGCGGCCGGACCATCACATGCCAGGGCTGAGACCAATGCATTCCTGAGACCGTTTTCGTCTCCCGGAGCCATCAGGACCATATTGGGAACATGGCGTAAGAATGAGAGGTCAAATACACCGTGGTGTGTCGGCCCATCCTCTCCGACGAGGCCGCCGCGGTCCATTGCAAATATCACCGGAAGGTTCTGCAGACACACATCGTGAACGATCTGATCGTATGCCCTCTGCAGAAAAGTACTGTACACGGCTACAACAGGTCTGAGCCCCTGCACTGCCAGGCCGGCCGCAAAAGTCACAGCGTGCTGTTCGGCTATCCCCACATCGTAAAACCTGTTGGGGAATTCCCTGGCGAACTTGTCCAGTCCTGTCCCTTCAGGCATCGCAGCTGTAATTCCGATTATCCGCTCATCCGCCCTGGCCGCTTCGATCAGCGCTTCTGAAAAAATACTGGTGTAGGAGGGCGGCCCGGCCTGTCTGCGGGGGCTGCCGGTCTCGAGATCAAAGGGACCGACCCCGTGAAAAATGGATGGGTTCTTTTCAGCTGGTCCGTAGCCATACCCTTTTGTTGTTCCCACGTGGACCAGCACGGGACCGTTCATGCGCCTGGCATTGGTGAAGGCATCTATGAGCCTGTCCATCCTGTGTCCCCTGATCGGACCGATGTACTCGAAGCCCAACTCTTCGAAGAACATGCCAGGATACACAAGTGTTTTAAAGGATTCCTCGACCCTCTTCATGACTTTGTGCATCGATGGCCCAATAGCAGGTATGCTTTTCATAATATTTTCGGATTCGTGTTTTATCTTCTGTACTGTCTGACCGGTCAGGGTCCTGGAAAGATAAGATGAGATGGCCCCCACATTCGGCGATATAGACATTTCGTTATCGTTTAAAATGACCACCAGCCGCTTTCCCCTCTCGCCGGCCTGGTTCAGGCCCTCCAGCGCCAGGCCAGCTGTCATGCTGCCATCGCCTATCACCGGAACAACTTTTCCCTCCGCACCCAGGTGTTCCATGCCCTCGGCTATGCCGAGAGCAGCTGACAGGGAAGTACCGCTGTGCCCGACGTCGAAGTGGTCATATTCACTTTCGTTTCGCTTTGGGAAACCGCTTATGCCGTCCTTCGTCCTCAGGGTGTGGAACCTGTCCCTGCGCCCGGTCAACAGCTTGTGTGTGTAGGCCTGATGCCCGACGTCCCAGACTATCCTGTCTACGGGTGCGCGGAAGACGTAGTGAAGCGCGATAGTGAGCTCCACTGCACCCAGATTGGAGGCAAGGTGACCCCCATTCCTGGACACGACGTCCAGTATCACCGCCCTGACCTCCGAGGCCAGATTTGAGAGCTGATCAACACCCAACTCCCACAGGTCTGCCGGGCTCTGGATCGTTGAGAGGACGGATGTTTCTTTTCCCTTGTTTGTGCTCAAACCGCTAAAGTCTCCTGGAAAGGACGTAATCAGCTATACCCGTAAGTATTTCCGCGTCCTTAAGATCTGTTACCGCCGATTTGGCATCCCCGATGAGGTCGCGAGCCCGTTTTCTGGATTCGTCAAGCCCGAAGAGGGCAGGATAAGTAAGTTTCCCCCGGGCAGCGTCCGACCCCTTATCTTTGCCCAGTTCCTGAGTGGTGGAGGTGATATCCAGTATGTCGTCTACCACCTGAAAGGCAAGCCCGATCTTTTCACCGTAAGCACGCAGCTGTTCGAGCACTTCCTCACTGGCACCCGAAGACAATCCCCCCAGAACCGCGCAGCACCTGATCATGGCACCGGTCTTGTGCGTGTGGATGTATTCCAGTGTAGGAAGGTCGGGATCCTTCCCTTCGCTCTGGATGTCTTCCTGCTGTCCCCCGACCATACCCTTCCAGCCGGCCGCATGAGCCAGCTCGGCCACCATGCGTGCTCGTATGCCGCCATCCAGAGGGCTTCCGTGATCCGGATCCGAGATCACCTCGAAAGCCAGGGTCAGGAGAGCATCTCCTGCAAGGATAGCCGTAGCATCACCGAACTTCCGGTGGCAGGTTGGTACACCCCTTCGGAAATCGTCGTCGTCCATCGCGGGCAGGTCATCGTGTATGAGTGAATAAGTATGAACCAGTTCTACGGCACACGCAGCTGGAAGAGCCTGGCGTTTGTCACCACCTGCTATCTGGGCTCCAGCGAGAACCAGTACAGGGCGAAGCCTCTTTCCGCCGGCGAACAGGCTGTAGCGCATGGCTGCTACCAGTTGTGCTGGCCTCGACCCTTCGGGCGGCATCAGCTCCTGAAGAGCTGAATCAACCATCTGTCTGCCCCTGTCCAGGTAGTCCTTCATCCCTGGCCGGGTTCCTCATCAAGGGGCCGGGTCGTCACGCCGCCGGAACTGTCTTCGGTGAGAACCTCCACCTGTCTTTCTGCTTCGTCCAGCATGTCTGCCAGTTCCTTGAGGTAATTTGTGCCTTTCTGGAAAAGTGACAGTGAATCTTCAAGGGATGTCTCGCCTTCTTCGAGGCGCGCCACGATCTTCTCCAGATCCGCCAGTTTCCTTTCGAACTTCTGCCCTTTTTTGCCTGGTTTAGCCAACGGAACCTCCCTTTAAAACAGTTGCAGAATCCGCACAAGCTCAAACAATACCATGAAACCGCGATAACGAGAACTCAACAAATAAATTATCATCAACGGAAGGATATAGTACTGCCTAACGCCTCCCATGTGAGGTTTTTCCACCTGAATTACGGGGATGATACGGAGGATCACAGCGTTGCTGAATGATAACTCTTGAATTTCATTAGATTTTTTACGCTAGTATTGTATCATGGCCATGAGGCACTATTGGGCAGACACTTCAAGAAGCAGGAGAGAAGACACTATGCCTGAACTATTCTACTTTCTGATATTTCCAGCAGTCGGCGCCCTTGTCGGATGGGTGACTAACAGGATAGCCATAAAGATGCTGTTCAGACCCAGAAAACAGGTGAACTTCCTCGGCCTGAAGATCCAGGGAGTAATACCTCGAAGGCATCACGAACTGGCCGTACGAATAGCTGAGACCGTACACGACCGGCTTCTGACATCCGATGACCTGAAGGAGGCGATGAGCGATGTTGACTGGGAAGATGAGGTCCGTGGGACCCTGAACAGTATCCTCAACCTGAAGGGCCCCGGCAGCCTGATAGGAAAGATCCCTGGAATTGGGCAGGCATGGGACGCCCTCTTGCTGCCCCAGATACTTGACACCCTCACAAAAGAGGTCAACAAGCTTATCGCACGCTACAGGAATGTGTTCATCGGGAAGGTAACAGAGTCGGTAAATATCAGGGAACTGGTTGCCCAGCGAGTAGAGCAGTTCGAACTGGAGGCGCTGGAAGACCTGGTCATGAACCTGGCCAGGAAGGAATTTACTCACATTGAGATAGTCGGGGCCGTCACTGGAACCGTGATCGGAGTGGTTCAGGGTCTGGTAATGATCCTGATCGGATAGTACTTCACCCCCACCTATCCTCCCTTGTCAGCCTTTATCCGGGCATTTTACAAACTCATGACCCGGGGAAATATATCCAGGATCCCTGCATGATGATTATTGGATACGACCAATCAGTTCTTTAGCTAACATTTCGACACCTTGACATAAAGCCTGACAGCACCTATCCTTGCGGCTCGATCATGTCCAGACCAAAGGCTGTGATGGGGGCAGTACCTGCCGTCAAGGTACCAGCGACCCGGGGAGGGTGTGAGCCCGGGACTGAGGACGGCGCGGGAAGATCACCCCGGAGCCGCTGCGCCGAACATTCGGGAGGCGCAGACGGGATACGCCCGTTACAGCGTCAGAGTGGTCCGGCCCCCTGCGGCCGGGCAACCGGGGTGGTACCGCGGGCCAGAACTCCCGTCCCCATGGGACTGGGAGTTTTTTTATTTCTTTTCAACGACACATGCTCTTATCAGGGACTTGAAATGACAACAGAAAAAACGAAAGGCTACAAGGACACTCTCAATCTTCCTCAGACCGATTTTCCCATGCGAGGCAACCTGCCCGTCAAGGAGCCGGAAAGACTCAAAAAATGGAGTTCCGGGGAGATCTACCGCAAAATATTGGACTCAAGGAAGGCGGAAGCGAAGTATACACTTCACGACGGGCCTCCTTATGCCAACGGCAACATACACATGGGAACGGCCCTGAACAAGATACTGAAAGACTTCGTTGTAAAATCCAAATGGATGAGCGGCTACTACTCACACTACGTTCCTGGCTGGGACTGTCATGGCCTTCCCATCGAGCACAAGGTGGACTCGGAGCTTCAAGCACGGGAAAAAGGGCTGTCACCCCTGAAGATCAGGAAAGCCTGCAGGGAATACGCGACCAGATACATCGACATTCAGCGGGAAGAGTTCAAGAGGCTCGGTGTATTTGGAGACTGGGAAGATCCATACCTGACCATGGCCTATTCTTATGAAGCAAGGATAACCAGAGAACTCGGGACCTTCATAGATAAGGGTTCAGTTTACAAACAGAAAAAACCCGTCTACTGGTGCGCTTCGTGCGGAACTGCCCTGGCAGAGGCCGAGGTCGAGTACCAGGATCACACTTCACCCTCGATCTTTGTTCGTTTTTCTTTCCTGGATGACCCGTCAGAAGCAGTTCCGGAACTGAAGGGGATCCCCGCCGGTGTGGTGATCTGGACTACGACCCCGTGGACCATACCTGCAAACCTCGCGGTGGCCCTACATCCTGACTTCACTTATGTTGCTATTTCGTGGGCAGGTGAGGCCCTTATCGTCGCCGAGGACCTGGCCTCACACCTGGCGGCTGCCATGGGGATCGATGAACCCGAAGTGATAGCAAAGTTCCCGGGCACAGTGCTGGAAGGGCTCAAGACAGCACACCCTTTATACGATCGAGAGTCGATAATCGTGCTGGCTGACTACGTGACCCTGGAGGCCGGGACCGGATGCGTCCATACGGCACCCGGCCACGGTCAGGAAGACTACGCTACGGGCCTCAAGTATGATCTGGAAATTTATGCTCCGGTTGACGACCAGGGGAAATTTACCGACGAAGTTGAGTATTTTTCCGGGAAGTATGTATTTGACGCCAACCCGGATGTCAGCAGGCTGCTTCGTGAGAAAGGCGCTCTCCTCGCCGAGTCCACTCTCGAACACTCATACCCTCACTGCTGGCGCTGTAAAACACCTGTAATCTTTCGAGCAACTGAACAGTGGTTCATATCAATGGAAAAAAACAGCCTCCGGGATAAATCCCTCGATGCGATCCGTTCAGTAAAGTGGATACCCGAATGGGGCCAGCAGCGTATTTACCAGATGATCGAGAACAGGCCGGACTGGTGTATCTCCCGTCAAAGGGCATGGGGATCGCCTATTACTATTTTCTACTGCAAAACCTGTGATCACCCGCTCATGGACAAAGGCATTTGCGATCACATAGCTGATCTTATGGTTGAAAACGGAGCAGACGTGTGGTTTGCCGAGGAGGCCGAAAATCTCCTCCCCCCCGGCACATCCTGTTCCTCCTGCGGAGGGACAACCTTTGAGAAAGACACAAATATCCTGGATGTCTGGTTCGACTCGGGAGTGAGCCACGCTGCAGTACTCGATGACAGAGAAGATCTCACCTGGCCTTGCGATATGTATCTGGAGGGCTCTGATCAGCACAGGGGATGGTTTCACAGCTCGCTTCTCGCATCAGTGGGCACAAGAGACGAAGCGCCTTACAAAGAAGTTCTGACCCACGGCTACGTGGTTGACGGGGACGGCCGCAAGATGTCCAAATCCATGGGAAATGTGATCTCACCCCAGGAGATAATTGACAAACTCGGGGCGGAGATCGTCAGACTCTGGGTGGCGGCGGAAGACTACAGGGAAGATATCAGGATATCCAAGGAGATCCTGCAGCGGGTGTCAGAGGCCTACAGGCGTGTCAGAAACACCTGCCGCTACCTCACGGGCAACCTGTGTGACTTCGACCCGGAAAGTGATACCGTTCCATACGAGGAACTGGAGGAGATCGATAAATGGGCCCTGATGAGGCTTTCAAGAGTCACGACCAGAATAAGGTCCGCCTATGACAGCTATCAGTATTATATGGTTTTCCACACCCTGCACAACTTCTGCGTCGTCGACCTGTCTAACTTCTACCTGGATGTGCTCAAAGACCGGATGTACGCTTCTCCCGGCAATTCCAGGATCAGGAGGTCCGCACAGACTGTATTTTTCCAGATTGCAGAAGCCGTCGTCGGCCTCATGGCTCCCATACTTTCGTTCACGGCAGAGGAAGTCTCAGAGCATCTGCCCGGGGAAAGGCCGGAGAGTGTTTTCCTCGGCAGATTCCCGTCTCCCGATGAAAAATGGGATGACACAACCATTGAAGAACGTTACGGCAGGCTTCTCGACATGAGGGAGCTCGTAACTAAAGCTCTTGAGGAAAAAAGGCAGGCAAAGACAATCGGTAATTCCCTCGAAGCCGGCATCGACCTTTTCGTCTCAGACAAAGATTCAGCCTCTTTTCTGGAGAGCTTCGGACGTGACCTGGCGGACCTTTTTATCTGCTCCCAGGTGAGGGTTGTTGATGGAACTGATATCCCGGAAGGGGCCGTAACAGATGAAAAAGTTCCGGGCTTTGCGGTCCTGGTTGTGCCAGCCGAGGGTCAGAAGTGCGAACGCTGCTGGAAGTACACTCCGGAAGTTGGGAGTTTTGACGACCATCCCGGCATCTGCAGACGCTGCCACGACGTCATCATGGAGGGCTGATGGCTGACCTGATCCTGTTCACACTTATCCTGTCCGCTGACAGGATCACCAAGGTGATAATACCCCGCCTTCTGGACCTTAACCATTCGATAACCGTCATACCCTCCTTTTTCGACATCACCTATGTCCGCAACACAGGCGGGGCCTTCGGAATACTGGCGGGCTGGGATAGCCCGCTCCGAAGGGCCTTCTTCATCGGGGCATCCGTGTGTGCTATCATATTGCTGGGCTACCTGTACCGTCAGGCAAAGCGGGAGCAGTCAAATGTCCTGTGTCTCGCCCTGGCCAGTCTGGGAGCGGGTGCTTTTGGAAACCTTTACGACCGAGCAGTGACAGGCCAGGTGGTGGATTTTCTCGATGTTTACGTCGGCCATCACCACTGGCCGGCCTTCAACGTCGCGGATTCGGCGATCACGGTTGGAGCCGCTGTTCTCGTTTTTCTCTACGCTACGGGGCGAGTCGGCAGAGAGGGGCATTGAGGATCTAAATGTACCCGATTTTATTCAAGATCGGTCCACTAACCGTACACACGTATGGCCTCATGGTAGCCACTGGCATACTTGCGGGAGTGGCTCTGGCGGAGTTCCTTTTCCGCAGGGAGGGCGGTGAACCCGGCAAGATCATTGATCTGGCCCTTATTGCCGTCATTGGCGGCATCATCGGTGCGAGGGCCCTCTTTATCGTCGTCAACCTGGATTATTTTCTGAATAATCCTCTGGAAATCCTCATGATATGGCGCGGCGGGCTGGTTTTCTACGGGGGTATGACAGGAGGTGCCCTGGGACTGATAGCCGCTGTCTACTTTAACAGGATGCAGCTGTTAAGAACTCTGGATGTAAGCGCTGCCGGGCTCACCATGGGACACGCTCTGGGCAGGATCGGCTGCTTCTCAGCTGGCTGCTGCTACGGCAAACCCACAGATCTTCCGTGGGCGGTAATATTTACAGACCCTCTCAGCCTTGCCACGGGAGTTCTCCACACTCCTGTCCACCCGACCCAACTATATTCATTTTCAGGCCTCCTGCTCCTGACTATTTACCTCGTATGGCTTCACTCACGCAAACGGTTCCACGGCCAGCTGATGACCACATACCTCATCATCTACAGCCTTTTTCGATTCAGTGTCGAATTTTTAAGGGGAGATCCCAGGGGCAGTATGGACATACTGGGGATCACTCTCTCCACCAGCCAGATCGTGAGCCTGGTCATCCTGCCGGTGGGCGTGGTGCTTTACTTCTTTTTCTCAAGGAAACCGATACCAGACACAGATCAGAACCAGCTGCAGGCATAGGGTTTCCACCAGAAAAAATAACAGGCGATCCTGAAAAAGCCCCGCACAGGCGGGGCTTTTTTTATTATATCGCAGGTGATTGCAGTTGTGGATCAGATATCGAAATACAGGGCGAACTCGTAAGGGTGAGGCCTCAGCCTGATAGCATCGACTTCCGTCTCCCTCTTGTACCCCAGCCACATTTCGATAAGGTCGGGAGTGAAAACATCTCCCTTCAACAGGAACTCATGATCCTTTTCCAGGTTGTCCAGGGCCTCTTCCAGCGACCCCGGCGCAGCGGGAATGTTTGCAAGCTCCTCAGGGGGCAGACCGTAAATATTCTTGTCGAGCGGCTCACCGGGATCCAACCGATTCTCCACACCGTCCAGTCCCGCCATCAGAAGGGCTGAAAATGCCAGGTAGCTGTTGCAGGTTGGGTCAGGGGTCCTGAACTCTATCCTCTTTGCCTTGGGGCTTGCCGAGTAGAGCGGGATCCTGATGGCGGCGCTCCGGTTTCTGGAAGAATACACAAGGTTGATAGGAGCTTCGTAACCGGGAACCAGTCTCCGATATGAGTTCGTCGTTGGATTAGTGAGGGCGCACAGGGCTGGAGCATGTCTGAGAATGCCGCCTATAAAGTGCATCGCCATCTCGCTGAGTCCACCATAGCGATCGCCGGCAAACAGGGGGTTCCCATCCTTCCAGATACTGATGTGAGTGTGCATACCCGAGCCGTTGTCCTCGAAAATGGGCTTGGGCATAAAAGTTGCTGTTTTCCCGTGCTTGCGCGCAACGTTCTTGACCACGTACTTGAACCACATGAGCTGATCGGAGGCAGAAACGAGGGGCATGTACTTCATGTCGATCTCTGCCTGGCCTGCGGTTGCTACTTCATGGTGCTCGGCCTCGATCTCGATCCCCAGGGATTCCAGGACCTGAACCATTTCGACCCTTATAGCTGAAGTGCTGTCGGTAGGTGCGCAGGGGAAATATCCACCGCCGTGCCTGGGCTTATATCCAAGGTTGGGGTTTTCCTCCCTGCCCGAGTTCCACCAACCCTCGACCGAGTCGATGTAATAGAAAGCAGAGTTTGGGGTCTGCTCGAACCGGACATCGTCCAGAATGAAGAATTCGGCTTCAGGCCCGAGGTAAGCGGTATCCCCGAGACCGGTGGACTTCAGGTAGCTCTCCGCTTTCCTTGCAACGAATCGGGGGTCTCTCGAATAAGATTCCTTTGTGATAGGATCGACGATATTGCAGATAAGGGACAGCGTAGGCACTGAAGCAAAGGGGTCCATTACAGCGGTTTCAGGGTCCGGCACCACCAGCATGTCGCTTGCGTGGATCGGCTGCCAGCCTCTGATGCTCGAGCCGTCGAATCCATAACCATCTTCGAAAGAGTCCTCCTCAAGCTGACTGATGGGAACGCCGAAATGCTGCCAGGTACCCGGCAGGTCCATAAATTTAAGATCAACCATCTTCACATTGTTTTTCTTGGCAAATTCCAGAACTTCTTTAGGTGTCATAACCCTAACCTCCAATTCGATTCATTTTAAGCCCGGCCGAGTCAGATCGTGTCCTCGCCGGTTTCACCAGTCCTTATCCGTATGGCATTCTCCACTGTTACCACGAAAATCTTACCATCGCCTATCCTGCCTGTTTTGGCAGCGTTGGCAACGGCGTCAAGAACATCATCAAGGATCTCGTCCTTTACTACGACCTCGATCTTGACTTTGGGAAGAAAATCTACGATATATTCCGCTCCACGGTACAGTTCGGTGTGGCCCTTCTGCCTCCCGAATCCCTTTACCTCACTGACAGTCATTCCCTGAATACCCAGGGCATTGAGTGCATCTTTGACTTCCTCGAGCTTAAACGGTTTGATAATGGCCTCTACCTTTTTCATGCGTACTCCTCTCGCGGTTTTACTAAGCAACCCCCATACCAAAAAAACTGCCCGGAGGCCTCTCTGGTAACATATTGATTTTAAAAGAATGTTGCATTTTATCGTACCTGTCAAACACCAACAGATGCATTAAAATCGGTCATCTGCAAAGAATAATGCCTTCAATTTGGGCAGACAACAGCTATCTACCGCCAAGGTTGCAATTATAGTAGTGAAAGATGAATGATGGAAGAGGGAGTATGCGTATCGGGGTGTCGGAGTGGTGAAGGGGCCTTGGGCCTTGGGCGTTGGT